>DASZPT010000288.1:0-3865 GCA_035549935.1 Gemmatimonadales bacterium
CGTCAACATCTATTCGCCGTGGGGGCGTCGCTCGGGGGCGCACCTCAACCCCGCCGTCACGCTCACCTTCCACCGGCTCGGCAAGGTGAAGCGCGACGACCTCGCGGGCTACATCCTGGCGCAGTTCGTGGGTGGACTCGCAGGCACCGGGCTCGCGGTGCTCCTCTTCCGGCCCTGGATCGCGAATCCCGCGGTGAACTACGTCGCCACCGTGCCGGGACGCTGGGGGCTCCTCGTCGCATTCCTGGCGGAGGTGATCATCAGCCTGGGGCTCATGCTGGTGGTGCTCACCGTCTCGAGCCGGCCCTCGCTGGCCCGGTTCACGGGATGCTTCGCGAGCACGCTGGTGGCGCTCTACATCACCTTCGAGGCACCGCTCTCGGGGATGAGCATGAATCCGGCGCGCACGGTGGGCTCGGCGGTCTTCGCCGGGGTGTGGACCGGGTGGTGGCTCTACTTCGTCGGGCCGCTGCTCGGGATGCTGCTTGCGGCGGAACTCGTCGCGCGTCGGGTGAGCGCGCGGGACCGGTTCTGTGCCAAGCTTCATCACGATCTCCGGGTGCGCTGCATCTTCTGCGGGCATCCGGGGGCGTCTGGGGCTCCGCGCTCGGCATAGCCCGCATTCAACGCAGAGGCGCAGAGGGATCGGCGAGGGGGCCAGGGCCACAGCCAGAGGTGCACTCTGCGCGACTACCACCAGCAACTCATCCGACCCCTGACAATCTGTTCATCATTCCCGTCCCGACCCACGAACCCTCTGCGGCCCTCTGCGCTCTCTGCGCCTCTGCGTTGAACCCTCGGAGCTGTCCCGGCCAGCGAAGGCTGCTCGCACCGCCAAACCCTCTGCTCCCTCTCAGGAACCTCCGAGCCTCCCCCCGCATTTACAGCCCGACCGCACCAACGCGGCATTCAACCAACTGTATGAGGGAGGCAAGATGCGCGGGATCCTGAAGGCCCTGACCGTGATGGCGGCGCTCGTGACCGTGACCACGGCCGCGGCGGCCCCGGTGAAGACGTTCACCAGCAAGCCCTTCGCCGGCGTGAAGGCCAACACCGGCACGGTGACCGCCACCGTCGACATGGGCAAGATCACTCTCAAGGTGTCCGATGACTTCGTCATTCCGGATACCCCGGCGCCCAGCTGGCAGATCGTGGACTCGAAGGGGAACACCTATCTCCTGAACCAGTTCCGCATCAAGGGCGACAAGACCAACCGCCAGATCACCCTGCCGAGCTACATCAAGGACGTGGCCAAGGTGCAGGTGTGGTGCTCCTTCGCCGAAGTGGTGCTCGGCGAGACCTCGTTCGACGCGATCGTGAAGTAGCCGCAGGGCCGGGGTCGGGGGTCGGGGGTGGGGGTCGGGGCTGATGGCTCCTTCCAGCGGCCCCCGACTCCTGACCCCCGGCCACTTGTCCCCAGACCCCGACCCCGGACCCTGGACCCATGCGCACCCTGACCCTCGCGGCCCTGGCGCTCGCCTTCGCGACGCCGGCGTCCGCCCAGATCGCCGAACACAAGTCGCTCACCATCGAGGGCGCCCGCAACGTCATCGCGGCCGCCGTCGCCTTCGCCCGCACCAGGGCCGGTACCGGCGTCATCGCGGTCGTGGATGACGGCGGGAACCTCATGGCCCTCGAGCGCCTCGACGGCACCTTCGCCGCCGGCGCCAACGTCTCCATCGGCAAGGCCCGCACCGCCGCGCTCTTCAAGAAGCCGACCCGCGTCTTCGAGGAGCTGATCAACAAGGGCCGTACTGCCATGACCACCGTCGACTTCACCCCGCTCATCGGCGGCGTGCCGATCGTGGTGGACGGCCAGATCGTCGGGGCCATCGGGGTGAGCGGCGCGGCCAGCGCGGCCGAAGACGAGGAAGTCGCCATGGCCGGTGCGGCCGGCGTGTCGACCCGCCTCTCCAGCGCCCAGCCGGCGCACGTGATGAACGTGAGCTACTTCCCCCACGACTCGGTGCGGGCCGCCTTCGCCAGGGGCAGCGTCCTGCTCGACGGGGAAGGGCGGAACTACATGGTCCACGCCTCCCGCCGCGACAAGCCGGGGATGGCCGAGGTGCACGTCCTCGACACCGACGTGATCTACGTGCAGGACGGGAGCGCCACGCTGGTGACCGGCGGCACGGTGGTGAACGGGAAGACCATCGAGGCGAACGAGATCCGGGGCGACTCGATCCAGGGCGGCGAGGTCAGGAAGCTCACCCGCGGCGACGTGATCACCGTGCCGAACGGCACGCCGCACTGGTTCCAGGACGTGAAGGGCACCCTGACCTACTACGTGGTCAAGGTCCGGTAGCCGCCATGCGCAACGCCCTTCTCCTGGCGGCCGCCGTCGCCGCGCTCGGGCCCGTCGCGGCCCGGGCGCAGGTGACGGGCGATGCCCCCTACGGCAAGCCCTCGGCGATCATCGATCTTGGCACCACGGCGGGCGCGTCGCTGGTCGGCGGCCGGTGGCGCTACAGCGACGCCCGCTTCATCGAGGTGGATCACCGGGCACCGGGGACCGACCTCCGGCCCTCGGGCCCGCCCAACCGCACCAGCGACATCACCCCGCACGCCGGGGCTGCCGACTTCGACGACTCGTCGTGGCTCAGCTTTCCCGCCGAGTCGATCCAGGCCCGCCGCGGGAACGGCAAGTTCTCGTTCAACTGGTATCGCATCGACGTCACGGTCCCGGCGCGGGTCGGGAAGATCGATCCGACCGGCATGACCGTGGTCTTCGAGCTGGTGGTCGACGACTACGCCGAGGTCTGGGTCAACGGGAAGCTGCCGGTGGTGCTGGGGCAGACCGGGGGCCAGCTGGTGAAGGGGTTCAACGCGCCGAACCGGGTGGTCCTCACCCGCGATGCGCGGCCGGGCGACCGCTACCAGCTCGCGATCTTCGGCATGAACGCCCCGGTCTCGAATCCCCCGGTCAACTACATCTGGATCCGTTCCGCCACGCTCGACTTCTACACCCCCGCTCAGGCGAAGGTCGGCCGGGACGCAGGCGGCACGATCACGCGCCTGGGCGCGGCCTTCGACCGGCTGGTGGGGAAGGACGCCAGGATCGAGAAGCTCGCCAGCGGGTTCGAGTTCACCGAGGGACCCGTCTGGGTGCCGGAAGGCGGCTACCTGCTCTTCAGCGATCCCAATACCAACACGATCTATCGCTGGTCGCCGGACGGGCAGGTCACGGTGTATCGCACCAAGAGCGGCTACGCCGGGGTCGACATCGGCGAGTATCACCAGCCGGGGAGCAACGGCCTCGCCCTGGACCGCGAGGGACGGGTGACGATCGATCAGCATGGCAACCGCCGCGTGATCCGGGTGGAGCGCACCGGGGCCGTGACCGTCCTGGCCGACCGCTACCAGGGGATGCGGCTCAACAGCCCCAACGACCTGGTCTACCGCTCGGACGGCAGCCTGTACATCACCGATCCGCCTTTCGGCCTGCCCAAGGTCTTCCAGGACCCCGCGAAGGAAACGCCGTGGAGCGGCGTGTATCTCCTCCGCGACGGGCGGCTCACGCTCCTCACGAAGGACCTCGCGGGCCCGAACGGTATCGCCTTCTCGCCGGACGAGAAGACCGCGTACGTCGACAACTGGGACCCCAGGCACAAGGTCATCATGGCCTACGATGTCCTGGCCGACGGGACCTTCGCCAACCCTCGGGACTTCTACGATATCACGAAGACCGAGCCGGGCGAGGACTGCTGGGACGGGATCAAGGTCGACGCGCTGGGGAACGTCTACGCGGCGGGGCCGAAGGGGGTCTATGTCCTTTCCCCCGACGGCAGGCTGCTCGGCCTCATCACGCCGCCGGAGCACGTCGCCAACATGGCGTGGGGCGGGGACGACAACCAGACGCTCTTCA
>DASZPT010000289.1:0-1940 GCA_035549935.1 Gemmatimonadales bacterium
TTCGATCACCGTGCTCTACGTCTCCCGGAGCGGCGGCGATCGCTCGGTCATTGTCGTCCAGGTCGGCAAGGGGCCGGCGGAACGGCTTCATCCGGACCGGGAGACTGCGGTCGAGCCGATGCGCGGCGTCACGGTGGGCACCCTCCCGTACGACACCGGCTTCCGCCACGCGGGGGGGCTGGCGCTCCTCGGCGATCTGCTGCTGGTCCCCTTGGATGGGGCCCCCGGGGGCCGGGTGGTGTTCTACGATGTCAGCGCGCCCCTGGCTCCACGGCGCATCGGCGCGCTCCGGCCGGCGCCTTCGCGGGACCAGCGGAAGCCGCGGGAGGCCAGCGCCGTCGGGCTCACCCGGCTGGCCGATGGGCACTACCTGCTCGTCATCGGGGTGCACAGCTCGAAGGCCCTGGATTTCTATCTGTCAGGCGACACGGGCGCGGTCGCGGACGCGGCCGGATACCGCCGGCTCGGCGTGCTGACGGGGCTGAACGTCACCGGACTGCAGTCGCTGGCCCTCCTCACCCAATGCGACGGGACCGTCTTCCTCGTCGGCACTCACAACACCGCCGTACCGCCCCCTTCCCGGGGCCGTGATCACCTCCACTGGTACCGTCTGGAGCCTGAGCGTCCAGGCCGCATCGCGCTGCGCGAGAAGGGCGAGCGCTGGATCGTCTGCACCGCCTGCAACCTCGCGGCCGCGGCGGGTCTCTATCTCGCGCCCGGCGGCGCGATGGTACTGTATGCCAGCGAGTTCTGGACCCATGGGCCCGAGGGGCGAGTCGCGGTCGAGGAGTTCTGGCCGTGACCCGGTCGAAGCGCCGCCCCTCGCCCGGCCCGTTGCCCCGTCAGCGCAGGAGCCAGAGCCCCCCCGCGCTCGCCAGCGCCAGCCCGATGAGCCCACCCACCGCGATCCCGCGGAACCCGCCCCGCCCGATCACCGCCGCCATTACGCCCTTGAGCACGGTGTTCGAGAGCACCCCGATCGCCACGCCACGCGCCCCGAGCCTGACGAGATCCGCCGTGGCGCCGAGCCGGCTCATGGCGTAGGTCAGCGCATCGACATCGGTGAGCCCGAGCACCGCGGCGGAGGCATGGACGCCCGCCTCGCCCAGCCGCGCCTGCACCAAGCCAAGCGCCGTGAGGACGACCTGGAAGGCCAGCGCCATCCGGAGCGAGCTCAGGAGCCCGAGCGGATTGCGGATCTCGGGACGAACAGGCTCGGCGGTGTCCTCATGGCGGAGCCAGCCGACGACCAGCAGCGCGGCGCCGGCCAGGAAAGGCGGAACGAGCGACGGCGCCAGGGCCACCGCCATCGCGGGATTGAGCAGCGCGGTGAGAATGGTGACGCGCACGGGGAGCACGGTGCAGGCCCCCACGACGCCGAGGGCGAGCGCACGACCTGCGGCGGCCTCGTCCCGGCTCTTCCGGGCGAATTGCAGCGTGACCGCGGTCGAGGAGATGGTCCCGCCCAGGAGCCCCGAGAGGATGTACCCGCGGTGTGTGCCCAGGGCCCGCGACGCGCCGTAGCCAATGAAGTTGAGGGCCGAGAAGATCAGGACCACGGCCCAGAGCGCGCGGGGCCGGATGCTGTCGAAGGGCCCGTAGGGCCCCGGTGGCAGGAGCGGCAGGACCACCAGCGCGAGCACCGCGAACTGGAGCGCCGCCTTGAGTTCCCGTTCATCCAGCCGGCGAATGGCACCGTGGATCTGGGTCTTCTCGGCGAGGGCGAGGACCATCACCGAGGCGATCGCGCTGGTGACGAGCGGGTAGCCGAGTCCCGCCACCACACCCAGGGCGAGGACCAGGAGGGCCGCAGTCTCGGTGGTGCCGTCGATCGCCTCGCCACCCTGCCGGGCCACCAGCACGTACGCGGCGACGATCAGCGCGGCGGCCCCGGCGAGAAGGAGGAGGGCCACGCCGCCGTACCCGGCGCCGAGGAACCA
>DASZPT010000290.1:0-52192 GCA_035549935.1 Gemmatimonadales bacterium
CGTGGACCGCGGGATCTACGAATCCGTGAGCCTGCGGGTGGCGTGTCAGCCGTCCGAGACGACTGAGTTCCTGCTCACCCGGGTGCTGGCGTATTGTCTCGAGTACCGGGAGGGGCTCAGCTTCGGGAAGGGCTTCACCGAACCGGGAGAGCCGGCCCTCGCCGTCCGCGACCTCACCGGCTCGATGACCACGTGGATCGACATCGGGGCGCCGGACCCGGCGCGGCTCCACAAGGCGAGCCTGACCGTCCCGCGCGTCGTGGTGTACACCCACAAGGAGCCGAGAATCCTGCTGGGCCAGCTGGCCGGGGAACGGATCCACAACGCGGAGGCGCTGGAGGTCTACAGCCTCGACCGGACGCTGCTGGAGGCCCTGGCGGCGCGGCTCGACCGGCGGACCCGCCTCGCGATTTCGATCTCCGACGCGCACCTGTACGTGACGGTGGGCGACGAGAGCTGGGACGGGGCCGTCGAACGCCATACCGTCGCCCAGGCCTAGGCGGGCGCGGACACGTGGATCGCTGAAGCGACGCTCATCGGTCCTTCCCGCTTCCTGCATACCGCCGGTATTACGTTGTCAGCGTCGGGCGACAGGTAAGGACGCAGTCCGGTTGCCTACGAGAGTCTCTCCCGAGCTCTCAAGACAGCGAGTGCATGCTCGCTGGCCCGACACCTCAGCCGCCCGAGCTGCCGCTCCGGCGGCTGAGCCTTTTTCCGGACCTCGCGCAGACCGCCGAGTTCTCGTAGTATGGGTATCGGCATTTCACCTGGAGGCGCCTATGGGACCGCGAGGATTGATCTGGTTTCTGGTGATCGGCCTGATTGCCGGCTGGCTGGCCGGCAAGATCATGAAGGGCTCGGGCTTCGGGCTGGGTGGTGATCTCGTGGTCGGCGTCCTTGGCGCCATTCTCGGCGGATGGCTGTTCGGCCTCGTCGGGATCGCCGCGTGGGGTTTCCTTGGCCGGATCATCGTGGCGGTGGTGGGATCGCTCGTCCTGCTCTATGTCATCCGCCTCGTGAAGCGGACCTGAGGTGCGGCACCTGCCCGTACGCGGGCCGTGCCTCGCGCTCCTGGCCGCGGTCACGATCGCCGGGAGGGCGCGCGCCCAGGTCAGTATCGAGGTGGCCCCGCTCGCGGGATTGTACGCCTCGATGAACGACTTCCCCGCCCCGTCGAGCTTCTTCCCCACCGGGCCGGACCGCTGGAAGCAGGCGACCGGCCTCACCTATGGCGGTCAGGGCACGCTCTGGCTCGGGCCGGTGGGGGTCGTCGCATCCTATTCCGGCCCGCAGAGCCTCATCTACAAGGTCCATCTCGGTCGGGGTGGGACGAGTTTCGGCCAGGCGACCGAGGTCGACCTTGTGGGGCGAGCGGGAGTCATCCTCAGGATCATCTAACTACCGGACTCCGCCGGGCTCCCCCGACGCGGCCTGCCCTCCCCACTGGACGCGATGCCATCCGGTGCCATATTGGGAGTGCCCCCCAGGACCGCGAGGCCGCCATGGCCATCGAGTACCGGATCGACGCCGAGACCGAGACCGTCCGCACCACCGCCTCGGGCACGCTGACCGAGGCGGAAACGATGGCGCTGTACGCGCGGATGCGGGATGACCCGGTGTTCCGGCCGGGGTACCGCCAGTTGTGTGACCTCCGCGGCATCACCGCGCTGGATGTCTCCACGGCCTTCCTGCAGACGCTTGCCCAGGTCTCGATCTTCTCGCGCAGCTCGCGCCGCGCCTTCGTGGCGACCGACGACTTCACCTTCGGCGTCGCGCGAATGCTCCAATCCTTCTGCGAGCACGAGGGCCGGGAGGTCGGGGTCTTCCGGACGCTGGAGGAGGCCGAGGCCTGGCTCGACACGCCGGAGCCCACTCGCCGTTCGGCGTAGCCCCCTGTCGCCGCCGCGCCGCCCCGAGGGCGGCGTCCCCCCTACCCAGGAGACGCATGCCCATCCGTTCCTTGCGCCTGCGGGCCGTGTTCGCCGCCGGCCTCATGATCACTGCCTCGTGCGGTCCCGCCGCCGCGCCGATTTCGCACCTTCGCATCGTCGCGCGTGACTACGCCTTCGGCTTCCCCGGCTCCGTCCCGGCGGGGATGACGGCGTTCCGGCTGGTCAACGAAGGGACGGTACTGCACGAGGTTCAGCTCTATCGATTCAGGCCGGGCATTTCCCGGGACTCCGCGCTCCGGATGCTGGCGACGAACACCATCACCGACTCGGTGATCGATGGGGATGGCGGGGTGCTGATCGTGGGCCCGGCGGACTCGACGGTGCAGGAACTCCTCGCGCCGCTCAAACCGGGTGACGTGTACGCGCTCGAGTGCGCCTTCCGGAACGCACCCGACCAGCCGAAGCATCGCGATCTTGGGATGGTCGCGGTCTTCCAGGTCGACTGAGTCCGTCGCGACCGTCGACCTGGCGCCACGCGGCGGCCTGACTAGCGTGCCGGCGCCGCCCTCTCGACCCTGGACGCAATCTCGCGGACCGTGGTGTCGGGGTGCTCCACCTCCACGATCAGCCGTTCGTAGCGTTCGTCGCGCAACTCGAAGGCCACGGCCTTCTCCGGGTCGTGAACGTCCCAGAACACCAGCTTCCCGTCCTGGTAGAAGGTCCCCGCCGTCAGGACGCCGGGGATGTGCGATCCGGCGAGCTTGAAGCCCTGGAACCACCGGCGCGCGGCATCCGGCTCCCGCCGGACGCTCCGGACGTGGGCGAGAGGAATGACCAGCCTGCTCCGGAGACTCCAGAGCTTGTCGAGACCCTGTACTTCGAGGACCAGATCAGTGCCTTCGGTGGTAACCGTAACCATTCGATCCTGCGGACCGTCTCGGGATGATGGAAGGTGGGATGCACAGGCGGCACCGGGCAAGGCTCGACATCGGCGATTCACGACCCGAAGCCCCGTCATTCGCTATCCTTATCTCCACACGCTCACGGGAGGCACCATGGCGGGTCAGGGTTCGACGGGCAATGTGATCGCCGCGCTGGCCAGCTTCTTCATTCCGGGGCTGGGGCAGTTGCTGCAGGGCCGCCTCCTCATGGCCCTGGTCCAGTTCGTGCTTGCCGGCATTCTCTGGTTCTTCCTCCTCGGCTGGGTCATCCATCTCTGGTCGATCATCGATGCCGCGCTCTGGAAGCCGAAATGAACCCTCGCGACTCCCTTGCCGGCGGGGAATGAGGTCGCCGGCGACCGCCATGAGCCTCGCGGAGTATCGCGCCGACGCTGTGCTGCGGGACGGGACCCCGGCGGTCATCCGCGCGATCCGTCCGGAGGATCGCACGGCCCTGCGCGACGGCTTCGAGCACCTCTCCGAACGCACGATCTACCATCGGTTCCTGGGCGCGAAGCGCGACCTGACCGAGGCGGAGCTCGACTACTTCACCGAACTCGATTTCCTGAATCACATCGCCCTGGTGGTCGACGTGCTAACCGAGCGCGGCCCGCGCCCCATCGCGGTCGGCCGCGCGGTGCGCACCTCCCGGCCCGCGCCCCAGGACCGCGCCGAGGTGGCCTTCGTGGTCGCGGATGCGTACCAGGGGCGTGGGGTCGGGACGCTCCTGCTCGAGCATCTCGTCGTGATCGGCCGGCGCCTCGGCTACCGCGTGTTCGAGGCCGAGGTCCTGCCTGGCAACCGCCAGATGCTGGACGTCTTTGCGCACAGCGGCCTGCGCCGGAAGGAGCGGATCGCCGACGGGCTGGTGCACGTCGAGCTGGAGCTTCCGGACTCATGACGTTTCGTGACACACTAGCGACGCGCGCCGGGCTTCCTGGCGCTTCCTCCTCCCTATGCGCATCTATCATCTGGCCCAACTGAACGTCGCCCGCGCGCTCGCACCCCTCGATGCGCCGGAAATGGCGAGCTTCGTGGCCGAGCTCGACCGCATCAACGCACTCGCGGACGGGGCGCCGGGCTTCGTCTGGCGCTTCCAGACGGAAGACGGCAACGCCACGGCCCTCCGGGCCTGGGACGATCCCCGGATCCTGGTGAATTTCTCGGTGTGGGAGAGTCCGGAGGCGCTGCATCACTACACCTACCGCACCGCGCACGTGGAGGTGATGGCGCGACGCCGGGAGTGGTTCGCACGGATGGGGGACGCGTCGCTGGTCCTGTGGTGGGTGCACGCGGGCCATCGGCCGACGCTCCAGGAGGGCATGGCCCGGCTGGAGTCGCTCCGGCAGCAGGGGAGCACGCCGGAGGCGTTCACCTTCAAGCAGCCATTTCCCCCGCCTGGGGAGACGGGCTCCCCGGACCCGGCCGCGCTGCCGGACGAGTGCCCCGCGTCGTAGCGTTCGCTTGAAAACCCGTCCTGCCTCGCCCACCTTCCAGCCGACACGACTCGGCCTGAAACGTTGAGGCAGACATGATGCTCGACCCCAGGCACCTGCTTGGCGCGGTCCTCATCGGGCTCGGCGCCACCGCGCTGATCGACCTCTGGGCGCTGGCGCTCAAGCGGGGCTTCAACATTCCCTCGCTCAACTACTGCCTGCTTGGACGCTGGGTGCTGTACATGCCCGGCGGCACATTCGTCCACCGGAGCATCGTGGCCGCGGCGCCCAAGCCCCGGGAGTGCCCGCTGGGGTGGGCGGTGCATTATCTCATCGGCACCGGCCTGGGGCTGGGGTTCGTCCTCCTGGTCTCGGGGAGCTGGCTGGAGCGGCCCACCCTGCTCCCGGCGCTGGCGTTCGGCGTGGTCACCGTGCTGATCCCGCTCTTCGTCATGCAGCCCGCGTTCGGGCTCGGATTCGCCGCATCGAAGACACCACGGCCCAACCAGGCGCGCCTCAAGAGCCTGGGCACACACACGGTGTTCGGTCTCGGCCTCTACCTCTGGGCCTACGGCCTGCGAAGTCTCCTCTTCGGGTCCTGACCTTCACCGGCGTTCAGGAGGGTCTCCATGCCGCATCGGGAGTTTCACCGTACCGCGCACATCGGCTGGCTGCGCGCCGCTGTCCTCGGCGCCAACGACGGCCTGATCTCCACCAGCAGCCTGATCGTCGGTGTCGCCGCGGCGCAGACCGAGAAAGGGCCGGTCCTGCTCGCGGGCCTCGCGGGCCTGGTGGCCGGCGCGCTGTCGATGGCCGCGGGCGAGTATGTCTCGGTCAGCTCGCAGGCGGACACCGAGCAGGCCGATCTGGCCCGCGAGCGCCGGGAGCTCGCGGCCGACCCGGCCGCCGAGCACGAGGAGCTGGCGGGGATCTACCGCGCGCGGGGACTCAGCGCCGCGCTCGCGGACCAGGTTGCCCGGGAGCTGGCCGGGCACGACGTGCTGGCCGCGCACGCCCGTGACGAACTCGGCATGACCGAGTCCTCCCAGGCGCGCCCGCTCCAGGCGGCGCTGGCCTCCGCCGCGGCCTTCGCGGCGGGCGCGCTCCCGCCGGTGCTGCTCGTGGCCCTCCTCCCCCTCGGCGTGGTGACATCGAGTGTCGCGGGAGTCACGCTCGTGCTGCTGCTTGCCCTGGGCGCGCTGGCCGCGAAGCTCGGAGGCGCGCCGCTTCTCCGCGGGTCGCTGCGGGTCGGTTTCTGGGGCGCCGTCGCGATGGGCGTGACGGCACTCGTCGGCCGGCTCTTCGGCGCGAGCGTGTAGGTCCCGCGCCGCCCGAGGCGGCCACCGCAGGAATCGTCAGCCGGGCGCTGCAACCCCCCGTCCCGGCCCCGCGTAAGCAAGGCGATCCTGTCACGCGCCCCGATCCCGCCGAGGGTACGATCCTGCGGTCCCGCGTTCTCCTCGCACTCCTGATCGCTGCCGGCCCCGCACCGGGCCTCAGTGCGCAGGCGCCGCTCTCGCCGCTCCACGGCGAGGCCGTCGCCCTGCATCCCCGCACCGGCGCGCTGCTCCTGATCGGCGGGTCGTCCAACGGCCAGTGGTCGAGCGGGACCTGGAGCTGGGATGGGAGCTGGTCCCGCCTGGTGGACTCGGCGGGCTCGCCGCCGCCGCGCGTGGGGCACGCGCTCGGCGTCGACCCGCGCGAGGACGCGGTCTTTCTCTTCGGCGGGATGCACGCCCCGCCGCTCACCCTCTACTGCGACACCTGGCGGTTCGCGGAGGGACGCTGGACCCGGGTGGACGACGGGAGCTGCGTCACCGATCGCGGTCGCAACGCATCGCTGGTGTACCACGAGGCGCTGGGGAGCATGCTGCTCCTGGAGGGGCCGGCGGCTGGTGGGGACACCGTCCTGCGTCCGCTCCGCATCTGGCGCTGGCGGGGTGGCCGCTGGGTCCTCGCGGACAGCGCCGGCCCGCGCCGCACCGGGTTCGGCGCGGCGGTCTACGACCCGGTCCGCAGGCTCCTCGTGGTCCCGGTACTCTTCGGAGGTCCCGACGCCGGCGTCTGGGAATGGGATGGTCAGGCCTGGCGGCGTTCGCCCGATGTGAGCCCGGCTCCGCGGCAGACCTATGGCCTGGCCTACGATGCTGCCGGCGGGCGGATCCTGCTGGTCGGCGGACAGGGGAGCGGGCGCGGTCCATACTACGACGATGCCTGGAGCTGGGATGGCAGCCGCTGGAGCCGGCTGCCGCAGCCGGCACACCGGCCTTCGGGACGGGCCGGCGCCACGCTTGTCAGCGACCCGGCCCGCCACCGGCTCTACTACTTCGGCGGGTACGACACCGCGCCGCTCGGCCAGCTCTGGATCCTCGACTCGGGGACCTGGAAGGAGGTTCCGCTGGGCGAGTAGCCGCGGGCTCGCTTGCGTGCCGGCCCCGCTCCGGTCAGCTTACAGCGGACCCCTGAATACTCCCCCTCCCTCCGAGTCCTCGATGCCGCTCTCGCTGCTGCTCCCCATCTTCTGTCTGACCGTGGCCGCGCCCCAGTCGGGACGCACCCATCTTCGCCTCGACCGCCCGATGGAGATGTTCTGGACCAGCACGACCTCGGGCGTGTCCTACCAGGTGCTCTCGAGCGGTCGGGGCCCCGCGGCGATAGGGGACGACCGGGTGCTCATCCACGAGACCGTCAGCCTCATGGACGGCCGGGTGCTCCACTCCACCCGGACCATCCGCACGCCGATCACCGTCTCCTTCACCACGCGGCAGGCCATGCGCGGCGCCGAGGGCGGGATCGCGGGGATGAAGCAGGGGGAGCGGCGCCGGATTCTCGTCCCGGCGCACATCGGGCCGAGCGCACTCGACCAGGGCGTCGTGCCACCGAACACGGTTCGGGTCTACGACATCGAGGTCCTCGCCGTGATGAGCGACCGGACCCACTGATCCCCGGCGGCCACGCATCGGACGGCTTCCTCACCCAGGCGCACGAGTTCGGCCACTTCGATGCCGGCCTCGGCCCGGACATCGGATCGCATCATGCCCGTGCCCGATCTGCTGGGACGAAGCTTCCTGGTCACCGGGGCCAACTCGGGGATCGGCTTCGCGCTCTCGGAAGCCCTCGCGGCCCGCCGCGCCACCGTCATCCTGGCCGGGCGCTCCGTGGAGCGGACCGCCGCTGCGGAGGCGGCGATCAGGTCGGCCCATCCGCACGCCACCACCGAGCTCCTCCCTCTCGACCTCGCTGACTGGAGCTCGGTGCGGCGGGCCGCCGGGGAAATACGACAGCGCCATCCCTCGCTCGACGTCCTGGTGAACAACGCCGGCGTCGCGGGCACCAGGGGTGTCAGCGCCGATGGCTACCACCTGACCTACGCCACGAACCACCTCGGCCCGTTCCTCTTCACCCAACTGCTCCTGCCATCGCTGCGAAGCGCCCCGCAGGGGAGGATCGTCAACGTCTCGAGTGTCGCCCACCGCTCGGTGAAAGAGCTCGATTGGAGCCTGCTGACCACCACCCCATCCCGCGTCAACGGGACGTTCCAGGACTATGCCGCGACGAAGCTGATGAACATCCTCCACGCGAACGAGCTGACCCGGCGCCTCGCCGGCAGCAGGGTCACGACCTGCGCCCTCCACCCCGGTGGCGTCGCGAGCAACATCTGGCGGGCCCTGCCGGCTCCGCTCCAGTGGCTGATCAAGCTGTTTCTGATTTCCAACGAGGAAGGCGCGCGGACTCCGCTCTTCTGTGCCACCGCCCCGGAGCTCGGGACCGTGTCCGGGCGGTACTACGTGAAGGAGCGGGAGGCGCCCACCAACCCCCTGGCGCACCAGGCCGGCCTGGCCGGCGAGTTGTGGAGGAGGAGTCTCGAGGCGACGGGCGCCCCGGGCGAGGTCTGAGCGACATGCGATTCATCCCCGCCCGGCACCTCGGGGTACCTGCCACGGCATCCATCCTGTTCGTCCTCGGCGGCTGTGGCCCGCGGCACGAGGCGTTACCCGCGGCGGCGACCGGCGTACCGATCGTTCACCTCGACCCTTCCGCGCCGGGGGCGGCGCCGGTGTGGCGAACCGAGGTGCTCTACACCACGCTGAGCCACGATTCGGCGACGCTCGACCGCTATCTCGACGCGCGGCTCACCCCCGACTCCATCCTGATCGTCTCCCGGATCAATGACCTGCTGGTCTTCGGGCCGGACGGCCGCCTGCTCCAGCTCCTCGGGCGCGCGGGTGATGGTCCCGGGGAGTACAGGTGGATCTACCGGCTGGGACTGGCCGCCGACGGAACGCTGCTGGTGGGTGACCTGGGCGACGGCCGGGTGACGCGCCTGACGCCCAAGGGCGGCGCACGGGTGACCCGCTATCTCGGGAGCCTCTCCCCCAGTCACGAGGTCGAACCGCTGACCCTCCTCTCCAGCGGCCAGATTCTCGCGACCTACTGGCAGCAGCGCCCGAACCGGGACGAAACCTGGGGTATGGTCGGCGCGTTCCGGCGCGACTCGAGCCCGCTCATGCTGTTCGATGTGGATGGAACCCGGCGGGCGACACTCGGTACCTGGCCCGGCCTCGAGCGGGCCACGGTTCCCATCGGCCATCTGGCGCCGCCCTTCGCACGGACCGCGCTCACCCAGGCCCGCGGGGATTTCGCCGCTATCTCCGTCACCGATTCACTGGACCTGACGCTCTACCGCGACACCCAGGCCGTTCTGCACCTGGTCGGTCCCCAACCGGGCGGGACGGCCACGAGTGAGATGCGCACGCAGTGGGAGAAGACGCTCGAATCGGATTTCTCCGATGCGGTGAAGGCCTATCGCGACGCGATTCGCGATGCGCCGGCCGTCCCCGCCCTGCCGGCCCTCGCCGGCCTGGGCATCGGCGATGGTGGAGAGGTCTGGCTCGGGCTCTTCGCCGCACCCGCCGATACGGGGCGCCGCTGGCTGGTGGTCTCGCCCGAGGGCAAGGCGCTCGGTGAGGTCCTCCTGCCGGCGCTTCCACTCCATACCCTGCCCGGCTGGCGCGAGGTGCTGGATGTGTCGGGTGACCGGCTGGCGCTCCGGCGCGAGACCGCGGACGGCGAGCCGTATGTCGAGGTGCGGCGCATCTTCCGCGCCGACGGCCGGTGACTCTCCGCGCTCGGCGCGCGGATCGTTCTATCGACTGAGCGCCCGTGGGTGACGCGAAACCGGTGCGGCGCACCCGGCGTACGCTGCGCCGTGCCCGGTTCATTCCCCGCCGCATCCGTCTCCGCGCTTCCCCCCAGCATCCCCGTCTCCCACCGCACGCGCGATGCCTGGAACATCGTTGCGGTGCTGGCGGTGAAGTACGCGCTGCGACGGCTGCTGCTGGCGCTGGGCGTCGGCTTCCTGGCCGGGCAGCTCTCGCTGGTGGCGACGCTGGTGTTCGCGTCGTGGCTGCTGCGCCGCAATGGCGAGTCGTGGCGCGCACTCGGCCTCCGGAGACCGGCGAGCATCCCCGCCGCGCTCGGCTGGGCGTTCGGCGCGGCGATCGTCATCGTCGCCGTGCTGCCACTCTTTCTCGAGCCGGTCGTCACCGCCCTCGGCTGGCCGCCACAGCACACCGAGCGGCTCGGCGACCTCCGCAACACCTGGTGGTTCCTCCTGATGCTCCTGCCGGCCGCCTGGGGGAGCGCGGCCTTCGGCGAGGAGATGCTCTACCGCGGGTTCTTCAATACGCGGCTGGCTCGCCTGCTGGGCGACGGCCGCGCCGCGCGGGTCGCCGGCGCGATCGGCCAGGCACTCCTGTTCGGCCTGGCCCATTGGTACCTCGGGCCCCGCGGCGTGCTCAACACGTTCGCCATCGGGCTCACCTCCTCGGCGGTCTATGCCCTCAACGGCCGGAACCTCTGGCCGCTGATCATCGCACACGGGCTGGTCGACACGATCGGCCTGACCGCACTCCGTCTCGGGGTGGGCTCGCACTGATCCATGCCCGGCAGTAGCTTCGGGCATGGCCACCCCTCCCGAGGTCTGGCTCCGCGGACCGCTCCCGGGCATCTCTCCGTATCTCCAGCCTGCCGCCCACGCCCTGCTCCAGGTCCGCGAGGATGTGGAGCCGGTGGTCGCGGCCCTGTCCGACGCGGAGCTGTGGAGCCGGCCGGCCGGCGTCGCGTCGGTCGGCTTCCACCTGCTGCACCTCGCGGGGAGTATCGACCGGCTGCTGACCTACTCGCGCGGCGAGCCGCTCTCCCCCGACCAGCTGCAGGCCCTCGCCCGGGAGAAGACCGCGCACCAGGACCGGCCCGACCGGGTGTCGCTCCTGACCGGGCTGTCGCGGTCGATCGATGGCGCCCTCCATTATTTCAGGGCCCTCGCGCCGGAGGCCCTGCTCGCCAGTCGTGAAGTCGGCAGGAAACGGCTCCCCTCCACCACGCTGGGCCTGATCGTCCACGCCGCGGAGCATGCGTCCCGGCACGCCGGGCAGATCGTGACCCTGGGCCCTGTCGTTCGCGGTCACGTCACGGAGTCGGATTGATGGAGGAGAACCGCGGATACTCCGCTCTTCGTCTCGAGAACCGCCACACCGGCGAGGTCCTCGAGATCACCCGGGCTTCCGAGGCCGGCACGCCGGTCTTCCGGCTCACGGGCTCGCTCCCTCCCCGCCAGGAGGGACCGCCACTGCACGTGCACTACCTGGAGGACGAAGAGGGCCGAGTGACGGCGGGTGTGCTTTCGGCCCAGGTGGGAGGCACGCAGCACACGGTGGCGGCGGGCGAGTCGGTGCGGTTGCCCCGCGGTGTGCCGCACCGTTGGTGGAACGCCGGCGAGGTCCCGCTCGCCTTCGAGGGCTCGGTGCGCCCCGCGGTGGATCTCGACCGGTATCTCGAGGCCATCTTCGAGATCATGAATGCCGGTCCGCCGGGCCGCCCGCCGCTCGTCTACCTGGCGCACGCCGCCCTGCGGCACCGGCAGACGCAGGCCGTCCTGCTCATGCCGCCCCTCCTGCAAGGAATCTTCTTCCGGCTCCTCGTGCTGGTCGGTACCATCCTCGGCCGCTACCGGGGGACCGCGTGGCCGGGGTGTCCGGCGCGCTGCCGGGGCGCGCCGGCCCCATCCGCCCCGGTTTCGCCGGGCGAGAGGTGACCGCCGTTATACTTGTGCGACCCTCACGCCTTCACTCCATCGACTCCATGGCCTGGCTTTCCATCGCCCTCGTCGTCCTCGGCAACGTGGTCTATCACCTCGGCCAGCGGAAGATTCCCGCGGGCGCGCACCCGATCGTCGCGACGTTCGCGGCATATATAGTCGCCCTCATCGCCACCGCGGCCACCTGGCCGCTCCTCGCCCGCGGGATCGATCTGCGGGCCGCCTGGCGCCCGCTCAACGCCACCTCGCTCCTGGTAGGCGTGGGCATCGTCGCGATCGAGCTGGGGTTTCTGCTCGCCTACCGGGCGGGCTGGGTGCTCAGCACCGCCTCGCTCACCGCGAACGTGATCGTCGCGATCGTCTTCGTGGGGATCGGCGCGGTCTTTCTGCAGGAGCAGGTGACGCCGGGCCGGCTCGCCGGGGTGGGGCTCTGCCTGGTGGGGCTCTGGCTCGTCACGCGGCCGAGCTGAAGCCATGCTCACGACGACCCTCAGCGCCATCCTCCGCCGCGATCTCACCGCGCTCCGCCGGGAGATCGAGGCCTACCCCGACGACGCCGCTATCTGGCGGACGGCGCCGGGACTGCCCAATTCCGGGGGCGTCCTCTGCCGCCACCTCTGCGGCAATCTCCGCCACTTCGTGGGCGCGGCGATCGGTGGGAGCGGGTACCGCCGCCAGCGCGACGCGGAGTTCCAGGCGCCGCCGGTGCCGAGGGAGGAGTTGCTCCACCTCCTCGCGGCGACCGAGGCCGAGGTGCTGCAGGGCCTCGCGCGGCTGACGGAGACGGACCTTCGGGCGCCGTTCCCGCACCCGGTGGACGGCCGCACGCTCGAGACCGCGGACTTCCTCGTGCACCTCGTGGTGCATCTCGGCTTCCACCTCGGCCAGATCGACTACCACCGCCGGGCGCTCAGCGGCGCGACCGCGAGCATCGCCCCGATGGGCATCGCGGCGCTCGCCTCGGCGGTCCCCGCCGTTCCGCCACCGTAACGGCCGGGGGCGGCGCTTGCGCGGGCGGGGACGGGAGGCCAGCTTATCTCCCCTCTGCATCCGCATCGTCGTCAATGACCGACCCGGAAGTACTCGCCACCGCACTCCGCCGCGACTTCGGCGCCATCGAGCCTGCGTCCGATCGCTCCTGGTTCCGCCCGCTGGCGCTCCGGCTCATCGACTGCGTGCTCTCGATGCGGCGGGCAGACAACCGGCCGGTCGAGCCGCGGCTGGACGCCTTCCGGGACCGGTTCCCCGCGGTGGAGTCGATCCGTGACCTCCACGTGCTGCTCGGGACCTATCGCTCGCCCGCGTTGTTTGCCCGCGAGGTGCTCGAGACCAACGACCCTACCCCCGCCGCAGTGCTGATCGCGCTGGCGGACGTCCTCACCCGGGTGGCCGAAGCCGGCCCCGGCACCGAGGCGGCCCGCCTCAAGGCCTGGGCCGCCTGCGCCCGGCCGCAGGACTACCTGACCCTCCGCATTCCCACGCTCACGCTGGCCGGGTTCCAGTACCTGCGCATGCTGCTCGGTGCGAACACCATGCGGCCGGAGCCGCACATGGCGCGGTATGTCAGCACGGTCATCGGCCGGCCCGTCTCGGATGTCGAGGCCATTCTCCTGCTGGAAGAGGCCGCCCCCCTCGTGCCACTCCGGCTCCGCGACGTGACGCCGGCCCGCTGGCATGCCCGCCGGAGCCGCGTGGCCGACGCCGTCTAGCCCGATTCGGCGGTATCCGCCTCCGGCGCTACATTTCACCGCGTCCTTCACGCCCCCACGTCATCCCGTTCCGAGGCACCGATGCGCCTGCTGCCGCTCGCGACCCTGCTCCTCGTCACCGCCACCGCCGCCCCGCGTCTCGCCGCGCAGGACATCGTCGCCGACGTCGAGTACTTCACCGGCAAGGGCGGCTTCGAGGAGAAGCAGAAGGGGATGCTGGTGCTGAGCGCCGAGGGGATCAAGTTCGCGGACAAGAACGGCGGGCAGATCTTCGACATTCCCATGGTGACCATCACCCAGGTGGAGCGGTCGACCGACATCCGGGATGCGAGCGTGGGCAAGAAGCTGCTCTTCGGCTCGCTCGCCGGGAGCCGCAAGCAGGAATTCCTGACCATCACGACCGAATCGGAGTCTACCGCCGAGGCGGTGGTGTTCAAGCTCAAGCAGAACACCGGTGCCGCGGCGCTCGCCAAGATCAACTTCTACCGCAAGAAGGCCGGCGCGACGATCCCCGATGCCCCCGACAGCGCCTCGACCCGTTCCAACCCCCAGCCGCCCCGCTGACCCGGGCGGGCCCGTCGTCCGGAGCTCCGAGACGGGACGGGGGTACCGGCTCGACCGCCTGATCGGCAAGGGTGGCTTCGGCGAGATCCACCTCGCGACCCCGACCCCGGCCGGTCCCCTGCCGGCGCAGGTCTGCGTGAAGTTCAGCGCGTCGATCGCCGGCTGGATCCGCGAGGCGTACTTCGCCCAGCTGCTCGACCGCGAGGCGCGCGCGCTCCGGACCTTCGACCGGTTCGTGCTCCTGGAGCCGACCGGGACCCGGTACTGCCTCGTCATGGAGTATGCGGAGCATGGCGACCTCGCAGCCTGGCTCAGCGCCGCCGGCGGCCAGCCGGAGCGCTATGTCCGGCGCGAGATCGCGGGGATCCTCGCGACCCTCGACGTCCTGCACCGCGGCCAGGCGCTCCACCGGGACCTGACCCCGTTCAACGTCTTCGTCTGCGAGGGGCACCGGCTCAAGCTCGGTGATTTCGGGATCGCCACCCACCAGCTCACCCGGCGCGGCGTCACGGCCGATGCCTTCAATCCGCTCGGCGCCCCGACCGAGATCGCCTGGGGGAAGGTACGGAAGTGGCA
Organism: Gemmatimonadales bacterium; assembly: GCA_035549935.1. Classification (GTDB taxonomy): domain Bacteria; phylum Gemmatimonadota; class Gemmatimonadetes; order Gemmatimonadales; family GWC2-71-9; genus JADJOM01. The sequence continues at coordinate 14,218 of DASZPT010000290.1, forward strand.
GCAGCGGGACGACGTGTACCAGGTGGGGCAGCTGATCGCGATGCTCCTCCGGGGCGATGTCCGCAGCCCGGTGCGGAGCCAGGATGTGCGCCGGCTCCCCTGCAGCGACCATCTGAAGGAAGTGGTCCATCGCTGCCTCGGAGCCCGGGCCAAACGCTACGAGTCCGCGGGAGAGCTGATCGCGGCGCTGCGCCACCGCCCGGCGGCGTTGTCGACCGGTCGCGTGGCGAGTCTCGCCGGGAAACGGGTCTCCTTCACCGGCTTCCTGAGCCGCCCCCGGCGGGAGGCGGTCGCCGCGGCGCGCCGGGCCGGCGCCACCTTTCAGGCGAGCCCCGGCCCGGGCACCGACATCCTCGTGCGGGGCCGGCCCAATGCGCAGCAGATCGCCGGACGGAGCGGCGGCATCAAGTTGATGGAGGTTCGCCGGCTCGCCGCGAAGGGCCATCGCGTGACCATCATTTCCGAAGCCCGGTTCTGGACGCTGGCGGCCCGGGCGCGCCGGACCTGACCCGGACCCGATGCCGCTCCCGCTTGCCGTCGCCGTCGTGCTGATCCTCCACCCGCCCACCCGTGCGCCGGACTACTGCCTCCGCCAGTCGGAGGCGGCACTCAACGGCGTGCATCTCGCGATGCCGCACGACTCGGTCGTCGGTCTCCTCGGCGAGCCGGGGAGCCGCACGACGAGGCGGGGCGAGGATGATGGCGGCGCGTACGAGACCCTGATCCTCGCCTACCCCGGCCTGCAGGTGGAAGTCGGCCGGGAGGAACGGGTCGAGCGGATGGTCGCGACCGGTCGCGCGGCCAGGATGCCGACCGGCGTGCGGGTGGGACAGCGCCTGGAGGAGGTGCTCCGGAGACTCGGCGCCCCCGAGTCGGAGGAACTGGAAGAGGTCACCTGGTCGCCGCCCCTGTGCGAGGACGGCCCGCTCGACCCGGTCTCGGTCACGATCGCGTTCTCCTGGACACCGGTCCAGGGCCCGTTCGAGACCGGCCGCCCGCTCAACCAGGTCACCCGGCTCGTGCAGATCGAGCTGGCGCGGCAGGGACCGTAGGCGCGGCGGCATGCAAGGCTTCGTCCAGGCGGCACTGGTGACGTTCACCTCGGTCCTGTTCATCGTGGACCCGCTGGCCGCCGTCCCCGCCTATCTCGTCATCACCCAGGATGAGTCGCCCGAGCACCGCCGTCGCACCGCGTTCCGCGCCTGCGCCGGCATGGCGGGGATTCTCCTGGTCTTCACCGCGGCGGGGAGCCTCATCTTCAAGCTCTTCGGGATCACTCTCCCCGCGTTCCGGATCGCCGGGGGACTGATTCTGTGGCTGGTCGCGCTCGACATGCTGCGGGCGCAGCGGAGCACGCAGGAAGGTGGTGAGGAGCTGGCGGAGGGACAGGCCAAGGAGGATGTCGCCCTGACCCCGCTCGCGATTCCCATCCTCGCCGGTCCCGGCGCGATCTCGACCGCGATGGTGCTCGCCAGCCAGGCTACCACGGTACCGGAAAGCGCCGTGGTGTACGTCTCGATCCTGCTCACGGCGATCATCAGTTACTGGACGCTCCTCCTCGGCGAGCGCCTTCTCGCGGTCCTCGGCCGCACCGGTATCCGGGTGCTCACCCGGATCATGGGCCTGCTGCTGGCGGCGCTCGCGACCCAGTTCATCCTCACCGGTATCAAGGAAGGCCTCGGTCTCTAGTGCGCCTGCTTCACTTCCCGCCGTTCCTCATGCTCGTGCTGTTCGTTCCCGCCGCCATCGCGTACCGCTACCTCGACCCGCGCGGCCGGCCCCCCTTCCTGATCTACGGGATTCGCTGGTTCCTCGGCATCCTGTTCGTCGTCTCCGGGCTGGCGAAGCTGATTCCCCGGTTCCCGAACACCATGGGCCCGGTGAACCTCGAAGCGCTGCTCGAGCCGCACGGGCTTGCCCCGTATGGACGGTTCATCGCCGTCTCGGAAGTCGGCACCGGCCTGCTGCTCCTGACCCGGCGGTTCGCGACCGTCGGGGCACTCGGGCTGGTACCGATCCTCGCGAACATCATCGTCATCACCGCGTCGCTCCAATGGCGCGGCACGCCGTACCTCGTCAGCGGGTTCCTCCTGCTCGCGCTTTCCCTCCTGGCGTACGACTACCCGAAGCTCGCGACCCTCGTCGCCGACCGGACGGTGCCCGTCCCCGGCGATGCCAGGTCGCTCCGCGCACCCGCCGCCTGGCTCGGCGCGCTCGGCCTCGTCACGGTGATCCTGGCGCTGGTCCGATTCTCCTCGCCGGCGAGTCCCGGCGTCTGGCTGGTCCTCGCGGCGCTCGCCGGCCTGATCGTGGTGGAGTGGCGGCGGCCGCCGGCGGCCTGAGTTGCCCGCGGCGACAGCACCGGTCCCGCACCCTGCGGGCGCAGCCTACGAGCCGAGCCTGAAGGCCACCTGCTGCCGGACCAGCTGCCGCACCGCCTGACCGCGGAACCGGCCCGGCCGGTAGGTGGAGGCGCAGACGGCGGTACGCGCCGCGTCGTCGAACCCCGGATGGCTGCTCCGCACGATTCGCACTGACGCCGGTTCGCATGCTCCGGCGGTGTCGACCACGAACTCCACCTGTACCAGCCCCGCAATGCCCGCGGCCGCCAGCGCCCGCGGGTAGACCGGCTTCGCCGCCACCAGGACCTCCACCGGCTGGTCCACCTCCCCCGCGAGCAATACCGTCCGGCCGATCGGCGCCGCGCCGTCGGCCTGGCCGCCCGGTATCCCATGCAGGTCGCGCCCCGCCAGCTCGACGGCTGTCGGGGGTCGCCATGCTGGCGTCATCGGGTCGACCACCTGGGGAATCGCCCTCGGGACGTCGATCGTAATCGACGGCGGAGCAGCGGGGAGGGACACGATGGGGGGCCGCGGATCGCCCGTGACCGGCCGCGAGGGACCACGATCCGGGGCAACGTAGATGTCGACCGGGATCGGATCCGGCCGAGACGCCGGTACGAGGACCCGGTGTTTCACGCCGAATGCCGCAAGCGCGATGAGACCGCCGTGAACCGACAGGGAGGCGAACCGCGGACCGAGCGCCGCATGCCGCCGGCCTCCGGACTCCACCAGTACCTCGAACATGACGCGCTCCAGGTGAGGGGACGGTCCCACCATGGCACCCGCACCTGACACCGGCCGGGCAGGGAGATTACAGCTCCCTTTCAGGTGCGTGAGGAGCATCCGTCGCCCCCCTGTCGTCCCGCGCGCGGCAGCTTGCGTCGGCGTGAAGGGCCCGGCACCTTCCCCGCTATCCCCGACGGAACCTCTCGCCACCGGGAGCCTGTGCCAGCGACCCGTCACCTCCTCCTGATCGCCTTCCTCGCCTGTGCGCCGGCGCGCGCGGGCGCCGCACAGGTCACGCTCATTCCCGCCGTCAAGGATCCTGCCTCGTTCGTCTTCGCGCACTGGAACCCATGGGCGGTGCGGGTCCCGCCGATACTCATCCCCGAGCCGGCGCGGCAGGCGTTCCCGCGATTCGCCCTCCCGGTCTGGCTGCCGGACGGACCACCCGTGAGGACGGCGAGCCTCCCGGAGCTCGGCGGGCATGTGGTCCTGCTCGACTTCTGGTCCCGGAGCTGCCCGGCCTGCGTCCCGCTGCACGAAGCCATCATGCGTGACGCGCCGGGGTGGAAGGCGATGGGCGTGGAGGTGGTAACGATCCTCAGTGAGGAGGATCCGGCGGGGCTGGCCGACTTCTTCGAGGCGCACGGCGGGCTGCCGCCGTTCCCGGTGCTGATCGATCGCCGGGGCGCGGTGCTCGCATCCCTCGGCACGGCGTACTTCCCGCGGCTCGAGGTGCTGGACATCTACGGGCGACGGGCGGTGAGCCGGCTCGATGGATATGGCGGCCTGCCCGACCTTCCCCCGTTGTTCCGCACCCTCCTCGCCGCGGGGGCACGGCCGGTTGCTCGCTAGCCTGCCGCTGGCCGTCGCGCCGCGCTCCCTGGCGGTGGTGCACCTGGGCCTCGCCGCCGGGCTCATGACCCTGACCGCAATGGCGCCCCGCGCTGCCGTCCGGCACACGGTACTCGGCCTCTGCCTGGCACTGACCCTGGTGCTGCCCGCGCTCTGGGTCGGACCGGCCTGGCGCGACGCGGCGGCCGGCGGCAGGATGCCGTGGAGCTTCTACCTGTCGTTCGTGGCGAGCCTCGCCATTCCCTTCGCGGTCGCGACCATCGCGTCGACCTGGGTCGCGCGGCGGCCCTACCCGACCGCGCTGCGCTGGCGTCTCGCGATTCCCCTCCTGGGGTACATCGCGGGCCTCCTGCTGTCGTATCCGGTTTCATACAACTACGCCCTGTTCTACCTCCTCCTGCGATGAACCCGGCCGCGGGCGAGCTCGCGGTTGCGCCTAGTTAGTCTCCTTCCCATATTGGGACTGTCCGGACCCCCCACCGGATCACGATCGGACCGAGCTTGTCGGCCCTTCGATCGCCCAGTCCATCTCCAGCCACCGCATACCGAACCGCGCCAGGTCCGGGACCTCGACCATTGGACACCCATGGCTTTCACGCTGACACGCATGCCGGGCTACCCCGGGGTGGTGATCACGGGGACGGGTGAGGGCAGTCTCGAGGAGAGTGACGAGATCATCCGGGTCCTCGAGAGAGAGGCGGCCGTGGCGCCGTTTCGCGGCCTCGTCCTCGACGTTCGATACCTCGAATACATCCCGACCCCCGAGGAAGCCCGCCGGATCGGGGCCACCTATGGCGCCTTCGGCGCCGCCCACCGCGTGGCCATGGCCTACCTGGCCCTGCCCGGGGCCCAGTACGGGGTTGCACGCATGGTCCAGATCCTCTCGGAGGGGCACGGGGTGCGGGCGGGGGTGTTCACCAGCTTCGAGCCGGCGCTCAACTGGCTCTTCAGCGACGTCCAGGCGCAGGGGGCGTGACGGGGCAGGTCACCTTGTGCCGCGCCTCGATGTCCCCCGGGTCCCGGGGCGCTACGAGGTGATCTGCCTCGTCGAGGACTCGGCCGGACGCTATCACGCGGACCTGGGCATGCGGCGGAGTCTCGCGGTGCGCTGACGAGTGTCGCCTTGCGCCGGCGGGCGATGGTGGGCACCTTTGCCTCCTGCAGAGCGCCGCCCTGAACCGGAGTGACCATGAGCCCAGAGGCGTGGCACAACCTCCTGCTGAACCTCAAGCTCCAGCTCCTGGGCCTGCCCAATCTCGCCAAGTGGGGCCTGCTGACGTTCGCCGGGATCGTCGTCCTCCGCGAGGCGATCACGTTCGCGTGGAATGTGCGCAGCCGGCGGAAGGTGGCGGCCGGCAATACGGCGGTTCCTCGGCGCGAAACGGCGAGCGCTCCCGAGCCTGCGGCCCTGCCCGCCCCCGATCCCTTCGGAGACCCGCTGCCCCGGCGGCAGGAGCTCGACACCATCCGCCTTCCTACCCCGCCCGCCGGTCAGCCCCGTTGAGGGGAGCCCTCCCTTCCGCCATCCGCAGCAGGATCTCCTCCACCCGCGCCGCCGCACGATCCCAGCTCAACAGACCGGCCCGCAGATGCGCGGCGGTCCCCATCCGCCAGGCCTCGCGCGGGTTCCGAACCAGGAACCGGAGCGCATCGGCGAAGGTCGGGAGATACCGGTGCGGCACCAGCAGGCCCGTGACATCGTGCTCCACCGCGTCGCGGAGGCCGGCGGAATTGGCGGTGACGGCGCAGGTGCCGGCGGCGGCAGCCTCCATCACCGTGAGTCCCCACCCTTCGCGCCTCGACGGCTGCACGTGGGCCCAGCTCTGCCGCAGCAGGCTTCGTCGTTCGGCGTTGCTCACGAACCCGGCGAACTCGACCACCCGCCCCAGGCCGAGCCGGACCGCGAGGCGCTTGAGCGCGGCCTCGGCCGGCCCCGTCCCGGCGATCACCGTGCGGCATGCCACCCCCTCGGCGGCGAGCGTGGCCATCGCCTCCAGCAGCAGGTGGACCCGCTTGTAGGGTTGGAGCCGCCCTACATAGAGGAAGAGAGGGACATCGGAGCGTTCCCCTTCCGAGGCCGGGGGCTCGTCGGGCAGCTCGATCCCGTTCTCGACCACGCTGACTGCAGCCGAGGGGAAGCCGCGGCGAACAAGATCCTGCCGTCCGCTCTCGGAGACGGCAATCACGCGTTGACCCCGGTAGAGGCGAGCCAGCCCGAGCTCACTCAGCCAGGTGAGGAACGCCACCGGGAGACTCGCGGCCTGGAACGCCGCGTGGCTCCAGAGGTGATGGACCAGGACCACCGTCCGCCCCGGCGCCAGCCGGCCGAGGCCCAGCGGGAGTTTGTTGAGATCCTCGACCAGAATATCGAAGGCGCCGGGCCCCCCGACCCGGCGGAGCGCCGCGCGCCACTCGAAGGGAAAGGTCCAGATGGTGCCCGATCGGACGACCCGCATGCCCCGCACCGACGCCTCCGCCGCCGCACCGGGCCAGCCGCTCGCGAGCAGGGTGACCTCGTGCCCGCGCCGGACCAGGCGCGAGAAGACCTCCTCGAGATGCAGCTCGGCCCCGCCCGCACGCGGGGCGTGGGGGTCGAGCCAGTTGACGACCAGAATGCGCACGCAGAGTGGCTCCATCGCCGGGTCGCCATAACGACCCCGCGAGTGGCGGCCGCGTCACGATTCCACCTGCAACTCATCCTGCGCCTTCGGACAGCCTGACGATGATGCGGGCCGGACCTGGCCTTGGCAGCACCGAGTCCGCGATGACCGGCGGCTTGCGCCGCCTCCAGGCGCGCCCCACCTTCCCCTCCTCCCTCACACCGACGCCACCCCCACAGAGGGTAGCCGCATCCTCTACCTCGATCTCCCCGCGGTCCGCCGGCTCCTCTCGCTTCCCGATCTCATCGCCGCGCTTCGCCCCGCGCTCCGCGCCTTCTCCGCTGGTGAGGTCGTCCAGCCGGTGCGGACCATCCTGCCGATCGAGCCGCACCGCGGCTTCTTCGGCGTGATGCCCGCCTATGCCGGCGCACTCGGTGCCAAGCTCGTGGCGTTCTATCCGGAGAACCGCGGGATCCCGACCCACCACGCCCTGATCGTCCTCTTCCGCCCTGAGACCGGGGAGCCGCTCGCGGTCATGGATGGCACGCTCATCACCGAAGTGCGCACGGCGGCGGTCTCGGCGATCGCGACCGACCTCCTCGCCCGGGCGGACGCGCGCGTGCTGTGCCTTCTCGGTTCGGGGGTGCAGGCGCGGAGCCATCTCGAGGCCCTCCGCCTGGTGCGACCCTTCACCGAGGTCCGGGTCTGGAGCCCGCGCAACGCGGCGGCGTTTGCGCGCGAACATGGGGTCACCATGCAACCCACCGCCCAGGCGGCGGTGCGCGGGGCCGACGTGGTGGTGGTCGCCACCAGCTCCAGGGTGCCGGTGCTGGAGGGCGCCTGGCTCGCACCCGGTACCCATGTGAACGCGGTCGGCGCCTGTCGTCCCGACTGGCGGGAGCTCGATGACGCCGCCCTCGCCGTGGCGCGCCTCTACGTCGACTCGGAGGCGGCGGCCCTGGTCGAATCGGGCGACATCATCGCGGCCCGAACCCCCGTTACCGAGCTGGGCACCCTGATCGCGCGGCCCGAGCTCGGACGCAGGGACCCGGGCGAGATCACGCTGTTCAAGTCCCTCGGGCTCGCGGTGGAGGACATCGTCGCGGCTACCCTGGTCTATGAACGGGCCACACTCGAGGGCGCGGGGTCCGGAGGTGCCACCCCGGAGCCGCGTCGCGCCCGGCAGGAGGACTGAACCGATGTCAGACCGACTCGTCGACGTGAGTCACACCGTCGAACACGGCATGATCACCTACAAGGGGCTCCCGGCCCCGCTCATCTGCGACTATCTGAGCCGGGAGGAGTCGCGCAAGCGCTACGCGCCCGGGACCGAGTTCCAGATCGGGAAGATCGAGATGGTCGCGAACACCGGGACCTACGTCGACAGCCCTTTCCATCGCTACGAGCACGGGAAAGACCTGGCGGACCTTCCGCTCACGTCACTCGCCAACCTGCCCTGTGTCGTGGCCCGGGTGTCGCCAGGTGCGGGACGGGTCATCGACCGGCTCGACCTGAGCATGGAGGAGGTACGCGGGCGCGCGGTCCTGGTCCACACCGGATGGGACCGGCACTGGCGCACCGACCGGTACTTCGAACAGCACCCGCATCTGACCGGGGAGCTGGCCGAGTGGCTGGTGGGGGCCGGCGCCGCGCTGGTGGGCATCGATTCCTTCAACATCGACTCGGTCGACACCGGCGAACGCCCGGTCCACAGCATCCTGCTGGGCCACGACATTCCGATCGTCGAGCACCTCTGTGGGCTCGAGAGCCTCCCCGACCGGGGCACGCGCTTCTTTGCCGTCCCGGTGAAGGTCCGCGGCTTCGGCACCTTCCCGGTACGCGCGTTCGCCATCGAGAGCCCTTGAGTCCGGTTGCGCAACGCCGTCCCGGGCCGCACCTTATCCCGGGACACAGGGATGCATCCTTCGGGGAGGATGTATGGAAACGGTGTTCCGGGACCTCGAGGAACGAGGTTTCGCCACGATCGCCGACGCGCTCGCGCCGGACGAGGTCGCGCTGCTCCGTCTTGCCACGGAGTCGCTGCCGGCCGCGCCCGGCGACGAGACGCATGCCGGTGTCCGTGATCTCTTTGCCAGGTTGCCCGCCCTCCGCCAGCTGGCGCGGCATCCCGCCATCCTGGGGTGGCCAGCCGCGATTCTCGGATCGCGCGCCTTCGCCGTCCGGGCGATCCTGTTCGACAAGACGCCCGCGGCGAACTGGCGCGTAGCCTGGCACCAGGACCTCACCATCCCCACGCGCATGCGGGCCGATGCCCCCGGATTCGGCCCCTGGTCGGAGAAGGCGGGGATTCCCCATGTCCAACCGCCGGTGGCGGTCCTCGAGCGCATGCTCACCGTGAGGATCCACCTCGATCCCTGCGGTACCGAGCAGGGGCCGGTCCGCGTCCTCCCCGGGACCCATCGCCTCGGCAAGCTCACCGGCGAGGACATCGACGCGCTCCGGACCAGTATCGCCGAGGTGGGCGTTCCGGTCCCGGCCGGCGGGCTCCTCCTCATGCGCCCGCTCCTGCTCCATGCCTCCTCCCCCGCGGCCACGCCGACTCACCGGCGGGTGATTCACCTCGAGTACGCCGCCGACCCGCTGCCCGCGGGGCTCGAGTGGCACGAACAGTGGTCGGTGCCCGCTCCGCCACGCGCCCGCCTCACGCGCCTTGGCCGGCGCCTGGTCCCCGCCTGAGTCACCCGCCGCTGGTCGCATGCTGACAATCGAACCCGCGGTGCACCCGTCAGACATCGAGGTCGCCCGAACCCTGTTCCGGGAGTACGGGGCGGCCCTCGGTGTCGATCTCACCTTCCAGGGCTTCGACGAGGAGCTCCGGCATCTCCCCGGCGACTACCGCGCACCCCGCGGCGTCCTGCTGCTGGCGCGGGACGGGGACGCAGTGACAGGGTGTGTGGCGGTGCGGCCCATCGACGAGCGGACCGCAGAGATGAAGCGGCTCTACGTCCGGACCGGCGCCCGAAAGGCGGGCCTCGGCCGGGCACTCGCGGAGGCGTCGATTCGCTTTGCCCGCGACGCCGGATACGCGGCGATCCGGCTCGATACCCTGCCCCAGATGCAGCAGGCCCAGCGTCTCTACCAGAGCCTCGGGTTCGTTCCGATCCCACCGTATCGGTACAACCCGATCCCCGGCACCGCCTACCTCGAGCTCGACCTCACCCGGACACCGCGCTGACGGCGGTCCTGCTGGTCCCCGCCGGCAGTCGCCCGTCCCTCGCGGCTCGCCCCGCGGCACCCCGAATCCCATCATCGGGTGGTCAGCTACCCGAGCCGCCTCATGCCGAGACTTCGCTTTGCTCCGCTCGCCGGAGCGCTTCTCCTCCTGCCCGAGCTCGTGGCTGCCCAGGCGCCGGTCGATACCGCGGCCCGCTATGCCCGCATCGTGCTCATTCGACCCAGGCCGGGCCACGAGGCGGAGTTCGAGTCGGGCTACAAGCGCCATCTCGCCTGGCATGCCGCGCACGGTGATCCGTGGACCTGGCGAGCCTGGACGTTCCTCTTCGGTGAGCGGCTCCAGCTCTTCATGGACGGCACCTTTCATCACACCCTGGGCGCGCTCGACCACCCGATCGATCCCGCGGGCGATGCTGCCGACAACCGCGCCAATGTCGAGCCGCACGCCGACTTCGTGGCCCATGGCCTCTACGAGCGCCTCCCCTTCGGCTCGGCCACGGCCCCGGACAGTGCCCCCTTCGTGGTGCTCACGACGATCTGGCTCCAGCCGGACCAGGAGGCGGCCTTCCGCGATCTCTTCAACCGGCCGAGTCTCCAGGCACAGGCCGCCGGCCAGGGGTGGTACCGGCTCGTGCTCGGCGGCGACGGACCAGAGTACCTGGTGTTCGAAGGGGCACGGAGTCCGGGCGCGGCCGGCGCGCTGCCCGCGCCGCTTTCCGCAGTGCCTGCCGCGACACTCGGCGCGATGGTGAGGGACGTCCGGCGGGAGCTGCTACGCTACCGGCGCGACATGGCGTATCATCCGTGAGGGGTGAGGGGCGAGGGTTGAGGGGTGAGCATCGGGGCGAGCACCGGGTGGCACGCTCAGCCGTTTCCAGGTGAAACCCCGAGCGCGGCGACGGCGTCCGGTGGGCCTCCGTCCCGGACCCCTCGTGAACCGGCTCCTGCCAGTCGTCGCCCCTCTCCTGTTCCTCGCTCTTGCCGCTCCCGAGGTGGCGGTGTCCCAGGCCGCCGGTCCGGACACCACGCTCGAGCGGGAGATCATGGTCCAGGACAGTGCGCTGTTCGCGGCATTCAATCGGTGCGACACGCTCGCACTCGCCCGCTACTTCGCGCCGGACCTCGAGTTCTATCACGACAAGACCGGGCTCACTCGCGGCACCGAGAAGAACGTCGCGCCGATCGCCGATCGGTGCCGCCGGATCGCGGCGGGCACCGCGCCGACGCTCAAGCGGGCGCTCCTCCCCGAAGAGACCGCGGTGTATCCGGTCCCGGGCGCCGGGGCGATGCAGGTCGGCCGGCACCGTTTCACTCAGGGCGCCTTCGAGGGCCAGCCACCCTCGAGCGCCGTCTTCGGCTTCCTCATGCTCTGGCAACGGCGCGGCTCGGCCTGGCAACTGACCCGTATCTTCAGCTACGATCATTGAGCAGGGCGGCGCACCGCCACCGGTGATCACCCCGGACGCAGGTTGGCAACCGCCCATACCCGAAGCCGCAACCCGTTGACTGCTCCCAGGCCGCTCCCCCTCCTCAAGGCGCGTCGCGTCCTCCGTCGGGACCGCCGCGGCAGCTCCTCACCGGTGCTCGTGGAGACCGATGCAGGCCCGTACTTCACCAAGCTGGTGGGGGCGGCGCAGGGTCCGGGAGCGCTGGTGGCCGAAGTGATCGTGGCGGGGCTGGCCGACCTGCTGGGCCTCGCCGTACCGGCTCGGGTACTGATCGACCTGGCACCGGAAACACCGGTCGATGACGCCAACGACGAGTTGGCCGATCTCCTGCGGGCCAGCACCGGCCTCAACCTCGGATTCGAGTACCTCCCTCGCGCACGTCCCTTCCATCCGGCCGACCTCGACTGGCTCTCCCCCGACTGGGCGGCCCAGGTCCGCTGGCTCGACTGGCTGGTACTCAACCCCGACCGGACCCCGGCGAATCCGAACATCCTGATTGACGGCCGGCGGCCCTGGCTCATCGATCATGGCGCCGCCCTCGTCTTCCAGCACGACTGGAGCGCCGTCACCGAGGACGCCCCGCTCGCGCCCGGACCACGCGGCCAGCACCTGCTCGACGCGATCGCCACCCGCCTCCCGGCGTGGGATGAACTGCTCACCGGCATCGTGACGCGTGAGCGCCTCGCCGCGGTCATGGACGCCGTGCCGGAGGGCTTCCTCGGTCCGCTCCTTCCGGCCGGCGCCGGCCCCGCGGAGCTGGCTCGCCGGCGGGCGGCCTACGCGGCCTTCCTCTGGAAGCGTCTCCGTGGCCCGCGCCCCATGCGGAGTGACGCGCCCTCACCGGAGCGCGGTGCCTGAGCGCGGGCCCAGCGTGACCGGGCCGGTCGCGTGTGGCCTCCCCGGCCGCCCACGTCTCCCTCGCATGCGAATTTCATCCTATGTCTGCCTCGCCCTCCTCGCGGTGGGCGCCTGCTCCACGTCCGCGCCCGTCACCCCGACGGTCCAGAAGGAAACGCTGCGGGTCCTGTTCATCGGGAACAGCCTCACTTATACCAACGACCTCCCCGACATCGTGGCGCAGCTCGCGGCCGACGACACCGTCCCGATCATCACCGGCAGCGTCGCCTACCCCAATTACAGCCTGGACGACCACCTCGCCCAGGGGGACGCGGTCCAGCGGATCCAGTCCGCACGCTGGGATGTGGTGGTGCTGCAGCAGGGACCCTCGGCGCTCCCGGAGAGTCGGGTGGCGCTGGTCGCCGCCACCAGGGACTTCGCGCCGATCATCCACGACGCCAACGCGAAGGTGGCATTGTTCGGAGTCTGGCCGTCCTCCGACCGGATGAGCGCGTTCGACTCGGTGACCGCATCCTACCGCAACGCGGCGGACGCGGTGGGCGGTGAACTGTACCCCGCCGGACTGGCGTGGACCTACGCGTGGGAGCGGAATCCCGCCCTTCCGCTGTTCGGGCCGGATGGCTTCCATCCGAGTCCGATGGGCTCCCTCCTGGCGGCCCTCGTCATCTACCGGGGCCTCACGGGGCATGCTCTGCTCGACATTCCCGACCACCTGCGCATCAATGGTGAACCGGTCTCGATCAACGACACCGATGCGCCGATCCTCCTCCAGGCCGCGGCGCGCGCCTACTACTGAGCGCCGGGTGTCCGGGCTTTCCCGGGTACCGCCAGGGCGACAGATTACCGTCGTCCCCCGAATCGCGGAGCCCGCATGACCGTATCCGCAGCGCTGCGCACCCATCCTCGTGCGATGGTGGGGTTCTTCGCCATCGCGCTCACGGCCCTCACACTCTGGGCCTTCAGCGACGTGTTTGTCTCCGAAGCGAGCCGCGCCTGCATGCACCTCTACCGGGGCGCTCGCACCGCCGCCGACACCGCCCGGGCCGACGCCACGATTCCCGACCTGGGGGCGCACAACACCCCGGAGGCCCGGAGCTGCGGCTCGATTCGCCAGGCCTCCCGCTGGTTCTAGTCAGGCCGCGGGTGTTGCGACCGATCCGCGCCAGTGCTCCTTGAAGCCGTGGATCAGCACCGGCACTCCCCGCAGCAGGCAGAACCCCACCGCGATCCAGGCCAGAATCACGCCGGCTGCGCTGGACGCGCCGGCATAACCCGCCACTTCTCCACCTGCGCCATCCAGCGCCTGGCCCAGCGCCAGCAGCCCGAACGCCGCGATCTTGCTCGTGCTGTAGCCGACCCGCATCGGGGTAGATCCGACCAGGAACCTCCCCAGACGGGTCCGATGCTGGCTGAATGGCGTGGCGCCCTGACTCACCCCGATGCCCCGGAAGGCATCCGTCAGCGTCGTCCGCGCGATCACCAGCACGGGAATCGCGACCGGGATCATCCGGAGATAGGCGAAGCAGACCCACAACACCAGCTCGTAGGTGCGGTCGGCGGCGATATCGAGGACGCTCCCGAACAGACTCGTCTGGTGGGCCCGCCGCGCGACGATGCCGTCCACCGTATCCAGGAAGAGACCCAGCAGAAGGAGCGGCACGCCGATCAGCCGGAGCACCGGCGTGCCGAAGAAGAGAAGCAGGACGTTGACGGCGAGCAGGGGGAAGCGGGAGAGGGTGATCCAGTTGGCCAGCACAGGTGACCTCCGTCGGGGCTCACGTTACGGGACGCCCGGCCGCCCGCGCGGGCGCACATCGGGCAACGGCCGCCGCGGTCCGGCCCGCTTGCGCCACCCACCGGCACCCGGCACCTTCCAGCCATGCCCTTCGTGTCCATCCTTGCCGCTCCCGGGGAGAACACGCTGGAGATCGTCACCACGCCCCAGCCGGTGCGGGTGCCGCACCCGCCAAGTGCCGAGGGGACCTTCGGTCCCAAGTCCCCCATCGTGGTCTTCCAGCGCGAGGTTCCCGACCCCGACGCGGTGCTCGCGCGGCTGCGGATCGTGCTCGGGGACGCCCGTGCCGACAGGAGCCGCGACGTCTACGCTTGCGCCGCGCCCGTCGCGATCCGCGTCGTGGAAGTGATCGTCGCCGAGTTGTGGCCGCCCAACCGGCTCGTCTGCCAGGACTGCAAGCGCCACTTCGTGGCGCCCATCGCCGAGGCCCGCCGGATGTACCTGGCCTGTCCGCACTGTCATAACCCGATGCTCAACCCCCGCTGGGACTCGGCCTGAGTGCCTGAACCGCTCCCCGAGCAGCTGGCGAACTATCTCGACAGCCTCGTCCCCGCCAGGACCGGCGAGCTTGCGGCGATGGAAGCGGAGGCAGCAGCGACCCGCTTCCCCATCATCGGGCCGGCGTCCGGACAGCTCTGCTATCTGCTCGCGCGGCTCATCGGTGCCAGGACGGTGTTCGAGCTGGGGTCGGGCTACGGATACTCCACCGCCTGGTTCGCCCGCGCCGTCCTCGAGAACGGGGGCGGGATGGTCCATCACACCGTCTGGGACCAGGGGCTCTCCGACCGCGCGCGTGCGCACCTCGCCGCCCTCGGGCTCGGCGCCGTCGTCACATACCGGGTCGGCGAGGCGGTCCAGGCGCTCGCGGAGAGCGCCGGTCCCTTCGACCTCGTCTTCTGCGACATCGACAAGACCGGGTATCCCGCCGCACTGCCGGTCATCGAGAGCACGCTGCGGCCGGGCGGGCTCCTCATCGCCGACAACCTGCTCTGGCACGGCCGGGTCTTCGATCACGAGGACCGGACCGCGGAGACCGAAGCCATTCGCGAGTTCACCCGCCGCGTGACCTCCAGCCCGGTCTGGACCAGCTCCATCGTCCCGATCCGCGATGGGCTGCTGGTCGCCCGGCGTCGTTAGGACGATTCCGGCACAGCCTTCGATCTCATGCCTTTCTACCTGCGCACTCGACCGGCGCGCCCCCTCTGGCAGCCGGCTGCCGCCGGCAGCGCGGTCCTCCTGGTCCTCACCCTCGGCCGGGCCCTGTTCGACCAGCCCGCGCGGGCGGCCGGGGGCCCGGGCATCCTGGCCCGGCTCCTCTACATCCTGGGATTCTCCCTCGCCGCCGGGCTCCTGAGTGGCGCCACCGCCTGGGGCCTGCGCCAGCCGGCCGTCGCGCGGTCCCGCCTGGTACAGACCGGCCTCCTCACGCTCGCCTGTTTCCTTGCCCTGGTCCTGCTGACCGCCGCCGGGCTCGCCTACTCACCGGCGGGTGTCGGCGCGCGGATCCTCAGGCCGGGTTGGTTCCTCAGCAGCGGGATCCTCGCCGTGGCCGCGGCTGCCGCCTGGGCCTGGGTGATCCTCCCGCGTCGCGAAGCGGCGGCGCGGGTCTACCTGAGTCCGGCCGACTTCGCCAAATTGCCGGCCGCTGAACAGGCCCTCCTCACCCTCGCGCCGGACGGCAAGGAACCCGGAACTCCATGATCATCCTTCTGCGTCTGCTCCATATCGTCTCCGGTGGTCTCTGGGTCGGGATGGCCGTCTTCACCGCGTTCTACCTCGGACCCGCGCTCGACGATGCCGGTCCCGCCGCCGGCAGCGTGATGCCGGCGCTGGCACGGCGCGGACTCGCGACCATCCTTCCGGCGCTCGCGCTGGTCACGGTGCTCTCGGGCGGGTGGCTCTACTGGCGGGTGGCCGGCGGCGACGTGGGGCAGTATCTCGCCTCGGGCCCGGGCGCGGTCTTCGCCCTGAGCGCCGCCATCGCCATCGTGGCCTACGTCCTCGGCCTCAGCGTGACCCGTCCCGCCATGATGCGCGTGGCCGGCATCATGCAGGCCGCCGCCGCCCTTCCGCCCGACCAGCGCGCCGCCCACCTGGCCGAAGCGGCGCAGTGGAAGGCGCGGGGCGCGTGGGCCGGCAGGGTCGGCGGCGTCCTGCTGATCCTCGCCCTCGCGGGGATGGCCGTGGCCCGGTACGTCTGAGCCGGGGGTGGTCATGCCACGGGTGTCCGCATCCCGGGCGCTGGTCCTCTCGCTCTTCCTGGGCGCCGGGCTCTGGCTCGCGACGACGACACTGACCGGCCGCCGGGAAGCCTGGGATGCGCCGTCCTACTGGACGGTCACCTATCCGCTTTGCCTCGTCGCGGCGGCCGCCGTGGGGTACCTCTCCCCCGAGCGGGCCTGGCGCTGGGGCCTGGCGGTGATGCTCGCGCAGGCGGTGACGATGGCGGTCCTGAGCCGCGAGTTCGGGCTGCTCCCGCTGGGGCTCCTGATGTTCGGCGTGCTGGCGGTGCCGCCGATGCTCGTGGCCCGGTTCGCCGCCTCGCGCCGCTGAGTCCCCCGCACATTCGAGACGCCCGGTCACGGGGCGACCAGTGTGCTTGCGAGGGACGGCTCTCGGCCGCACCTTATCGCCATGCCACCGAGCGTCTTCGAGATCCTGGCCGCCTTCCGGAGCGGGGCGATGTCCGCCGAAGACGCCGCGCGTCTCCTGCTGCCGCTGCTCCAGACCAGCGGCCGCCCGGCATTCGAGCCGAGCACCGACCTGGCGCCCGTCCTCGAAGCCCTGCAACGCCTCGCGGGGCCCGCTCCCTCGGCTCCCCGCACGCCGCTCACCTGGGACTCGCCTCACCGGCAGCGCCTGCCCCGGGTCGCCGCCGATTTCTGGGCCATCCTCCAGGAGCGCCGCCTCGCGACTCACCCGCAGTGTCTCCGCTACGCCTTCACGGTCCGCTCGCGCGAGGCGGCCTCGGCGCTCGAGGACTGGATCATGGATCACTCCGACCACGGGGTGACCCTCGAGCTTCCCGAGAGCTTCGAGCATCGCTCCGGTCAGGTCGTCGGCCTCACGGAGCCGAAGGTCCTGAGCCGGGATGACCTGGATCGGTGGGTGGCCTTCCTCCAGGCGATCCCGCCCGTGCCAGACGCGAGCCTGAGCGACCTCGGGATCGCGTCACCGCAGTGAACCCGTAACCTGCCCGCATGCGTCCCGTTCGATACAACGTGGCCGCCAGCCTGGATGGCTTCATCGCCACACCGGACGGCGGCTATGACTGGATCCCCGACGATCCCACCGTCGACTTCGGCGCCATCTTCGCGAAGGTGGATACCATCCTCATCGGGCGCCGGAGCTTCGAGGCGGCGCTCCGGTCCGGCGGTGCCCCATGGGCCCCGTCGATGCGGGTCTACGTCTTCTCCACCACGCTCGACCCGGCGGGCTTTCCCGGCGTGACCGTCGTCCGCGAGGATGCCGCCGACGTCGTGGAACGGCTGCGCCGCGAGTCCGGCGAGGGCGAGATCTGGCTCTTCGGCGGCGGCAACCTCTTCAGCACCCTGCTCGCGGCCGGCCAGGTGGACCGTCTCGAAGTGACCGTCGTTCCGGTCGTCCTGGGCGAGGGCGTCCCGCTTGGCCCGGGGGCACCGCGGACCCGGCTCAAGCTCCGGTCCACCGAACGGTACCCGAGCGGCATGATCACGCTCGTGTACGACTGTCTCTCCGCCACCGGGCCGGCCTAGCCTCCCGCGGGCGAGGCTGGAACAAAGTTGCGCCCGGCCTCGTTAGCGTGGGCACCACTTTCCGGCAGCGACCCTTGCACCCCGATACCATCCGCTCGATCCAGGCCATCACCGGCCTGCGCCTTACCGTCGCCACGCTCCTCTTCATCCACGGGACGTTCCGTCTCGTGACCGGCGGGGTCGCCGGATTCGGAGAGTTCCTCGCGGCCAACTCGATTCCCGCCGCGACCGCCGTGGCATGGATGCTCACCCTGCTCGAGATCGGGGGAACCGTGGTCCTCGCCACCGGCCGCTGGGTCCGGCCGCTGGCCCTCTACTTCGCGGCCGAGCTCGCGGTGGGCATCGCGCTGGTCCACGCGCGGGAGGGATGGTTTGTCGTGGGGGGTGGGAGGAACGGGATGGAATACAGCGTGGTGCTGATCGCCCTGCTGCTCGCGCAGGCCTGGGTGTCGGACCCATCCCGCCGGGCTGACTAGCCGTCCGCCTCGTCGCGGGAGATGCGCCACGTCCCTTCCCGCGCCTTGCGGGGAGAGGCGTGGCGCGTCGTGCCTCAGCTCGGGCTGCGGCTGCCGCGAATCGTCTGGGGGCCGGTCGACGGCATGTCCACCCCCTCGATCACCCGTTCGAGCGTCCCCGAGAGGCTGTCGCCGGCGACACTCAGGGTCCACGTGGTATGCACGGCGGCCTCGCGATCGGCGCCGTTCTGGCTCAGGGTAGCCTTCCCCTCCGACAGGAACCGCACCGGGGCCGCGCCGGAACGGCCGGCCAGGCGGAGTGGGGGTCGCGCGGGGCGGCCCGCCACCGGCTCGCCGACGAGCACCCCGATCAGGCTGTCGCCCTTCGCCTCGACGGTGAGCACGCCGTTGGCATTGATGGGAGTGGCTTCGCCATTCTCCATCCGCACACCGGCGACATAGGTCACCTTCCACGTCCCGACCAGCGCGTTCTGCTGGGCGGCGAGCGGGGTGGCGACCAGGAGCAGGAACAACGGGGACATCCGCTTCATGGCAGGGGCTCCGGAGGTTCGTGGACGCGGGTTGAACGCAGGAAGGATGCGCCTCCTGCCGGGTTGGTCGCAGGCGGCCGCCGTGTATCTTGGTTGGAACGATCCATCCGCCCAGTCCTCTTCGATACCGGCCGTCCATGGCTCCCCCGATCCAGGTGCGCTTCGCAACCGCGGCCGACGCCGCCATCCTCGCCGATCACCGCGTCTCGATGTTCCGGGACATGGGCGCGATCCGGCCGGAACTCGAGCCGGAGCTGCTCCGCACCTCGGCGGCCTACTTCGCCGCGGCGATTCCGTCGGGCGAGTACGTCGGCTGGATCGGGCATGCCCATGGTGACCCGGCGCCCGTGTCCGGCGCCGGCGTGCAGTTCCGCTCCCTCCTGCCGCGTCCGACGCTCGACGGCGCCAGCCTTCTCCTGGGCCGTGAGGGGCTGGTGCTCAACGTGTACACCGTGAAGGCGTGGCGGAGCCGGGGAGTGGCGCGCCTGATGATGGAGACGGTCATCGCCTGGGCCCGCACCGAGGGGATCGTGCGGCTGGTGCTGGGCGCCTCGCCCGAAGGCCGGCCGTTGTACGAGAAACTGGGGTTCATCCCGACCCGCGAGATGAGCTACACCGGGGCCCTGGCTCCCGCGGGGTCCTGGACCGGCGCGCGATGACGGACGCCGGCCGCGCGTTGCGCACCTGACGAGAGACTCCCCCGCCCCTGGAGGCGCCGATGCCCGAAGGTTCCCGCTGGCTCCTGCTCCTCGCCGTGAGCGCGTCCGCCTGCGCGGAGCGCCCCCCGGCAACGCCCGCCAGCTCGACGAACCCGCCCGCCGCCCTCGCCGCGCGCGAGGGGCTCCTGCCCGTCCCCGATGGGCGCGTCTGGTACCGGGTCACCGGCGGCGGCGCGGCCACACCGGTCATCCTGCTGCACGGCGGTCCCGGCTACTCGTCCTTCTACCTCAAGCTGCTCGACTCCCTCGGCACCGACCGCACGACGATCCGCTACGACCAGCTCGGCGGCGGGAAGTCGGACCGGATCACCGACACGCTGCTCTTCACCATCCCCCACTTCGTCGCCGAGCTGGATTCGGTGCGCCGGGCCCTCGGCGGCGAACGGGTCCACCTCCTCGGCCACTCGTGGGGGACCATCCTGGCGATCGAGTACTATCGGGCGCACCCGGAGCACGTCGCGAGCCTGATCCTCGGGAGCCCGGCCCTCGACATCCCGGCCTGGGAGCGGAATGCCCGCCGGCTGGTGACCACGCTCCCCGACTCGATGCAGCGCGCGATCGCGGTGCGCGAGAAGGCAAAGGAGTTCAGCGCCCCTGACTACCAGGCGGCGCTGGGGGAATTCTATGCGCGCTATGTCTGGCGCCACCCGATCCAGGCCGACCTCGACAGCACGCTCCAGACCGTGAACGAGGCGATCTACAACCACATGCAGGGACCGAGCGAGTTCACGATTACCGGCACGCTCAAGCGATACGATGCGACCGGTTTCCTGCGGGAGGTGCGGGTGCCGACGCTCTACACGGTGGGGGAGTTCGACGAGGCGGACCCGCCCACGGTACGCCACTTCGCCGAGCTGACCCCCGGATCGCAGGTGGTCGTGCTCCCGGGCGCCGCGCACCTCACGACCTGGGACGCTCCGGCCGAGATGCTCGCGGCGACGAGGGCATTCCTGCGGCACGCCGATTCCGCGGCGACCCGCTGAAGGACCGGCCCGCGCCGATGGACCCCCTCACCCTCGATGACCGGACCCGCCTCCGCCCCCTCGCCCCCGCCGACGCGGGCGAGGTGCATGACCTCATCACGCGCAATCGCGCCCACCTCGACCAGTGGCTCCGCTGGTCTTCGTCCATCCAGTCGCGGGCGGATGCGGACGCCCTGATCGCGCAATTCGAGGAGAAACAGGCCCGGGGTGACGGGTTCCACCTGGGCATCTGGGTCGATGGCAGGCTGGCCGGGGGCTGTGTCTGCTGGTCCATCCACCGCCAGAATCGGAACGCCGAGATCGGCTACTGGCTGGGCGCCGACCGGACGGGACGGGGGCTCGCGACCCGGAGCGCCGCCGCGGCGATCGATCATCTCATCGGCGGAGAGCGGCTCCACCGGATCGAGATGCAATGCGCGGTCGACAACCGCGCCAGCCGCGCGATCCCCGAACGACTCGGGTTCCGCCTCGAGGGGATCCGGCGGGACAGCCACTGGATCACCCATCGCTTCCTGGATCACGCCGTGTACGGCCTGCTCGCGCCGGAGTGGCGGCCCCCGGCGTCACGCTGACGGAGGGCCGGTCCATGCCTCGTGTCTTCAAGCGCGTTCTGCTCGCCGTCCTCGCGCTCGCGATCGCGGGGGCAGTCGCCTTCCGGTACTCCCCCTGGCCCGGCGCCCTGCTCATCCGGCACGCCTTCACCCGCGACGGGCGACGGATCGGCGAGGCGCTGGCGAGGCATGTCCCCCCGGGGATCACCCGCCTCGAGAACCAGGTCTACGCCGCCGGCGACCCCGACGCGCGCCTCGACGTGTTCTTCCCCGACTCCGCCGGCCTGCTTCCGACCATCGTCTGGGTGCACGGCGGCGCCTGGCTCGCCGGAAGCAAGGATGAGCTGACCAATTACTTCCGGATCCTCGCCGGGCGCGGCTTCACGGTGATCGGTCTCGAGTATGGCCTGGCGCCGCGACACCGGTACCCCACCCCGGTCCGCCAGGTCAACGAGGCGCTGGCCTACATCCGCGCCAACGCCGACCGCTTCCACGCCGACACCCTGCGGCTCTTTCTCGGGGGGGATTCCGGCGGCGCCCAGATCGCCGCACAGGTCGCCCTCGTGCTCACCGACTCGGCGTTCGCCCGGGCGATGGGACTCCGCGCCGGCGCCGACGGCGGACTCCTTCGGGGACTGGTGCTCTACTGCGGCCCCTACGACGTGGGGGCGGTCAACCTGGAGGGGGCCTTCGCCGGATTCCTCCGCACCGTCCTCTGGTCCTACAGCGGCCGGCGCGACTGGCCGGCGGATACCGCGTTCCGCCGCGCGTCAGTCGTGAACTACGTGCGGGGGACCTTTCCCCCGGCTTTCATCACCATGGGCAACGCCGACCCGCTGGCCCCACAATCGCGCGCGCTCGCCGCCGCGCTGGTGAAGGCCGGCGTGACGATCGATACACTCTTCTATCCCGCCGATCACCCCGCCAGCCTGCAGCACGAGTACCAGTTCAATCTCGACCTCCCCGAGGGGCGGCTGGCGCTCGACCGGACCGTCGCCTTCCTGCACCAGCGCCTGCGCTGAGTCCTGACAATTCCCCGATTGCGCCTCCGGGTGGCCGGCCACAAGTTGTGACATGCTTTCCGGACTGCTGCTCGCCGCCGCGATCCTGACCCCGCCCTGTCGCGATCTGCCGCTTCGACCGGGGACGCGGTGGAGCTACGACGCGCGGGTGGCCTGGTCCGTGCCGGGGAGCGACTCCATCGGTCGGGGGACGATCAGCTGGACCACCGAGGTGGTGTCGAGTCGATCGCGCGATACGCTGCTCGCCGCCGTCGTGCGCGGCTGGCCGACCGAGCTCGCCTGGTGGGCGCCCGGGCAGGCCCCGAAGCTGTCGGTGGTCTTCTGTCGCGCCAACCGGGTGTTCCACCTCGAGCCGTATCTCGGCACCGCCGCCTCGCTCGCCGACTCCCTGCTCGCGGGATCGCGGATGCCCTCCCAGGACGATCTCATCCTGGATCTTCCCCTGCACGTCGACCAGCTCTTCGGCCGCGAGGCCTCCGAACGGGCTGACTTCTTCTACGCCTGGTACGTCGACAGCGTGACGCCGGCGCCAGGTGTCGCGCCTGGGGATTCGACTTACTATCTCACCTACCGCACCATGCCCGACCACCAGCTGGTCGGCTTCGTTCCCAAAGTGGGAGTGGTGAGCTATACCTATGGTCATCACGGCACGGTCGCGGAGGCGGACGCGCACCTCACGCGCTTCACCCGCGCCCAGGAGTGAATGGCAGGATGTCTCGGCCTGAAACGGGGCCGAAGCGCGTCCCGTAGAGCTGGCCACCTTCGCCCCGGATTCGCCCATGGACCGTCATGCCCTCGCCATGCTGATCCCGATCATCTGCCTGACCTTCACCGGGCTGATCGGGCTGTCGTTCACCCGCATCGGGCGGGCGATCGCGAACCGCATCGAGGGCAAGGCCGACCGGGAGACCCAGGAGCGGCTCGCGGCGCTGGAAGCCTCGCACGACGACCTGCGGCAGGCCCTGGCCGATGCGTACGAGCGGCTGGACTTCGCCGAACGCGCCCTGCTCAAGCGCGCCGACATCCGCATCGACACCCCGGTCTGAGATGTCCCTCGATCTCCGCGGGCTCTGCCCGCTGATCCAGGTCTTCGACATGCCGGCCTCGCTCCGGTTCTATCGTGACCTCCTCGGATTCGAGGTGATTGCCGCCGCGCCGGAGCATCCGAAGGCCGCCGACGACTTCGGCTGGGCCTGGCTCCGGCACGGCCCGACCGAGCTGATGCTCAACACGCTGTACGACCCGGACGATCCGCGCCCCGCCGAGCGGGACCCGGCCCGCGTGGCCCACCACGACGATACCTGCCTCTACATCGGCGCCCCGGATGTCGATGCCGTCTACCGGCATCTTGCCGCCCGCGGCCTGTCTCTCGCGCCCCCGAAGGTGGCGCCCTACGGAATGAAGCAGCTCTACCTCAAGGACCCGGACGGCTATGCGATCTGCTTCCAGTGGCAGGCACCGGGCGAACGGTGAGCGGCGCAGCCCCATCGTCAGGAATCGAGAGCGTCGCCGACACCGCCCGCTGGGTGGCGATGTATCGCGCCCTCGAGACCGAGCGGCGCGACGCGCACTTCTCCGATCCCTTCGCGCGCCGGCTGGCCGGCCCCCGCGGCGTGGCGATCTACGACCGGCTCCCGCGCCAGGTGAAGAAGGCGGCCTGGTCGGTCATCGCGCGCACCACCCTGCTCGACCGGCGGCTGGACGCACGCATCCAGAACGGCACGACGCTGGTGGTCAACCTCGCGGCCGGCCTGGACAGCCGCCCCTATCGCCTCGCGCTGCCGCCGCACCTCCGCTGGATCGAAGTCGATAACCCCGACCTCCTCGAGGAGAAAGCGCGGATCCTCGCGGACGCGACACCCCGCTGCCGGCTCGAGCGGATCGGCGTCGACCTCGCCGACGCGGCCAGCCGCAAGGCGCTGCTGGAACGGCTTCCCTCCCCGGGCGACCGGGCGGTCGTGATCACCGAGGGTCTCCTCATGTACCTCTCCGAGCCGGACGTCACCGGGCTGGCGCGCGACCTCGCGGCGGTGCCGGCCTATCGCGCCTGGCTCACCGACCTGATTTCCCCGGGGCTGCTGCAGCTGATCAACCGGGAATGGGGATCCACCCTCGAGGCCGGCGGGGCGCTGATGCGGTTCGCGCCCTCCCTTGGGACCGCCTTCTTCGAGCCGCTCGGCTGGCGGGCCACCGGCTGCGACCCGACGATCCTCGAGGCCCGACGTCTCCGCCGCCTGCCCTTCTTCCTGCACCTGCTCGCGGGACTTCCCGGCGTCGGCACGTTCCACGCGAAGCGCCCCTGGTCCGCGGTGTGCGAGCTGACGCCGCTCGAGGCCGGGGCCGAGGATCTGGCGTGAAGGCGCTCTGCATCGGCGCGGCCCTCGGCGCCATCCTCTGGAGTCTGGGCCCTCGTGGCGCACCGCCGATCACGGCCGCTCCGGCGTATCTGACCGCGCATGGCACCGAGTTCGTCGCGCCGGATTCGGTGCCGTGGGACTCGCTGGTCCCGGAGCACCTCCGTCTCGCGTCCCTCGATCGCGACGTCGCACGGCGCGAGCGGCTCTACGAGGCCCGGAGCGACATCGGCGGCACCGAAATCACCTTCCTCCTGCCGCTCCCGGCCGGTCTGGCCGCCCGGCACTTCTACCTGCTCGACTCCACGGGGATCCTCCCGCTCGCGCCCGACAGCCTGGTGGGCCGTGTCCGGATCGTCTGGGAGGACACCGGGGCCTCCATCCGCCAGATCCGCGCATTCGGCACGGTGCGCGCGAACGTGCCCGCTGGCCGGGGACGCGGCTTCGTGCTTTCGTCCGCCGAGTCCCTGCGCCTCACGCTCCTGCCGAGCGAGCGGACGGCCGACGATCTGCTCGCTCCCGACGGCAAGCCTTATCCCCTTCGCGGCACACCCTTCTGGGAGATCGTGCGTCAGTATGCGGTGACGGTGACGGGCGCCGCGCCGGCCGGCCCCTGGATCTGGGTGCAGTGGCGGCCGGACCGCGAGGCCAGGGAGGCGGCCTGCGAATACCGGTTCATGCTCTTTCGTCCCGCGACTTCAGACACGTTCTCCGCCGACGACGGCTGCGATGTGTGACCCCGGAGGCGAGACGCCTCGACGGACGTTGCTCCTCGCCACCTGCCAGTCCCGTCCCGAACTCACTCCCAGCGACACGCAGCTCCAGCAGGCGCTCGAGCGGCGCGGGGTCCGAGCCGTCGCCATGCCGTGGGACCGGATCGATCCGGCCGCGCTCGCGGGAGCCGTGGTCTGCCTGCGCTCGACCTGGGACTATCATCACCGCTGGCCCGAGTTCCGCGACTGGCTGCGCCGCTTCGCCGCGACGCCCGACCGGCTCTGGAACGCCGCGGAGACGGTGCTCTGGAACGCCGACAAGCGTTACCTGCGCGAGCTGGACGCGGCGGGCATCAGGATTCCGCGGACCGCCTGGTTCGAACCCGCCCTGCCCCTCGACCTCGCCCGGGGATTCCGCGAGATCGGCGCGCGCCACGGCGTCCTCAAGCCCCGCGTGTCGGCGACGGCGCACGGGACCTGCCGGGTCGAGGCGGGGACACCCCCGCCCGCCGGGGCGATGACGGCGATCGGCGAGGTGGGCGGACTGCTGCAGGAATTCGTCCCCGAGATCCAGGACGGCGGGGAGCTGTCGCTGATGTTCTTCGACGGCGCCTGGTCCCACGCCGTGCGGAAGGTCGCGGCGCCGGGCGACTTCCGGGTCCAGAGCGATTTCGGCGGCACCTGGGCCCCGGTCGATCCCCCGCCGGCGTGCGTCGCCTTCGCCGCCCGGGCGCTCGAGGCCGCCGGGCACCCCTGGGTCTACGCCCGCTGTGACCTGGTCGAGACCGCCGGCGGCCCGCTCCTGATGGAGCTCGAGCTCATCGAGCCCGAGCTCTTCCTGACGCCCGCGGCGGCCGACCGGCTGGCCGCCGCCCTGCTCCGCCGCTTGCCAGCCGCGCCCCGCTGAGTACCGTTCCACCCTTCGCCCGCACGGAGCCCCTCGTGGAACAGGAATCGAGTCTCACCACCATCGCGCACGTCATCCAGCTCGCCGTCGCCCCCGTGTTCCTGATTTCGGGCGTCGGCGCGCTGCTCGCCGTGCTGACCAACCGGCTCGCCCGGATCATCGACCGCGCCCGCCAGCTCGACGCCCTCGGCCCGCCGACCCCCGAGGTCCGCGGCGAGCTGACCGTGCTGACGGACCGGGCCACCTACATCAACCGGAGCATCGCCCTCGTCACGAGCTCGGCCCTGCTCATCGCCACGCTGATCGTGGTGCTTTTCCTCGGCGCGTTTCTCACCCTCAACGTCGCCCGCGCGGTGGGGGTCCTCTTCGTCGGGGCGATGATCGCCCTCATCGTCGGACTGGTCACGTTCCTGCAGGAGGTACGGCTCGCCACCAGGACGCTGCGGCTTCACTCCCATCAGTGACGCCGCGGGCCCGAAACCGGCCCCCGGACGGGCGCGCACGACGAGCACCATCACCCGTCCCGCCCATGCCGATCATGCGCCTCGTCGTCCTCGCCCTCACCCTCCCCGCGACACTCACCGCCCAGGCCACGACCAGGATCCCGATCGAGACCGGCAAGGGACTCGGAAGGCACGATCGAGGTCGACGTCACCGGGCCCCGGGCCACGGGACGCGCGCGGACTTCTACGTCAACGGCGCCAGCCAGCCGGCGCTGGTGGTCACCGACATGAAGGACAGCACCCGTGCCGGTGGAATCGCGCTCTGGATCGGCCGCGGTACCCTCGCCTACTTCTCCAACCTTCGCGTCACGCCCGCGCCGCACTGACCGGAGTGGCGCGGGAGCGGCCGGGTCGCGATAATCGTTCCATGCACCCGTCCGTCGTTCCCCTCGCCGCCATCTTCCGGCTCAACACCCAGCTCTGGCTCAACTGCCTGGCGGGCCTCTCCGACGCGCAGGCGAACGACCGCCACCTGGGCCGGGTCAACACGATCGCCTTCCTCGCGGCGCACCTCACCGAGACCCGGCACTACCTCGCGACCCTGGTCGGGCGTCCCCGGCCGAGCCCCTTCTCGCCGGCATTCGCGAAGGCGCGCTCGCTCGAGGAGGCGGGACCGCTGCCCCCGCTCGACGAGCTCACCGCCTACTGGGAGGCGATCTCCGCCCACATCGCCGTCACCATCGAGCGGCTCGACACCGCCGCCCTGTCGCGCGCGGCGGCGGCCCTCCCCGGCTCGGACGGTACCGTCCTCGGCGCCCTGGCCTTCCTGGCGCAGCACGAGAGCTATCACGTCGGCCAGATGGGGCTGCTTCGCCGCGCACTCGGCCTGCCCGGCATGCGGTACGACCTCCCACCCCGCGAGCCAGGCCGGCAGGGCGCCTGACCGTGCGCGCCTGGCTCCCCGTCCACCCGCCTCGGAGACTGACATGACCGATGCGACCACCCGTGCGACCCTCGCGACCATCGAACGGTTCATGGACGCGTTCAACCGCCACGATGTCGACGCGATCATGGAGCTGATGACCGACGACTGTGCCTTCGAGAACACCCGCCCCGCCCCCGACGGCCAGCGCTTCGTGGGCCAGACGGCGGTGCGGGCCGTCTGGGTGGCCATGTTCGCCCGCTCTCCCCAGGCGCTCTTCGAGACCGAGGAGACCTTCGCGGCGGGGGAGCGGGCCGCGGTCCGGTGGAAGTACACCTGGGTCCGGGACGGCCAGCCGGGTCACGTCCGCGGTGTCGACCTCTTCCGCATCCGGGACGGCAAGGTGGCCGAGAAGCTGTCCTACGTGAAGGGATGAAGGCGCTCCGCTACCTCGCGGCCCTCACCGCCCTCGGGCTGGGCGGCGGCATCGTGATCGCGCACCTGCGCCAGCCGCCGATTCCCCTGCTCCCGGGGCGCGGCTGTATCACGACCAGCTTCCCCGGACCCTCGACGTCCACGGCGGAACCGAGACTCGAGTTCGAGTCCTGCGTCCACATCAGCGAGACGCTCTTCAGCCTCCAGTATTTCGAGTCCGCCGAGAGCGCGGGCAGCATGCTGTTCGATGCGAGCGGGCCCGAGGGCCCGCAGAAGTGGGCCGAGCACTTCGCGATCCGCTGGCAGAGCCGCGACACGGTGCTGGTCACCTACGACTCGACGATCCTGATGCGTCACCGCGACTCGACCATCGCGGGGGTCCAGGTGGTGTACCGCCGGGTGCCCGAGGGGACGCTGTGACGACGCCGGTGCTCCTCGCGTGGAGTGGCGGCAAGGACAGCAGCCTCACCCTGGCGGCACTCCGGATCGATCCCGCCGTGAGGGTGATGGGGCTCCTCACCACGGTCGCGCCCGCCTACGACCGGGTCAGCATCCACGGCGTGCGCCGCTCGATCCTCCACGCGCAGGCCGCGGCGCTCGGCCTTCCCGTCTTCGAGGCGTCGCTCGCCCCCGCCTCCAGCAACGCCGACTACGACCGGGCCTGGGCGGAGGCTCTCGGCGCGGCACGCCGCGCGCTCGGCCCGGTCACCGACCTCGCCTACGGCGATCTCTTCCTCGAGGACGTCCGCGCCTTCCGCGAGGACCAGGCCCGCCGCCTCGCCTACACGCCGCGCTTCCCGCTCTGGGGCATGGACACCGTGGCACTCGCGCGTCGCTTCGTCGACGAGGGATTCGAGGCCTACCTCACGTGCGTGGATACCACCCAGCTCGATGGCGCATTCGCCGGGCGGCGGTTCGATCACGCCCTGCTCCGGGACCTCCCCGCCTCGGTCGATCCCTGCGGCGAGCGGGGGGAGTTTCACACCTGCGTGGTCGACGGGCCGATCTTCGCCTCGCGGATCGCGGTGCGGGTGGGGGAGCGGGTACGGCGGGACCAGCGCTTCGAGTACTGCGACCTCGTCCCGGTGGCCGAGACCCCGGGGGCGGTGGGGTGAAACCGCGGCGGAGCCCGGCACGATGCCGGGCCTCCGCCGCGAACGGTTACTGGCACCCCCCGGTCCGCTTGCCTTCCAGCTTCATCGTGATCGGCGCGCCCTTCCCGTTCTTCGGCGTCGTCGTCCGCTGCACCGCGAAGGCGGTGCTCGAGATCGTCCCCTCCACCCGGGTGATCGAGGACGGGGTCTCCGCCTCGTAGCTGATCCTGCCGCCGGTCGCGCTGAATTTCGTGACCTTCACCGAGGGGAGCGGCGTCGCTTTCCTGGCGAAGGCGTAGGTGAAGATGGTCTCGGGGTACTTGAGATGCTCCGGGGTGATGCAGCGCGGGCGCGACTCGGTGTTGCCACCCGGCATCCCGGAGACGATGACGTCGTAGTGTCCCGCCGAGAGGGGAACATCCTGCGCCCGGCCGGCCCTGGCCCCCGCCAGGACGAGCGCCGCCAGGACGACCGAGTTGCGTCCGATGTGCATTGCGAGTTCCTTGGAGAAGTGAAGGTTGTCAGGCAGCGCGCCGTGCCGCTGCCCTGAGACTGGGGAGGTCCGATGCGACTGTCAATCGCCGGTCCGGCGGGCTTGCGGAAGCTCCCGCGCCGTCGCACTCTGCCAGCCGTGGTCCGGTTCGCGCTTCCGTCGGAGCCTCAACATGCCCCACCCGGCGCCCCGTGCGGTCATCTTCGACCTCGACGGCGTCCTCTACGACTTCCGCCCGTCCGAACGGGCCCGGTACCTCTCGGAGATCACCGGCCTTCCCGCGGAACGGATCGCCGCGGTCTTCCGGTCGCCCTTCGAGGCCGCCGCCGAGTCCGGGGCGTACACCAGCGGCGAGGACTACCTCGCGGCGTTCAACCGGGAGCTGGGGAGCACGGTCACCCGGGCGGAATGGACCGAGGCACGCCGCCGGGCCATGCGGCCCCACGAGGAGGTCCTCCGGCTCGTCGCGGAGCTTGAGCCGGCGCGGGTCGTGGGCATGCTCACCAACAACGGGCCGCTCCTCAAGGACGTGCTCCCCGAGCTGGCCCCGGAGGTCACCCGCCTCCTCGGTGCCCACGCCTGGGTAAGCTTCGAGTTCGGCGCGCGGAAACCCGAACCGGTCATCTTCCGTCGCCTCGCGGAGCGGCTGCTCCTTCCCCCCGCTTCGATCCTGTTCGTCGACGATGCCGCCGCCAACTGCGAGGCCGCGCGGGCGGCGGGCCTCGCGGCATTACACTTCGAGAGGCCGGAGACTTCGATGAGGGCGCTCCGTGCCGTTCTCTCCCTTCCCTGACACGGAGCCCATGGCAACACAGGCCGATGTCCGTCGGATCGCGCTCTCCTTCCCCGGGACCGTGGAGGGCAAGGATCGGTTCGCCTTCTCGGTGATGGATCGCGGCAAGCCCCGCGGATTCGCATGGGTCTGGCTGGAACGGGTCGCCCCGAAGAAGCCGCGCGTCCCGCAGCCCCTGGTCCTGGCGGTGCGGGTCGCGAATCTCGACGAGAAGGACCTGCTGCTCCAGCACCATCCCGGGGTCCTCTTCACCGAGCCCCACTACAATGGCTATCCCGCCGTACTGGTGCGCCTCCCGAAGGTGTCGCTGCCGAAGTTGCGGTCGCTGCTCGAGGATGGGTGGCGCTCGCAGGCGCCGAAGGAGCTGGCGGGCATTCCCCTCACCCGCGCGCCTCGCGGCGCGGGGCTGAGCGCCGAGCGGTTCCGCCGCATGGCGCTGGCGCTCCCCGGCGTGACCGAGGGGTCGCACATGGGCCACGCGGACTTCCGGGCCGGGGGGAAGGTCTTCGCGTCCCTCGGTGCTCCCGGCCCCGGGTGGGGGATGGTGAAGGTCTCCCCGGCCGAGCAGGCGGCCCTCATCCGGGCAGCGCGGGGCGCCATGCAGCCGGCCGCGGGCGCCTGGGGCAGGAGCGGCAGTACGCTGGTGTACCTGTCGCACGCCCCGGTGAAGCTGGTGCAGAGCGCGCTGGCGGCAGCCCGGAAGGCACTCGACGGGTCAAAGCCCGCCCGGCCGCGAACCCTCCACTCTTCACGCCCATGACCTCACCGACCCTCGATTCCGTGACGACCACCCTCCCCAACGATCTGGGGCACCGGCAGCCGTGGCATGTGGCGCGGCGAATGGGGATGAAGGCCTTTACGCTGTTTCCCCTCCTCGCCGCCACGCTCTTTCTCGGGATGGCCCTCTATCACTGGATCGAGAAGCTCCCCTGGGCCGACTCCTTCCTCAACGCCTCGATGCTGCTGGGCGGCATGGGCCCCATCGACCGCATCAACACCGCGCCCGGCAAGTGGCTGATCGGGGCCTACGCCCTCTTCGCCGGGCTCGTCTTCATCGTCACCGCCGGCATCATGCTCGGTCCGGTGGTGCACGCGGTGCTGCATCGCTTCCACCTGGAGCAGGACCAGAGCGGTGAGTGACGCCCCGCTTCACATCGAGCGGACCGGGACCTTCCACCTCCCGTACCCGCCGGAGGAGTCGCTGGCGCTCCTCTCGCCCGAAGGAGAACGCAGCTGGGTGCCGGGGTGGGCGCCGGTCTACCTCCATCCGGCGGAGCCGAGCGCCGCGCCGGGCACGGTGTTTCGCACCAATCACAATGCCCAGGACACGCTCTGGCTGGTGCTGGAGTTCGATCCAGTGGCGGGACGGGCCCGCTACGGGCGCTTCACCGAGGGCTCCCACATCGGGACGGTGGCGGTCGAGTGTCGTCCCCACGAGAGTGGGACCATGGTGCGGGTGACCTATGCCCTCACCTCCACCACCGCCGCCGGCACCCGCTTGCTGCAGGCGATGCACGAGCAGGCGTATGCCGCCATGCTCGACGAGTGGAAACGACTGATCCTCGGCCGGGGATGAATCCCTGATGCTCCTAGCACCCTGATGGGTGCGCTTCTCCTTCCTGCGGCGACGGTCCGGCCCGGCGAGGAATGGCCGGTGCGCACCTTCCAGCGCGGAGCAGCCGCCAGGTGGGGGTGATGCAATCGGAATTGCGTGGAATGGCGCGGCTCGATTCGGTGACGACCGGCCCGGACGGGCCGCGGTGCGCTACCTGCGCAGCCGGAGCCACCTCACCCGGGTCTCCATCGGGAGCGAGGCTCCCGCTCCCTGGCCCTCAGGCGAACTTCTTCTCCGCCGGCGGGGGCCAGGGCCCGAGCTTGAGGCGGAACGACGTCTCCTCGATCATCTCGACATCGCTGCCGACCCGCGAACTCCTCCGCACGGTCCGTCCCAGCACGGTCTTGAGCGTCCCATCCACGCTCAACACGTCGTCCACCTGGATGCTGAGCCCGACGGTGCCCACATCGAGGACGTTCTCGTCGACCAGAATCCCGAGATCTTCACTCCCGTCGGGAAACGCGATCATCACCGGTTTGGGATCCATCACACCCTCCTGTCCAGAGACCGGGGAGGCGCGCCCTGCGCCACTTCAAACCTAAACGGATGGCCGCCAGCCAGCTTACCCGGCGGAGGGAATGGCACGATGAAGAGAGACGCACGGTGGGCGGAATTCTTCTCGGCGGCGGGGAGGGTGACCGTCGCCGGGCGCGATGCTAGGACAGCGCGGCGAGGAGGGTGTCGATCTCGGCCGCGGTATTGAAGAAGGACGGCGCGATCCGGATCCGGTCCCTGTACAGGCTCACCACCACATTCGCCTTTCGGAGGCGCTCGGCGTACCGGGCCTCGGCCCCCGGACTCGTGAAGGCGATGAGGGCCGAGGTGTTATCCGCCGGGGTGATCGGGGTGAAGCCGAGCCGCGGCATCTCCTGGTGCAGGCGCCGAAGGAGCGGCTGGCGCCGGGCCTGGATCTGGTCGACGCCCAGCCGCTCGAGATACGGGATGGAAACCGAGAGCGCGTTCACCCCCGCCTGGGAGCAGGTTCCGACCTCGAAATACCCCGTCGCATCGGTATGCAGCGTCCAGGTGACCGGCTGGTCCGCGGGCGGATCGGTCGGCAGGTAGTGCATCGTGGTATCGGCCTGCTGGTAGCCCACCTGCGGGCGGCGGATCACCTGGCCCAGCAGCTCCTCGCGGCAGTAGAGGAAGCCGGCACCGAAGTCGCCCATGAGCCATTTGAAGCTGGAGCAGCCGCAGAAGTCCACGCCGCTGGCCTGGACATCGATGGGCGTGTTGCCCGCGGCCTGGACGATGTCGGCGTAGACGTACGCCCCATGGGCATGCGCGAGGTCGACCACCGCCTTGAGATCGTGCTGGAACCCGTTGTACCAGCTCACCAGCGAGACCGCGACGAGGGTCGGGCGCCGGGTCATCGCCGCCTCGATGTCACGGAGCTCGATCCGCCAGTCGCGGGGGCGCACCACGGCGACGGGGACGCCCTG
The DNA here is from genome assembly GCA_035549935.1 of Gemmatimonadales bacterium. Lineage (GTDB taxonomy): Bacteria > Gemmatimonadota > Gemmatimonadetes > Gemmatimonadales > GWC2-71-9 > JADJOM01. The sequence goes on from DASZPT010000290.1 coordinate 47,260, forward strand.
CTTCGCGAGTTCGCCATAGAGCACGAGCGACCCGTCGAAGTGCAGGGCGTCGGTCAACACCGGGAGCCGTCGTTCCCGGATGCCCAGGGCGTTCACTACCAGGTTCTCGGCGGCCATCGTGCTCTGCACCAGGGCGATCGACCCGGGTGTGGCATTGATCAGGCGGGCGAAGGCGGCCCTCACCTCGGCGGCAGCCGCCTCGCCGGACCGGAGCCCCGGGGCGGCGAAGGTGCGGGTGTCGAGATAGCGCCGCACCGCGTCCGCCGCCGCGACCGGCATGGGGTGGATGAAGGCGCTGTTGAGGTAGGTCTGCCCCTCGGGAATGGCGAAGTCGACCTTCATGGTCATGCGATCTCCTGAGACCGGCGAAGTATGGGCGACCGCGGCGCCCGGGGCCAGCGGCCTTCGCTTGCGCCCCCGCCGGGCGTCACTCACCTTTCGCGCTCTTCGGACCTTCGAGATGCGCAAGCACGTTCTGCTCTACGGCCTGCTCGCCGGCCTCCTGATCGCGCTGCTCCGGATGATCGAGTACCGCTGGCTGGTGCTGGAGCATTCGCTCGAGATCTACGGCGGCCTGGTGGCGGCCCTCTTCGCGGCCCTCGGCATCTGGCTCGGGATCCGGCTGACCCGGAAGCCGGCGACCGTCGTCGTGCGGGAGGTTCCGGTTCCCGCGCCCGCGACCTTCGTCCGCGACCAGGCGCGGATCGACGCGCTCGGCCTCACCCCCCGCGAGCTCGAGATCCTCGAACTCATCGCCGAGGGGCTCAGCAACCGCGAGATCGCCGGCCGACTCTTCGTGAGCGAGAATACCGTGAAGACCCACTCGAGCCGGGTCTTCGACAAGCTGGGCGCCCGGCGCCGTACCCAAGCGGTCCAGCTCGGCAAGGCCCAGCGGCTCATCCCCTGAGCCGGCCGGTCGCCACTTTCGGGTGATTCCGGCCCGATGCCCCGAAAATCATGCCTTTGGGTGACGCGCGGCGGCAGCCGGCGCGGTAGGATCGGCGGTCCCCAATCACACCCGGGAGTCCTCATGCGGAAAGTCGTCCTGACGTTCGGATTGCTGGCGGGCGCGGTCCTGTCGGCGGTCATGCTGCTCACCCTCCCCTTCCACGAGACCATCGGCTTCGACCGATCCGCCATCATCGGCTACACCACGATGGTGCTGGCCTTTCTCATGGTCTATTTCGGGGTGCGGTCCTACCGGGACAACGTGGCCGGCGGCACGGTCACCTTCGCGAAAGCGCTCGGGGTGGGGCTCCTGATCGTGCTGGTCGCGAGTGCCTGCTACGTCGCGACCTGGGAGTTCATCTTCTACCGCCTGACGCCGGACTTCGCGGAGAAGTACGGCGCCTATGTTGTGGAGAAGCTCCGGGCCTCGGGCGCCAGTGACGCCGCCATCGCCGCCAAGGTGACCGAGATGCAGCAGTTCAGCCAGATGTACCGGAACCCGCTGGTGAACATCGCCATGACCCTGCTCGAGCCGCTGCCGGTGGGGGTCCTCTTCTCGCTCATCTCGGCGTGGCTCCTGAGCCGGTCGCGGAGCCCGGCGGCGTCCCCCGGGGCGGCGGCGCCGGCAGCCACCTGACCCGGGCGCGGGTCCGGTCTCATTCTGAGACATGGCGCCTCCCCGCGGGGGCCATGTCGATTCCAGCCTCGCCGTTCGACGCATGGGTGAAGGCTGCCGTCGACACCAGACCATGGAGACCAGACCAATGAAGTATCTGATGCTGATCAAGCACGCCGAAAATTTCGAGATGCAGGACGTGCCCCCCGCGCTGATGGAGGCCATGGGGGGCTTCGTCGACCAAGGATTCAAGAGCGGGGTGCTCAAGGATACCGCCGGCCTCAAACGGACCAGGGACGGCTTCCGGGTCCGGCAGAGCGGAGGCAAGCTCACCGTGACCGACGGGCCCTTCACCGAGGCGAAGGAGGTGGTGGGCGGGTACGCCCTGGTGGAGGTGAAGTCGCACGCGGAAGCCCGGGAGGTGGCCCGCGCTTTCATGGAGCTCCACCTCAAGCACTGGCCCGCCTTCGTGGGGGAGTGCGAGGTGCGCCCGCTCGAAGACATGTAGGGACGGCGCACCAGACTGGACTGTGGGGCCGGCTCCTGACAGCTTTCGCCGGTCCCCAGTCCAGGTCTTCCCCCGTCCCGCGCCCATGGCCGATTTCGCCGACGCCGTCGTCTACTACGTCGTCTTCCTCTTCTCGACCACACTCCACGAAGCCGCGCACGCCTGGGCCGCTGCCCGGGGCGGGGACCTGACCGCGTACCACGGGGGCCAGGTCTCGCTCAACCCTGTGCCGCACATCCGGCGCGAGCCGATCGGAATGGTCCTGCTCCCGCTGCTGACGGTGTTCATCACCGGGTGGCCCTTCGGCTACGCCAGCGCGCCGTACAATATCGACTGGGCCCGGCGCCATCCCACCCGCGCCGCCTGGATGGCGCTCGCGGGGCCCGCCGCGAACCTGCTCCTCGTGATCATCGCGGGGCTCCTGCTCCGCGCCGGGGCGGCCGCGGGGATCGTGCTCGCGCCCCAGACCGTCCGCTTCGGCGAGATCGCCGAAACGATGGCGGGCGGCCTCTGGCCCGGGGCCCTCCACTTTGTCGGGGTGCTCTTCTCGCTCAACCTGCTCCTTGGAGCCTTCAATCTGCTGCCCTTCCCGCCGCTCGACGGGAGCGGGGCGCTACCCCTCCTCCTCAGCCCATCGGCGACCCGTCGTTACCAGGACTTCATCTGGGGCACACCGTTCCTCGGCTTCCTGGGCATCTTCGTCGCGTGGCAGCTCTTCGACACGCTGTTCCACCCGATCTTCTTCACCGCGCTCGGATTCCTGTATCCGGGCGTCTCTTACCAGTAGGGGACGGGCACAAGCATGACCGAGGCCGAACAGCTCGCGGCCGCTCTGCGCCAGGATTTCGCGGGGCTCACCCCCTGGTCCGACCGGGCCATGACCCGCCCGACGGCGGTTCGCGTGCTGGACGTGGTTCTCTCGCTCCGCCGCGCCGACGACCGCCCCGTGAGCGAGCGGCTGGACGCCTTCGAGCGCCGCTTCCCCGCGGTGGAGCAGCTCCCCCAGCTTCGCGCGCTGCTCCAGAGTTACAAGTCCCAGGCGACCTTCGCGCGCGACGTGCTCGACCTCCCCGAGCCATCGGTCGTGTCGGTCCTGCGCGGACTCCTCGACTGGCTGATCCGGGCCATCGACGGCCCCGGAGCGGAGGTGGAGCGGCTCCGCATGTGGGCTCAGCGCGCCCGGCCGCAGGACTACCTCAAGGTGCCGGTCCAGGGCCTGGGGCTCGCGGGGTTCCAGCACCTCCGGGTGCTCTATGGCGCCAACACCGCGCGCCCCGACGTCACGACCGGACGGTACGTCGCCCTGGTCATCGGCCGGCCGGTGGCGGATGTGCAGGGCCTCCGCCTGCTCGAGGAGGCCGCGCAGCTCGCCCAGGTGAAGCTCGCCGACATCGATCCGGTGGCCTGGTCGGCCGGCCTCGAAAGCCGCCGCGCTGCCGGGGCGTAGCGCTCAGCGGCGGAGCCGCTTCTCGTAGCGCCAGACCTCCAGGGTCATCGGCCCTTCCGGCGTCTCCGCGACGTTCGGGTGCACGCCCACCATCGCCCACCCGCACTTCTCGTAGAAGCGCGCGGCCCGGTGGTTCCCGATGGCGCAGGCGAGCCACGCGGTCACGACGCCGGCCTCCGCGAGTCGTGCCTCCCCGTCCGCCATCAATGCCTGGGCGACTCCCGTCCCCCGGGCCTCGCGGTGCACGAACAGCTGGAACAGCTCGTCGCCCCGCACCCAGCAGAACCCGAGCGGGCTCCCCACCGGCCCGGCCACCCGCACCGCCTCGCGATTGGCGCGGAGCCGCGCCCGAAAGCTCTCGAGGGTCCGGAGCCGGATGAGCTTCTCCGGCAGCAGGTGCGCATGCGCCTCCCGCCATGCGTCGTGCCACACCTGCCCGAGGGCGTCGATCTCCCCGGCGCGCAGTTGCCGCGGCTCCATCGTTCCTCCTCGCTTGCCCTTCCCACCCGGGCTTTGCACCTTGTCTCCTGATTGCCGCCACCGATTCCCCTCTCACGAGGCCAGGCCATGGACGAGCAGACCCGGGGTGACCTGAAGAACCAGCTCGAGATCCTCACCGCCAACAACATCCGCTTCCAGGCACTCGTGGGTATGCCGCCCACTCCGGTGGTCGGGGGCATGCCTCCGCTGCCGATTTCGCTGGATCCGGCCCTCGCCCCGTATCTCCAGGCCCTCCGGTATCACGCCACCGACTTCGAGACGCTCCTGAATATCGTCAAGGAGGTGATCGACGAATCCTGACCCAAGGCCGCGCGGAACAATGCGTTAGGCCAGTTGATCGGCGCTTGATCGGGAAGTGAGCGCCGCTCGTAGCTTCGCCTCCCAGTTCACCGCCGCGCCGAGCGGCGCCACCGGCCCCGTGCCGAACGCATCAACGAACTGGAGGTTCCCCGTGCGTGTCCGTCCCCCTGGTTTCCTGCTGCTCCTCCCGGCCCTGCTGGGCGCCTGCGCCACCTCCCGCCCGGCCGATCACGCGGCCACCGTGGAGCGTGGCCGGTACCTCACGGTCGTGGGTGCCTGCCACGACTGCCACACTCCGAAGGTGATGACCCGCACCGGTCCGGTGCCGGACACCACCCGGCTCTTCTCGGGCCACCCCGCCGACCTCGCGGTGGGGGAGCCGCCCGCAGCGATGCCCGCCGGGTGGATGGCGACGACCAACGCGCACCTCACCGCGTGGTCCGGACCCTGGGGAATGAGCTTCGCGGCCAATCTCACCCCCTCGCGCTACGGGCTCTACGGCTGGACCGAGGAGATGTTCGTCCAGACGATCCGGCAGGGGCGGCATGCCGGTGTGGGCCGGGCGCTCCTGCCGCCGATGCCCTGGGAGAACTACCGCCAGATGTCGGACGAC
>DASZPT010000291.1:0-8396 GCA_035549935.1 Gemmatimonadales bacterium
AGCACCGGCCCGGTCCCGCGGGTCGTCAGGAGGTCGCGGTTGAGCCAGTGGTCGATCTCGTCCTCGAACACCAGGACGGCACCCGAGGCCCCGAGTACGGCCAGGAGCGGGGCCGCGGCGAAGCCGATGATGAGATGGACCTTGAGCAGCAGGCGGCGGACGGTCATGAGGCTCGGCTCCGTGTCGGGTCTGGGCCATGACAGGTGGCCCGGGCCCGGCGTTAGTCCGGCCCGCTAACGCTTTCGCACCCCCGGCTGTCAGGTCTCCAGAGCCCATGCGCCCGACCCCGTCCGCTCACCTCGCCGAGGTGCAGGCACGACCCGACCCGCCCGATGCGGAGCTGGTGGCGCGCACGCTCGGCGGGGACCCGGGCGCGCTCGAGACCCTGGTACGGCGGCACTACCGCACCGCGTACGTGACCGCGCTCGCGGTGCTGGGGAACGGCGTGGATGCGGAGGACGCCTGCCACGACGCCATGGTGCAGGCCTCGGCTCGCCTCGAGGAGTGCCGGGAGCCCCACCGGTTCGGCGGGTGGCTCCACACGATCGTCCGCAACCACGCCAGGAACCTTCTCGCGCGCCGCGCGGTGCGGGAGGGTCCCCCGCTCGACGCGGTGGCGCCGGCGGTGGAGGCCACCGCGCCCCGGCGGCTCGACCGCGCGGAGCTTCGGGGCCGCCTCGAGCGTGCCATCGCGATGCTCACGCCGGTGCAGCGGGAGGTCCTGCTCCGCCACGACCTGGACGACTGGCCGCACGACGCGATCGCCGAATCCCTGGGGACCTCGGTGGGCATGTCCCGACAGCACCTGTTCCAGGCGCGGAAGCGGCTCCGCGAGATCCTGGGTACCGCCACGCTGGAGGAGTACCGCGATGGATGACCGCATCGACTTGAGCCCCATCGATCCGGCGGGTGACCGCGATCGCTTCGACGCGATCGTGACGCGGATCGTCCGCGAGGGCATGGCTGCCCGCGCGGCCCGGCCGGCGGGGGCTGTGCCCCTCCTGCTGGTGCATCGCTGGCGCCGCGAGCTCCTGGCCCTGGCGGCCGCCATCGCGGTGCTCGCGGGGGGATCGCTGCTGACCGGACCGGCCCGCGCCACAGGGCCGCGGTCGCCGGTCGAGAGCCTGGGCGTCCCCGGCCCGCTCGCCCGCTGGGCCGAGCAGAACCGGGTTCCCACGGTCGGGGAACTCATCAACGCCATGGCGGCCGGCGCCACCGGGCCATCCGGAGCAGAACCATGACCACCGCGACCTCGAAGCCCGCCCTCCTCACCGCGCTCCTCCTCGCCGCGATCTTCGCGAGCGGCGTGCTGACGGGTCTCGCGGTGGCCCGCCGCGGCGCCGCGGAGGGAGCGCAGGGACGGGTGCTGGTCAAGGAACCTCCCCGCGACAACGGCATCCCCCTCCCCCTCACGCGCCTCGGCCTCACCGCCGATCAGGAGCGGCGGATGCGCGAGATCGCGGCGCGGTGGCAGCCGCGGGTCGACTCGATCATGCGGGTCCTCCTCCCCGAGATCCGCGCGATCAATCACGGCATGTTCCAGGAGATGGTCTGCATCCTCACGCCGGCGCAGGACTCGGCCTACCTGGCATGGCGGACGCGGGAAGGACTCAATCAGGCGGAAGGAGAGGAACAGATGACCCGGGTGCGCGACGGCACCTGCCCCGCCCCGGGCCCCTCGGCCCCCTGAGCGGGCCGGCCCGGAGCGTGGCTACTGGCCTGGCGGCAGCCGGAAGAGCGCGAGCTGCGGCTTGAGCGCGGAGGAGAGCGCCGAGCCGTTGGGCGCCGCGAACCGGATGGTGACGGTCGAATCGGTCGACGGCGTGTCGAGCCGGAAGTAGGTCACGGTCCCCGGCACGAGCAGCGCCGACGCGGTATCGGTCGTGACCGGGAAGAGGCGGATCGGGAAGAGATAGGGGATGTCGCTGGTGCCACCCGAGGTCTGGTAGAGCCGCGCCCACATCTGCCGCAGGTTCCGGGAAACGAACCGGTCCTCCGCCGGCGCAGTGGCGCGGGGAAGGCCAGGGAGGCTGTCGGCGAACAGGGCGATCCCGAACCGCGCGAAGAAGGCCGGGAACGGCTCTCCCGCCGCCGCCTCGAGGTCGGCGATGCCATCCGACGGTCCCTGTTCGAGCTGCCGCAAGAACCCGCTGCCATGCTGGTCGCGGAGGTAGCGCACCAGCGCCCAGTCCCCGCCCCGCCAGGCGAATCCGTCCTCGTCATCCTCGTGCAGGGTCAGGCTCGCCGTGTCCGGCAGGAGCGCGTACTGGTAGGACCCGTAGAGGAAGCCCTGCACGTAGCTCTGCGCCGAGTCGGGGAAGAGCTGCGACGGGTCGGTCCGGCAGGAGGGGGGCGGACACTTCTGTTCGTAGTACTGGGCGCCCAGCTCCTCGGCCACGAGGCTCATCCCTTCGTCCAGCCAGCCGGGCGCGGGCGCCCCGCCGTGAACGATCGCGTGCTGCGAGAAGTTGATGAGGTGCTGCAGCTCGTGCAGGAAGACCGAGGGGACCGCATCACCGACCTCGCTCACCGAGTGCGCGCAGCTCGTCGCCCCGTTCGGGTCCGGGACGACGGAGTAGAAGATCTCGCCCTGGTTGGAATTGGGATCGCTCGCGCCGTCGAAGTCCACCTCGTCGAAGAAGCCGGCGATGTAGCCGGAGGTGAGGCAGGTCGAGGCCGGCGTGTCGGCATTCACCACCGGCGACATCAGCATCACCACGTGCCCGTTCTGGTCGAGATCGGTGGGTGACCCGAAGGTCAGGGTGTCGGTCGGATAGAGCGTCTGGTCGAACAGCGCGCCGAAGTTCTGGAGCTGGGACGAGGTGAAGCCGTTCGACGGCGCCGCCTGGTCGACATACAGGAGCAGGTTGTCGCCGGCATAGGCCAGCGTTGCCGTCACGCTCTTCCAGGCCGGGTTGGTGCTGCTCCAGGTCGACCGGACATGGAAGCTCCGGGTACTCCCCACCGGCGGCACCACGATCGCCGCGCTGCCCTGGAGCGATGACGCGCGCGCGGCCGGCGCGAGGCGGAGACGGCCCGAGCTTCGCCGGGCGCTCCTGCGGAGCATCGCGTCGAAGGCATACTGTGCGGCCAGGGGCCGGCGGGGCGGGACGAGCCTTCCGGCGCCGGTCGGGGCGGCGGCGAGGTTCGCGCGCCAGGACGCGGCCCGCGCCGCCGACGCCGCGGCCGCGGTCACGTTGCCGGTTGCCAGGCTGTAGGCGAAGAGGGAATTGCCCGGCTGGTTGGAGGCGAACTCCGGCACGATGAGGTAGCTCGCGCCGTTCCCCGCGAAGGTGACGGTGGTGCCGCCGTTCCCGCAGTCGACGACTTCCGTCTCCGCCACGCCCAGCGCGACCGTGGCGTTGGGCGCGCAGGGGTTCTTCGCGAAGGAGATGGGTCCGGTCGAGGGCGAGGTGGAATTGCCGCTGCCGCAGGCGGCGATGAGTGCCGCCAAGGCGAGTACCGCCGCCAGATCCTGTCGCACGAGGTCCTCCTTCGGTCCTGCCGACCAGGCAGGGGACAGATTGGCGCCGTTTCTGCCCCTCGCCCTGCGCCAACATTGCCGCGGTGTTCCGCTCTGAGATGCATTCCGGGCCTCGGCCGGCCCGTATCCCGGGAACTGGACATGGCAGCGCAAACCGAATGCCGGACCCCGTGGGCTCAGCCGAAAGGCTGCTCGTCGGCGCTGGGGCCGTAGATCGGGGGGACCGCCACGTCGAGGAGGCGGAGGTAGGTCGAGAGCTGGCCGCGGTGATGGTACCAGTGGTTGAAGAGGATGGTGCGGATGAAGGCGTGGCGGGGGATGGTGAGAATCACCCGGTCCCCCTGGACCAGCTGCCAGGGTGCCTCGAGCCCGGCCTGGTCCAGGGCGCCGAGAAGCTCCCGAGCCCGCGCGACGCTCTGGTCGAAGAGCCCCAGCAGCTCGGCCCGGCTGGCCGGCTCGGGGCGCGGCGGCTGGTGGCCCGCGAGGAACCGCTCCTGCATGGCGACACCGGCGAGGGCCATCGGGATCACCGCCACGTGGTACGCCAGCTGTCCCGCGGTCTGCGCCTTCGGGTGGGGGCGCCAGCCGTACTTCGCCTCCGGCACCCGCTCGAGGGCCACCCGGGTCACCACCGATTCCTGCGCCAGCTCCGCCAGCATCTCGCCGCTCGTGAACATCGTCATGCGCTCCCTGAAAGACGTGACACGCCGTGACCGTCGCTTACATACCGCATGGTATGTAACGGCAGCAGTCCCGGGCGTCAACCGGCGGGGTTGACCCGGCGCCGCTTCGCCCTGTACATACCATCCGGTACGATTCGGCTTGCACCAGGGAACCCGCCATGCCCCGCCGCACCGCCAGGACCCGGGTCCGCGCCCCGGACCAGACCCGGGAGACGCTCCTCCAGGCCGCCTTCCTCGAGATGTTCCGTCACGGCTTCCAGGCCGCCTCGCTGGAGCGGATCCTGGGCCACACCGGGGTCACCAAGGGCGCCCTCTATCATCACTTTCCCGACAAGGCGGCGCTCGGGCTCGCGGTGGTGAACGAGGTCGTGCGCGGGCTCATGCTCGCCCGCTGGGTGGCGCCCCTCGAGGTCCCCGGCGACGCGCTCCCCGCCTTCACCGCGATGCTCCGCGACCGGGCGAGTCGCCTCACGCCCCGGGAGATCGAGCTGGGCTGTCCGCTCAACAACCTGGCGCAGGAGATGGCGCCGCTCGACGCGCGGTTCCGCCGGGCGATCGACGCGATCTACGCCGAGTGGCGGGCGGGGGTGGCGCGGGCGCTGGTGCGGGGCCAGGCGGAGGGCTCGATCCGGCGCGACATCGACGCGGCGGGGGTGGCGGCCTTCCTGGTCGCGGCGGTGGAGGGCTCGTACGGGCTGGCGAAGGGGACCGGTGACGGGTCCCTGCTCCGGAACAACCTGCGGATGCTGGAGCTCTTCCTCGAGGGACTGCGGCCGGGGCGGCGGGCCCGCCGCTGACTTGACGGCCCCGGCGGGCCGCCGGTACCTTGCCTTCCACATACCAGGTTAGGGGAAAGCCCATGGCCCGCCGGCCCACCGATCTCATGCACGGCACCCTCGACGTGCTGGTCCTCAAGATCCTCTCGTGGCAGCCCGCCCACGGCTACACCATCGCGCAGGAGATCGAACGCCGGAGCGGGGGCGTCTTCGCGATCGAGGATGCCGCGCTCTACAAGGCACTCCACCGCCTGGAGGCGGCCGGCAGCGTCGACGCGGAGTGGGGCCTCTCCGAGAACAACCGGCGGGCGCGCTACTACCGCCTGACGCCGCACGGCCGCCGGGAGCTCAAGGCCGAGACCACCACCTGGCACACCTACGTCGCCGCGGTCGGCGGCGTGCTCGACGCCGCCTGAGCCGGAGATCGCGATGACGAACCCGTGGCCCCGCCGCGCCTTTCGCCTCCCCTGGCGCGCGCCGTCGGAGATCGACGCCGAGCTCGACGAAGAGCTGCAGTACCATCTCGACCAGCGCACCGCGGAGCTGATCGCGCGGGGCCTGACGCCGTCGGCCGCCCGGGAGGAGGCGCTCCGGCGCTTCGGCGACCTCGCCGGGGCGCGGGCCTACTGCCGGGAGGTGGACCGGGGCCGGGCCCGGCTCGAGCGCCGCCGGGACTGGCTGAGTGGCTGGGGCCAGGATCTTCGCTTCGCGCTCCGGCAGCTGGTCCGCACCCCCGGCCTCACCTTCATCGCGATCCTCACCATCGCCCTGGGGGTCGGGGCCAACACTGCGATCTTCAGCGCGGTGCATCGGCTGCTCCTCGATCCCCTCCCCTATCGCGGCGGGGACCGGCTGGTCGCGTTGCTCGAGTCGAACGAGAAGAGCGGGACGCTGGTCACGCCGCAGAGCGAGATCGTGGCCGCCTGGCGGGAGAAGGCCCACACCCTCGAGGGGCTCGAGACCTTCGACGAGAAGGAGGTCACCCTCGCCACCCCCGGCGCGGAGCCGGAGCGCCTCAAGGCGGGCCTCGTCACCGCGACCCTGCCCCGCTTCCTCGGCGTCACCGTCCCGATCGGGCGGGGATTTTCCCCCGAAGAAACGGTGCGCGACGGTCCGCGGGTGGCGATGCTCGGGTACGGGCTCTGGCAGCGGCGCTTCGGCGGCCAGTGGGAGGTGCTGGGCCAGACCCTCCGCCTCGACGGGGAGCCCTACACGATCATCGGGGTGATGCCGCGGGACTTCACCCTGCCGTTCATGATGACCGGCCCGGCGCGCCAGCTCTGGCTCCCCCTCCCGCCGCCGCGCGAGGGGACCCGGGTGCAGGCGATCGGGCGGCTCCGTCCGGGCATCACGGCCGAGCAGGCGACGGCGGAGCTGAGCAGCATCGAGAAGGCCTGGTGGTCCGACAAGACGAAGGGATTCGAGTTCATCGGCAAGGCGATCGGTCCTCAGGCGTTCCTCGCCGGCAACCTGCGCCAGGGGCTGCTGGTGCTCTTCGGCGTGGTCGGCATCGTGCTCCTCATCGCGTGCGCCAATGTGGCGAACCTGCTCCTCGCCCGGGCCGCGACCCGGTCCCACGAGTTCGCGGTACGCATCGCGCTCGGCGCCGGCCGCGGGCGGCTGGTCCGCCAGCTCCTGACCGAGAGCACGCTCCTCGCGCTGATCGGGGGCGGGCTCGGCGTGCTGCTGGCCTGGCGCGGGCTCGACCTGCTGGCGCTGGCGCGCCCCGCCTCGCTCAGCCAGCTCGATGACGTGCGGTTGCAGCCGGTCGCCCTGGCGTGGAGTCTCGGGCTCACGCTCCTCACCGGGCTGCTCTTCGGGCTGGCGCCCGCGCTGCTCGCGACCGACCGGACCCTCGGCGATCCGCTCCGCGGGTCGAGCGGCGGCACGCGCCGTTCCCCCCGCCGGTTCCGGTCGGGCCTCGTGATCCTCGAGGTGGCCATGTCGGTGACCCTGCTCGTCGGCGCGGGCCTCCTGGTCCGCACGCTCCGCCAGATGCAGCGTGTCGACCTCGGCTTCTCGCCGGAGGGACTCACGGCCGCCACGCTCGCGCTCCCGGGGAGCGGCGAGGCGGCCGCGCCGGCCGGGAAGGACTCGCCCCTCGACCCGGTGCTTGGCGACCTGCTGCGTCGGGTGCGCGCGCTCCCGGGGGTGACCGGAGCGGCGTATGCCACGGGAGTCCCGCCCCAGTCGGGGGTGGCGCTCGGTGAGCTGCAGGTGGAAGGGAAGCCGATTCCGGCGGGCCAGGCGCCGGCGATCGTGGGCTACAACCGGGTCGCGCCGGAGTACTTCGCGGTCATGGGTATTCCGTTCCGGGCCGGGCGGGCGTTCGACCGGGGGTCGGACGAGCTCAGCATGGTCATCAACGAAACGATGGCACGCCGGTACTGGCCGGGGGAGGATCCGGTCGGCCACCGCTACCGCCTGGGGGAGCGCGGTGCGTGGTTGACGGTCGTCGGGGTGGTGCCGGACCAGAGAATACCGGGACGCCACGGCGCCTTCGACGATCTCCAGAGTTACGCGCGTCTCACGGGCGGCAACGACCTCTTCGGGCAGGTGCACCTCGTGATCCGCACCAGCGGCGATGCCGGCCAGGCGAGCCGGCTGGTGCGCACCGAGATCGCCGCCTCCGGCCGGCCGGTCCAGCTCGCGCGACTCGCCCCGGTCACCGCGCTCCTCGACGAGGTCCTGGCGGTGCCGCGCTTCACCATGCTCCTCTTCGCCGCCTTCGCCGGGCTGGCGCTCCTCCTCGCCACGATCGGGCTGTACGGGGTGATCAGTTACTCGGTGAGCCAGCGGACCCGCGAGATCGGCGTGCGCATCGCTCTCGGCGCGGCGGAGCGGTCGGTGCTCGGGATGGTCCTGGGCCAGGGGCTCCGCCTCACCGTGGCGGGGGTAGTCCTCGGGCTCCTCGGCGCCGCGGCCGCCACTCGCGCGATGACGGGCATGCTCTACCAGGTGAGCCCGCTCGACCCGCTCACTTTCTGCCTGGTGGCGGTGGGCCTCGTGGCGGTGGCGCTGTTCGCGGCCTGGCTCCCCGCCCGGCGGGCGATGCGGGTGGATCCGGTGGTGGCGCTCCGGAGCCCGTGACGCGGGGCTGACCGCGGGCGGGGTCCGGCACTGAACCCCGCCCGAGCGGCCGCAGTATCTTCTCCTTCCGGATGGACCTCTTCCTTCCCGGCGACCCCATCGGCGACCGGCTGGCGCGCACGCTGCTCCGAGTGCTCGCCATGCGACGTATCCCACACGCGGAACTCCGCGCCTGAGAGGCGGACCGGAATGGGACAGTTCGACCTTCGACGAGTTCTCCTCGACCCGCCGGGGCCACCTTCCACCAGCGGATTCATGCGAGGTCTCCCTGCATTGCTCCCCGTCGCGGCCGCGGCCGTCCTGAGCGGCTGCAGTGCCGGCGATCCACTCCCGGAGGCGGGCCAGCCCGATCTCTGCGCCGCG
>DASZPT010000292.1:0-8944 GCA_035549935.1 Gemmatimonadales bacterium
CCGAAGGCGGCCGGGTGAAGGGTCATGATCTGGCGAGCACGCAGGAGCCCGTTCATCGGGACAATGGTAGCTGCGCCGGGATGGGTGGTCCACGAGTGTTGAGATGAGACACAAAAGTATAATTGCAACTTATCAACAGTCAGACCCTATCTGCCCTCCGCCCCGCTCTGGCAGAGCCAGACAGTCACCCACGACTGTGGATTCGCCTCCTTTTCCACATGTTGAATGGGGAAATGCGGTAAACTCGAGTCCTACCACGAAACGCGAGAACGAGCTAGACCGATCAATGATTTTCCACTTTAAGTCGATCAGCTAACAACATATTCCACAATGAGAAAAACAACGTCTGTCATGTTGAAAAAGAAACAGGCGACAGTGTCGCCTGTCGCCTGTTAAGTATGCACAGAGTGTGTATACGAATTCGGAGGAGGCGCCATCCAAACGCCCACCTCGTCAATCTGGCCCCATCGCCAGGACGGACGGCCACCTGCTTCCAGGTGGCTGCCCTGCTCAGTGGCTCAGCGTGATCTCACCCTGCCCACCGATCACCGCCTGCCCCAGCAACCGGATGGGGGACTTGTTCAGGACCTTGGCGAGCCCCCGTTTTCCCACAATGCGGATGGCCCCCGACATCCCTCCAACCGCCGCCGGATTCCACACCATCCGGGTCGTCCACACCGTCCGGTTATTGCCGACGAAGACGCCTGTCCTGACCCGCTGGGGGGCCGATCCCGTGCTGTCCGGCTTGGGCTGCCCGACGTACGAGATCGTCGCGCTGTTCAGCTTGAGAACGAACTCCTGGTCCTTGCTCTCCGACACCGGCTTCACGTCGAACTGGATCCGGTCGATCGGCACCCCCCGGGTTCCCATGGCCCGCTGGACCCCGGAGCTGTTGCTCCCGAATGCGCGCAGGCTCACCCAGTCGAGGTCGGCGCCGCCCTCGGCGCTCGCGGCCGCCACGCCCCAGTAGATCGCGGCGATCGGCTGCCCTCCATCGCCTCTGTCAAAACGGCGGTTCTCAATGCTAATCGCATCGGCGATGTAAGTGCAGACCTCGGCCGGCACCCATTCCCCGTAGTTCGGCTCATCGGCGATGAGGCGCTTGATCGCCGGCGGGAGGTCGGGGGCCTCGCGGGCCAGGACCACCCGATAGCCGCGGGTAAGGTCCTTCGCCGCCTCCTTGGGCTCCATCAGGAACTGGAGGCACCACCCCGCCCGGGGGTTCACCACCGACCATGACACGGTATCGGCCTTGGACTTCTCCTGGGCGGGAGCGACGCCGTGCAGCGTGGCGAGCAGGACACCACAGATCCCGGGGACCAGCAGTCTGGGCCGGACGGGAGGAAGGGACATCAGTGCGCTCCTGGGTTCAGGCACCTCGACGGGCGGCCGCAATGGCCTGCTTCAGCCGCTTGTAGGCCTTCGGATCGAGCGCCCCGAAGCGCAGGTCCACGTAGCTGACCCGCCCCGCGGGGTTGATGACGTACACGGTCCGGCGGTTGTACCCGTTGCGGTCGGCGCTCCCATACTTCCGGGAGACCCCCTGGTCCAGGTCACTCAGGAGGCGGAACGGCAGCCCGACGCTGGCGGCAAAGCGCTGCTGGATCCCGAGGCTGTCGGCGCTGATTCCCACCACGCTCACGTCATCCCCGAACAGGTCGGCGTACTGCTCGGTGAAGGTCTTCATCTCGGCGGTACAGCCCGGCGTGAAGGCCTTCGGGAAGAACGCGAGCACGACCACTCGGCCGCGCTGACCGCTCAGACTGAACCACTGGGGACCGCCGACCGAGTCACGGCTGGCCCAGGGGAGCGAGAAATCGGGGGCCCGGTCACCTTCCCGGGGCCCGTCCACGAGGATGGCGGTAGGCGGTCCCAGCGTGTCCTGCCCGGCGAGGCGCGGAGGCAGGATCGCCAAGGGGACGATGAACAGGCCAACGGCCACCACATACCGAGTGTTACTCATTCGCTCACCCCCGCAACCCGCTTCAGGGCCGGCTCGAACTGCTGGTCCGCCCCGACGCCGGTATACGTCACCCGGCCGGCGGGGTCCACGATAACAACGTAGGAGGTAGCCGGCGCCTGGTAGGCCCGGGTACTGGCGCCCTGGTCGTCGTACAGCACCCGGAAGGGGACCTCGTGCTGTTCGAGATACCGCCGGACCCGGGCGGGCGTCTGGTTCACCGTGACGTTGATCCAGAGGTACTCGACCTTGTCGCCCGTCAGCTTCTTCGCGGCCCGGAAGCGCGGAAGGAGCGCCTCGCAGTTCTCGCACCAGGTTGCCCAGAACTCCATCACCACCGGCTTCCGCCCGATCCACTGCCCCAGGTCCACCGGCTTTCCGTCGAGGTCGTGGACCGAGAGGACCGGCGCCTTGCTCCCGACCTTGATCCCCGCATCGCCCTGGGCCCGGGCAGCAGGGGCCCCCAGCAGCGCGAGCGCCAGGACCAGGCCGCCGCGCGTCGTGATATTCCTCATGAGACCTTCCCCATCTGGATGAAGTAGTACTCCGCCATGCCGATCAGGATGAGCCCCGCGGCCCGCTTGATCCACACGGTCCAGCGGCCGGCCCGCGGCAGCCCGGCACCCAGTCCGGCCGTGAGTCCCACCACGACCAGCAGGGCCGACATCCCGACCGAAAAGACGAACAGGTAGATGAACCCCCACACGGCGCTCCGGGTCGTCGTCACGTAGGTGAGGGCGGCGGCAAAGGCCGGGGCGCCACAGGGGGCGGCCACCAGGCCCGAAGTGGCCCCCATCGCGAAGACGCCCGGATACGAGCCGGCCCCGAAGCTCCCGGCCCACGCCATCACCCTGGCGGGCACCGTTACCGGAATCACATCGAGCATCGCGAGCGCGGCGACCAGCAGCAGGTTCCCGATGGTGAAATACGCCCAGGGATTCGAGCTGATGCTCCCGAAGAGCGATCCGGTGAGGCCAGCGACCAGGCCCAGCGAGGCATACACCAGCGCCAGCCCCAGGACATAGGTGGCGGTGTACCCGACGGTCCGGCTGCGGGAGCGCCCGGCGGCGCCCGCCCCACCGAGCACACCCGCCACGATCGGGATCATCGGATAGACGCAGGGGGTAAGGCTGGTGACCAGACCGGCACCGAACATCGCGGCCAGGGCCCCGAGCCGGTGGTCCTGCAGCAGCTGATCCAGCGGGATCATGTGGAGCCGACGAGCGCCCCCGAGCCGTAGCGGGTGGCTACGTACTCGTCGAGGATCCGCAGGAATTCCACCACGATCGCGTCTCCCTTGAGGGTCACGAGGAGGCGGCCGTCGACGTACACCGGCGCCTTCGGCTCCTCGAAGGTCCCCGGCAGCGAGATCCCCAGGTTGGCGTGCTTCGACTCGCCCGGGCCGTTCACCACGCACCCCATGACCGCGACCTTGAGCTCTTCGACCCCGGGGTACTTCGACCGCCAGACGGGCATCTGATCCCGGAGGTACTGCTGGATATCCTCGGCCATCTGCTGGAAGAAGGTACTCGTGGTGCGGCCGCACCCGGGACAGGCGGTGACCTGGGGCGTGAAGCTCCGGAGCCCCAGCGACTGGAGGATCTGCTGGGCCACCAGGACCTCTTCCGTGCGGTCACCCCCGGGCTTGGGTGTCAGGCTCACACGGATCGTGTCCCCGATCCCCTCCTGCAGCAGCACCGAGAGGCCGGCGGCGCTCGCCACCATCCCTTTCATGCCCATGCCCGCTTCGGTGAGACCCAGGTGCAGCGGGTAGTCGCACCGCCGGGCCAGGGCGCGGTAGACGTCGATCAGGTCCTGCACGCCGGAGACCTTGGCACTCAGGATGATCCGGTCGTGCGGCAGCCCCTGGGCCTCGGCCAGCTGGGCCGAGCGGAGGGCGCTCTCGATCATCGCGTCCATCATCACGTCCCGCGCGTCCCGGGGCACGGCGAGCCGGGCATTGGCATCCATCAGCTCGGTGAGGAGGATCTGGTCGAGCGAGCCCCAGTTGACGCCGATCCGCACCGGCTTCCCGTGCCGCAGGGCGACGTCGATGATGGCGCGGAAGTTCTCGTCTGCCCGCTTCCCGCCCACGTTGCCGGGGTTGATCCGGTACTTGGCGAGCGCCGCGGCGCAGCCGGGATAGCGGGTGAGCAGCAGATGGCCGTTGTAGTGGAAGTCCCCGATGATCGGGACCGAGATGCCCCGCGTGGCCAGCCCCTCGACGATCGCGGGGACTGCCGCGGCGGCGTCCTCGTTGTTCACGGTAACCCGCACCAGCTGGCTCCCCGCGCGGGCGAGCGCCTCCACCTGCCCGATCGTCCCGGGGACGTCGGCGGTGTCGGTGTTGGTCATGGACTGGACAACCACGGGATGGCTGCTGCCGACGGGCACACCGCCCACTAGGGCAGTGACGGTCTGGCGACGGACGCTCGGTGGCATAGGCCCGAAATATATGGGGTCAGCTCTTGTCGAAGGTCGCGGCGTCGATCGCGGCGAGGTCCTCGGGCGTGAGGACAAGGTCGGCCGCGGCGGCGCTGTCAAGCGCGTGGGCGATCCGGCGGGCACTGGGAATGGCGGCGACCGTGCTCCCCTGGGCCACGACCCAGGCGAGGCAGACCGCGTGGGGTGAGTATCCGGTTCGCCGGCCGATGCTCGAGAGCACGGGGTGCGACGGCAGCTTGAGCGTGAGGCGCCCCCCGCCGGTAGGGCTGTAGGCCAGGAACAGGATGCCTTCCCGGGCGCAGTACTGCACCACGCCACCGCTCAGCGCCTCGCGGAAATAGGGGTTGAGACGGTTCTGCACCGAGGCGATCGGCGTGATCGCCCGCGCCTGCCGGATCTGGTCCACCGACACGTTGGACAGGCCGATCCGCCGGACCTTCCCCGCCCGTTGAAGATCGGCGAGGGCCCCGACGCTCTCCTCGAAGGGGACGGCGGGATCGGGGGCGTGGAACTGATACAAGCCGATCTGCTCCACACCGAGCGCCGAGAGGGACGCCTCACAGGCGCGCCGCAGGTGATCGGGGTGACCGTTCCGGTCCCAGCGCCCCCCGCCCCGAACGATCCCACCCTTGGTCGCCACCAGGATGCTCGCCGCCGACCCATGCCATTCCCGGAGCGCCCGGGCGATGAGGCGCTCGTTGTGCCCGGTCTCCGAAGCGTCGAGACAGTAGGCGTCGGCGGTATCGATCAGGGTCATCCCCGCGTCGAGCGCGGCGTGAATGACCTTGACCGACTCGGTTTCGGCTGGACGGTCGGTGAGGGAGAGATGCATCCCCCCGTAGCCGATGACGGAGACGGGGGTGCCGGCGAGCGAGATGGTGCGCACGAAGCAGTTCCGAGTTCCGAGTTCCGAGTTCCGAGTTGCGGCGGCCGGAGCGCTTCGACGGAGGCGACGCCGAACCCTGAACTCGGAAGCCGGGACGTCTAGCCGGCCATGCCCAGCTGGGTCAGCAGCCGGTCGTACTCCTTGGCGGTGATGTCCCCGGCGTCCAGCAGGGGCTTGAGGGCGGCACTCACCTCGGCCCGGCCCCCGTCGATGCGGCGCTCACGAAGTTCCTGAATGGTACGTGCGAACCGCTGGTCGTAGACGTCAGGCTTGAGCTCCCCGCTGCGGCGCGCGGCGCTCAGCTTGGCCAGCTCCTGGGCGATTCGGGCGGGTTTGATGGGGGTGAGCTCCCCGGGCTTCTCACTCATGACGGATTGCCTCTCGGGATGGGGCCAACGGCGGACGAATCAGGCCAAGCTACTCGGCTCCGGCCAGCCGCACCAGTAAGGGTCAGGAGGCGGGCGCCTTACCCCGCCCTGCCGCGTCCACCGTCCGGGTCGGATCGGCCCCGGACCAGGTCACGTCCGCCGTCGGTCCGTAGGTGGCCGGCACCCGGTCCTCGAGGAGCCGAAGGTAGACCCCGACCTGGGCGCGGTGATGGGCCGTGTGCAGCACCCGCCGCCAGAACACCCAGATCCGTTCCCGCGTCACGTCGAAGAACGGCACCGGCGCGAGCCAGAACCGCTCGTCGCCGCGTGCGAGCGCGGGGATCCGGGCCCGGGCGAGCTCCACGTAGCGCTCGATGTAGGCCGCGAGGGGCGGAGGATCGCCGGGGGGAAGCAGCGTGGCGGGCGGGGGCTCGGTGAGGCCGATGAACTCGGCGAAGAATCGCCGCTCGGAGAGGATCTGGTGCGCCAGGATGTCGCGGACGGTCCCGCTCTTCGCATGGGGCCGGAAGCCGAGCTGGTCGTCCCGCAATTCCGACCAGACGGACGCCGTCTTGTTGGTCTCCGAGGCGTAGGTGTCGATCAGGTGCTGGAAGAGCGGCTGGCTCGCCGGGACCGCGCCTTCCAGGTACACGTGTTCGTAGTGCATGCGGGCCTCCCCGTTTGTCGTACCGCAGGGTACCCGGATCGGCGGTGCGGCACTAGTCCGCCGATCCGGGCCGGCACCTGCTAGAACCGGGACCCCGTCAGCTGAATGTCCGCCTGGGCCCAGGCGCCCCGGAGCGCCGCGTCGGTCTCGACCGTGCTCTTCCCCTGCGCGGCGAGACTCTGCCGGAGCCCGAAGAGCGACCAGCCGTTGGCCGGGAAGCTCTTCAGGTCCTGCCGGTACACCGCCTCCGCCTCGCCCGCGCGGCCGGCCTGGAGGAGCGCGGCCCCGAGCGAATGCCGGAGCGGGTAGTACCAGTCGGGCGGCTCGATGTAGAGCAGGCCATCCTCGAGGGCCACGGCCTGCCTGAACCACGCCACCGCCCGATCGGCCTCTCCAGTACGGAGCTCTATCTCGCCCTGGAGGGCGAGCTCCGCGATCTCGAGCACCGTGGCGGGCGTGGACCAGCCGGCGGTGGCGTACGCCGGATTCACCGCGCCCCGGGTGCGGCGGAGCGCGTCCAGTTCCTCCCCGGCGGCCTCCCTCCGGCCAGTCGCCGCGAAGGCCACTCCGCGGGCGTAGCGTGCGAGCCCGTGGGAATACGAGAGGTCCGCCGGCGGCAGGGGCTCCGCCAGCACCTCCTCCCAGCGGCCGAAGGTCGTCAGCGCCAGGAACAGGTACGGCACATAGGGCTCGGCGATGGGTACCTGCCGGACCACGTCGAGCGAGGTGGTCTCACGCAGTTTCCGCGCGGCGGCGATCGCATCGCGGCTCCGTCCCGCCATCGCCGAGGCGAAGGAGAGGAAGTGGTAGTTGTGCGGGACATAGCCGATCGGATACACCCCCATCGCCGGATGCTGCCCCTCCATATACACCATGTCGCTGTGCACCGCGTGCTCGTTGGCGCGGATGGCATCGAGGTATCGCCCGACCCGGATGTAGATGTGCCCGGGCATGTGGACCATGTGCCCCGCCCCTGGCATCAACGCGGCCAGGCGCTCCGCGCAATTCACCGCCCGCGAGGGCTCCACCGCCTCCACCGCGTGGATGTAGTAGTGGCACGCCCCCGGGTGGTCGGGATTGCGGGCGAGCACCCGCTCCAGCTCGCGGAGGATCACCGGCGTATGGGGGCGGGGGTTTCCCTCGCGGGTCCAGTAGAACCACGGCGAGAGATCCATCAGCGACTCGGCATAGAGTGTCGCGGCGTCGAGGTCGGCGGGATAGCGCCGGACGACGTCGCCCATGGCGTCGGCGTAGGCCGAATCGAGGGCCGCACGATCGGCCGGGGGCACCGCCGCGTAGCGGTGCCCGAGCGCCTCGATGAGGGCGCGCTCGCGCGGGGTGGCGCGTCCGGCGTGCTGGCGGGCCCGCCCGAGGGCTTCCCAGGCGGCGACCCCGGCGGCGGAGTCCATTCCCGCGTTCACGTGCGGGCCATACGCCAGCGCGATGCCCCAGTAGCACATCGCACAGGTGGAATCGAGCCGCGCCGCCTCGCGGAAGGCGCGAATCGCTTCAGCGTGGTTGAAGCCATAGGTGAGACGCATGCCCTGGTCGAAGTACGCCTGGGCCCGGGGCACCGCGGTGGTCACCGGTACGTGGTGACTCCCGAGGTTGGTATACAGAGGGACGGTATCGAGGCGCGGACCGGCGAGCGCCGCGGCGATGAGGATCGAGTGAAGCATGTCGTGCTCCGGTGCTGGGGTGTCGAGACTGCCCATCCTGATGCGACAGCATGGCCCTGCCCCCGACACCGGCGCGAGGGTCGGTGCCGGGCCATGAACGCTCGACGGGGGGCGGATGTCATGTCCGCCCCCCGTCGAATGCGGGTGAAGCCGGTTACGGCGTGGGCATCACCCGCACTCGGAGAACCCGCAGACGTGGCACTTCATGCACCCTTCGGCGAACTCGAGCTGCGAGCCGCAGTCGGGGCAGGCGCCGGTCAGGACGGGCTGCTGGTCCTTGATCACCTGGAACTGCTCGCCGGCCTGCGTCGCCACCTGCTGGATCTGGGCGACGGTCGGGATCGGGGTCCCCATGGCCGGGGTGTTCGTGGAGAGCAGTTCCTGCTGGATCCCCTGCTTTTCCTGCATCCACTTCTCGATCGCGATCCCGACGGCGTCCGGCACGGAGAGGACCTTGTTGGGTCCGAGCCCGATGGCGCGGTCGGAGCTGATGCCGCGGATCTGGCGGTGGAGCTCCTTGATCGGGATGCCAGAGCGGAGCGCCAGGCTGATGAGGCGACCCATCGCCTCGACGTCGGCCATGATGGCGCCGCCGGCCTTGCCGAGGCTCATGAAGATCTCGAAGGGCTGGCCGCGGTCGTCCTCGGTGATGGTGACGTAGAGGGTGCCGAGGGGGGTCTCGACGCGGCGGGTAGTGCCGCGGAGGGTCTCGGGGCGCGAGCGCTTCTGGCGGCGCTGCAGATTCTCGGCCTCGAGTTCGTGGACCACCCTGCGGAGCCGCTCGGTTTCGGCCCGGAGCTCCGCGATTTCGCCATGGAGGTCGGCGGAGGTGGCCCGCTCGCCGCCGGCCGCGACCACGAGGTCTCCCCGCGCCTCGGCCTTGCCGCTGCTGGTGGCCTGCTCGGCGACCTTCTGGGCGGTGCTGCCGGTGGAGAGCAC
>DASZPT010000293.1:0-3218 GCA_035549935.1 Gemmatimonadales bacterium
CGACCAGCTGTCCTGCCGACTGTTCGGCGAAGCGCTCGAGTCCGGTGAGCTGCTCCGCGGTCAGCTGGTACAGGTCGGCGACGTCCGCGATCAGCTTCGCGTCGAGCAGCTGCCGGACCCGCTCGTAGCCGAGCCCGCGGATGTCCATCGCGTCGCGGGAGGCGAAGTGGACGATGCCCTCGAGCACCCGGCCGGGGCAGGCCCCGTTCGGGCAGTAACGCATCGCCTCGCCCTCCGGACGCACGACCGGCGTGCCGCAATCGGGACACCGGTCGGGCATCACGAAGGGCCGGCCCCGTTCCCCCTCGGTGGCGGGGATCGAGCGGAGAACCTGGGGAATCACCTCGCCGGCCCGGATCACCTCGACCCGGTCCCCTTCGCGGAGATCCTTCTCGGCGATCAGGTCCTCGTTGTGGAGCGTGGCGTTGGAGACGGTCACCCCACCGATCTCGACCGGTTCGAGGATGGCGTACGGGTTGAGGGCACCGGTGCGCCCCACGTTGATCGCGATCTTCCGGAGGGTCGTGACGGCCACGTCCGGGGCGAACTTCCGCGCGATGGCCCAGCGCGGTTCCCGTTCCCCCACCACGCCCAGCTCCTCGTGCAGGGCCAGCTGGTCGACCTTCACCACGATTCCGTCCGCGTCGAACTTGAGTTCGGCCAGCCGGAGTTCCAGGTCGTGGATGGCCGCCTGCACCGCCGCGAGGTCCTGGTGCCGCTGGTGGTGCGGCTCGACCTGGAAGCCCCACCGCTTGAGGAGCTGCAGCAGGTCCGCGTGCCGGGTGACTCCCAGCTGTCCCTCGATCGGCTCGATGTGGAAGGCGTACATCCGGAGCCGCCGCTCGCGGGTGATGCGCGGATCGAGGAGCTTGAGGCTGCCGGCGGCGGTGTTGCGGGGATTGGCGTAGCGGGGCTCGCCGGCCGCCTCCCGTTCCCGGTTGAGGTGCGTGAAGGCGGCGTGGGTCATGTAGACCTCGCCCCGGATTTCCATCAGCCGGGGGTGCGGCCCACCGGTGAGGAGGAGCGGCACGTCCTCGATGGTCTTGAGGTTCTCGGTGATCAGCTCGCCGACCGCGCCGTTGCCGCGGGTCGCGCCGGCCACGAAGCGTCCCGCCTCGTAGGTGAGGCTCACCGCCGACCCGTCGATCTTCACCTCGGTGGTATAGCCCGCGCGCCGCACGTCCTCGGTGATCCGGGCGTTCCGGTCCTCCCAGGCCTCGAGGTCCTCGGCGCTGAATGCGTTGGCGAGCGAGAGCATCGGCCGCCGGTGGGTGTGCTTGGCCAGGGCGGCACTGGGCTCGCTGCCGACCCGCTGGGTGGGGCTGTCGGGGGTCCGGAGTGCGGGATGCGCCTCCTCCAGCGCCTTGAGCTCGACCATCCACCGGTCGTACTCGGCGTCGGAGACCTCGGGGGCATCGAATTCGTAGTAGGCGCGGTTGGCGCGGTTGATGAGCGCGCGGAGGGAGGCGGCGCGTTCGGCGGGGGTGATCGTCATAGCGGTTCCGAGTTCCGGGTTCCGGGTTCCGGGTTGCCGGTGGCACCATTCCACTCGGAACTTGGAACTCGGAACCCGGAACTACCTGGCGGCCGCCTCCTGCTGGAGCACCGTCAGCGCCACCCCCACCAGACGCTCGATCTCCTCGGCACTCGCCTTGGCCAGCACCCCCTCGGACCAGGGGCCCTCCCGGGCGGCGAAGTCGTCGAGCAGCCGGCGGAGGAAGCCGATCAGGGCGACACGCTCCCGCTCCACCGCCCGGGAGCCGGTGGGGTCGCCCACCCGCTGCTGCAGCTTCTCGAAGCGGTGGGCGTTGCGGAGGGCCTTGGCGGTGAGGCTCGCGACCACCTCGCAGAAGCGGACGTCGGCCTCGGAGAAGGGGGCGGTGTCGCGGAAGGAGCGCAGGAGCACCGCGCCGATCGCGGCGCGACGCCAGGTAATGGGGACCACCGTGATCGACCGGACCCGCCGGGAATCGAAGGTTCCCTTGAGGTGCGCCATGGAGGCGTCCTGCTCCACGTCCGGGATGTACACCGTCTCCCCGGTGGTGAGGGCACGGCGGAGCTCCGGGTAGCGGTCGAGGTCGACCACGTAGTTCCGGATGCTCGGGTCCTCGAAGCTCGCCACCAGCCGGGCGGTCTTCCCGTCCCGCTCCGCCAGGAAGATCGAGGAGCGGTCCAGCCCGAACGCCTCGCCCAGTCGCCGGGCGATCGACTGCATGATGTCGACGAAGTGGAGCGAGCCGGCGATCTCCTGGAGGATCTCGATGATGGCGAGCAGGTGCTTCCGCTCGTGCTCCAGCTCACGGACCCGGGCCTGAAGACGCTCGGTATCTTCCTGGGAGGCGACGGTGGTCATGGCGGGTCGGGTGAAGGATGCCGAAGTTACGTGGCGTGGGCGACCATAATCAAGGTACCTTCCGGGGGGCACCAGACGGAGGAACCATGTCCAGACATACTGACGACGACGAGATCGACGAGGCCGCCGAGGAGGAGCAGGGCGGCTGGAGCACCGGCAGCTTCCTGGCCGGCATCGTGCTGGGGGCAGCGGTCGGGGCCGGGATGGCCCTGCTCTGGGCTCCGGAGCGCGGCAAGTCCACCCGGCGCGCCATCCGGCGGCGGATCCATGAGCTGGGGGAGGATGCGGCGGACGGCTATGCCTCCGCGCGGCAGGAAGTCCAGCGCCTCCTCAAGGAAAAGAAGGCGGCCCTGCGAGACAAGGTGAAGGACCTGGCCGAGAGTCTCGACTAGTCCTTGTCCTTCTTGCCCCGGATCTTCCGGAGCAGCGACGCGGCCCGGTCCTTGTAGACCGGATCCATCACGTCGTACACCGGCAGCTCCTCGATCCGGGCCAGGTGGGTCCGGGCCTCGCTGTATCGGTCACGGTCGATGAGGATCTCGGCGAGGTCGAGGCGGTGGTAGATGTTGTCCGGCGAGATCGCCACCGCCTTCTCCATGTAGACCGTGGCGCTGTCCCAGGACGCGGCGTTGAAGACTCCCCCGCCGAGGAAGTTCTTGGCGAAGAACCGGGAGAGCCCGGAAAGCCGCATGATCTCGGCGTTCCACCGGCCCATGACGTGGTACGCCTTGTGGTTGAGGCTGTCGAGCTCGATGGCCCGGAGCCCCGCCGAACGGATCTCCGCGGCGCGTTTCACCCGCTCCTTGCTGCTCTTGGTGAGCGAGGCCCGCCCGATCGCCGCGGCCAGCACGTAGTAGCCTTCCGC
>DASZPT010000294.1:0-20844 GCA_035549935.1 Gemmatimonadales bacterium
GGGACGGGCGCGGTCACGGGCGCAGGCGCGGGCGCCGGCGCCGGCGCCGCCTCGGCGACCGCCGCGGCCGGGCCGCTCTTCCGGGACTTCTTCGCTTTGGCGGGGGCAGGGACCGGCGCCGCCTCACCCTTCTGGAGCCGGGTGAGCAGGTCGACGAGTTCCGCGAAGTCGTTCTGCCCATCCTGCCCCGTCGACTCGATCGCGGCCAGCATCCCGCGCACCGCGTCGACCAGCTGCAGCAGGGCGCTGGTGATCTCGGGCGTCAGCGACTTCTTCCCGTCCCGCAGATCGGAGAGCAGGCTCTCGCCGACATGGGTGACCGCCTCGAGCCTGGCGAAGCCGAGGAAGCCACTGGTGCCCTTGATGGTGTGGATGCAGCGGAAGATCCCCGCGAGCAGCTCCTTGTCGCCCGGCGTCTGCTCCAGGGCCACGAGGTTGCGGTCCAGCTGGTCCAGCCCTTCGCTGCTCTCGACCAGGAATTCCTTGACGATCTCGTCCATGTCGCTCATGCCCGTCTCCAACGCCCGTGAGGGGTAACTGCATGGGATGACGCGAGTATCGGTTGACGGTGAGCGGAGTCTGAGGCGGGGCGGAACAAGGGATCTTCACGGACGACTCCGCCGCCCGGAAACCGGGCGGCGGAGCCACTGGATGCACGACTATCGGCGGACGGGCCGGAAACCTTGAGGGTTACACCTCGACCGGCTGGCCCCGCGGGAGCGCCGCCGGTCCCGGCTGGTCCGCCGCCTCGCCCCCGATCCGGAAGCGGCTCACCAGCTGGCGCAGATCCGCCGCGGCGCGGGCAAGGTCGGCCGAGGCGGCCTGACTTCGCTCCGCCCCCTCGGTGGTGCCGTGCACCGACTGCGCCAGGCCCTGGATGTTGTGGGCGATCTCCTGGGCCCCGCGGGCAGCCTCGCTCACGTTGCGGCCCATCTCGTTGGTGGTGGCGGTCTGCTCCTCCACCGCCCCGGCGATCGTCGTCTGGATCGTGTTGATCTGGGCGATGATCTGGCTGACCTCCCGGATCGCGCCCACGGCCCCGGCGGTGTCGCTCTGGATCGCCTCGATCTTCCGCCCGATCTCCTCGGTCGCGCGCGAGGTCTCCTTGGCCAGCTCCTTCACCTCGTTCGCCACCACCGCGAACCCCTTCCCCGCCTCCCCGGCCCGCGCCGCCTCGATCGTGGCGTTGAGCGCGAGGAGGTTGGTCTGCTGGGCGATCGCGGTGATCACCTTGATGACCTCGCCGATCTCGGCGCTCGACTCGCCCAGCTTGCCCACCGTGACGTTGGTCCGCTCGGTCACCTTCACCGCCTGGGTCGCGACCCGGGCGGCTTCCGAGGCGTTCTTCGCGATCTCGCGGATCGAGGCGGTCATTTCCTCGGTGCCGGAGGCCACCGTCTGGACGTTCTTCGAGACCTGGTCGGCCGCGGCGGCGACCACCGTCGCCTGGGTCGAGGTCTCCGCCGCCACGGCCCCGAGCTTCTGCCCCACGGTGTGCACCTGGTCCGACGCGGTGTGCACCGTCCCGGCGGTGTGCCGGATGTTGGCCAGGCTCTGGCGGAGCGTCCGGAAGAAGCTGGAGAGCCCCTCGCCGAGGCGGCCGATGGCGTCGTCGCCGCGGACGGTGATCTCGCCGGTCAGGTCCCCCTGGGCGGCTTCCTCCACCACGCCGAGGATCTGGTCCACCTTGCCGCGCAGCTCCGCGGCCTGCCGCTGCTCCTGCTCGGCCCGGCTCCGCACCTCCGCCTCGCGCGCGACCGCCTCCTGCTGGCGGCGTTCCGCGTCGGCCCGCTCCGCGTTGCGGCGTTCCTCCGCCTGCGTGAGCTCGCGGGCCTGCGCCTCCTGCATCCGGCGCTCCGCCTCGAGCCGCGCGGTGATCACCTCCCAGGTGACCATCACCCCCACGAAGTTGCCCTGCTCGTCCTTCATCGCCGAGGCCGAGACATCGAGGGTCTCCGGGCCGAGGGCGCTGTGCCCACGGTGCGGGAGGCGCGACGGGTCGAGCAGGCTCCGCCCGGTGGCGGGGTCCCGCTCGAAGATGTCGATCGACCGGCCGACCATCTGGTCGGCGCGGGCCGGCAGGTACTGCTCCAGTTTCCGGAAGGTCGCGAGCGCCGCGGGGTTGACGTAGCGCAGCGTCAGGTCCTGGTCCGCCCACATGATGTTGAGCGGCGCGTTCTCCACCAGCT
This sequence comes from Gemmatimonadales bacterium, assembly GCA_035549935.1. Lineage (GTDB taxonomy): Bacteria > Gemmatimonadota > Gemmatimonadetes > Gemmatimonadales > GWC2-71-9 > JADJOM01. The sequence goes on from DASZPT010000294.1 coordinate 2,190, forward strand.
GGCGGATCCGCGCGACCTCGTGGCGCTGGCGGGCCATCCCGGTCCAGTCGACCTTGTCGGCGCCGAGGACCTGGCGGATCTCCGCCATGCTCTGCGCCAGCGCCCGGGCCATCTCCCCGACTTCGTCCCGCATCGGGGTGTTCACCACCACCGTGAGGTCGCCCGCGGCCACCGCGCCGAGAGCCTGGGCGGTCTGCTTGAGCGGGGTGACCACCGAGCGCGCGATGAGGACGGCGCAGAGGCCGCCCACCAGGAGGGCGAGCAACCCGACGCCGACCATCACGGCCTTCCGGGTGGAGACGCTCGACACCGCGGCATGCTCGATCTCGGCCTGGCGGGTGCCGATGGCCTGGATCAGCCAGTCCACCGCCCCGCGCTGCTGCTCGTACTTCTCGGTGAGGACGCCGCGGGCCAGGTCGAACGCGACCTCGCGGTCCTCCCGCAGGAGCGCCGGGATGTACAGCCGGTTGAGCACCTCGTAGAACTCGACCGCCGGGCGCGTCACCGCGCTCGCCAGCGAGTCGTGGATCGGCCCACGGGGGAGGGTCGAATCCCAGTAGGCCCGCCGCGCGGCGAACTCCGCCTCGCCGCGGTGGGACCGGTCGATCAGGTCCTTGAGCCGGCGGTGGTCCATCTCCCCCGCCATCCGGAGCATTTCCTGGTAGGACTCGGTGATGTAGAGCGGCGGCGGCATCACGTCCGCCGTCAGGTCCTTTCCCTGCATGATCGCGCGGTAGTACGGGCCGCCCACCTGGACCTGGTCCAGGGTCACGAAGGCCACCGCGGCAAAGCCGAGCAGGCTCGCCCCGAACACCGCCATGAGGATGGCGAGCCTCCCGCGCACCCCCAGCCGTTGGAGGAATCGCATCTCAGTGCGCGTCCTTCTTGAGCTGCTCCGCGAGCGCCGCGCCGAGGGCGGCGGCATCCTGCCCCTCGGCCTGGGTCAGCGTCACCTTGGCGGGCGAGGCCTCTTTCGGCGAGGCCAGGCTCCCGGACACCGTCAGGCGCCCATCGGCCTCCTGCCGCACCGCGCCGCTGAAGACCAGCGCCGCCTGCATCTGGGTGCCGAGCGCGCGGGCCGCGGCCTCGCTCAGGGGCGCATCGGCATCGTAGCCGGAGGACGCGAGCACCCGGTTGAGGGCATCACGCGAGACCACGGCGTAGCGGCCGCCGAGCGTCTCCGCCACGCGGTCGCGGAAGCCCTGCGCCAGGTCGACCGCCTTGGCCCGGTCCACGCCGTCGGCGATCTCGGGAGTCGCGACCAGCACCTTGGGCGTCCCCGAGGAGGACGCGAGCGTCTTGCGGGGCGGAATCTGGGCGCTCAGGCTGTGAGTGAGGACGCCCAGCAGGAGAATGGCCGGCAGTGTGCGCATGGATGCCTTGCCCTGGAATTGTTAGCGAGCCTTCACGGCGTCCTCCGGTTATCGGCGCGCCGGGGCATTCATTTGAGGGGTGCACCCGGTTCGCCCCGCCCATGAGCCTGGGCAATACCGGACGGTCCGTCTGGCGGATGGAAGGATGCTGCGGCGGGAACCCGGCGGTTACAGCAGGGCGGTGTAGCTCGCGGTCACGCGGGAGTTCTCTCCCAGGCTGTTCAACGCCATGCCCAGTCCCACCGAGAACACGAGGGCGGCAAGCAGCGCAAGCAGGTGACGCATCGCAACCTCCGGGTCGAGCCGTTGGCCATGGGCCGTGGTGGCCCACTCTCCACTATCGGCCAACACCCGCCGGACTTGAGGCCGGGACCAGGCCGGCGGGCACGCCCTCCCGCTCGCCCCGGCTGTCGTACCGGAACTGCTCCACCAGGGTCCGCAGTTCGCTGGCGATGCCGAGCACCGAGGTGACCGCCCCCTGGCTCCGCGCGATCGCCTCGTTGGACCGGCCGGCGGCGTCGGCCACTACGTCGATCCGGGAGGAGATGCCGTCCACGCCCTGGGCCGCGCCCGCGATCCCCCGGGTCATCTCGCTGGTGGTGGCGGTCTGTTCCTCCACCGCGCCGGCGATCGAGGTCGAGAGCCCGCTGATCTCGGAGATGATCCCGCTGATCTGGCGGAGGGCCTCCACCGCATCCCGCGCATCCCGCTGGATCTCCTCCACCCGCCGCCCGATCTCGTCGGTGGCGCGGCCGGTGTGGCCGGCGAGATCCTTCACCTCGGTCGCGACCCCCGCGAAGCCCTTCCCCGCCTCGCCGGCGCGGGCCGCCTCGATCGTGGCGTTGAGGGCGAGCAGGTTGGTCTGCTGCGCGATCTCGGTGATCGTGCGGACGATCTCACTGATCCGGCCGCTCGATTCCCGGAGCCGTTCCATGGTCTGGTCCGCCCGCCGCGCCACCTCGACCGCCGATCCCGCCACCCGCGCGGCGCTCGTGGCCCCCTCGGCGATCTCGCGGATGCTGGCGGTCATCTCCTCCGCGCCGGCCGCGACCGACTGCACCGTCCCCGAGACCCCACGGGCCTCGGCGGCCACCGTGCCCGCCTCGGACGACGCGACCTCCGCGCTCCGCGCCACGGTCTCCCCCGCCACCCGGAGGTCGCCGGCGGCCTGGGCCAGCCGGATCGCGGTATTGGCGATGCTGCCCATCGAGGCCGAGAGATCGGCCGCCATCCGGTTGACGTCCGCGGCGAAGGCGGCGTGGTCCCCCTGGTACCGTCCCTGCATCCGCCGGGTGAGATCGTGCGCGGCGATGCCGCCCAGCACCCCGGCCGCCTCCTGCAGCGGCCCGCTCGAGGCGTCGAGCAACCGGTTGATGCCCTCCACCAGCGCGTGGAATTCGCCGGTGAACTGGCTGGTCTCGCCACGAATGCCGAGCGTCCCGGCGGAGGCCGCCGCGATGAGCCGCCCGGTCTCCGCCGCGAGGGCGTGGATCGTCTGCTGCAGCCGGACGAAGGCCTGCCCCAGGATGTCCTGCGGCCCCCGCGAGGCGACCGGCGCCGACACGTCGCCCGCGGCGATCCGTTCCGCCGCCTGGCTCAGCCGTCGCTCCGCCTCGAGGATCTGCCCGAAGGCGAGACCCAGCGCGTCGTGCGCGCTCCGGGGCGCCACCTCGACCGAGAGATCGCCCGCCGCGATCCGGCCGGCGGCCTGGGCCAGCGCCTGCTCCGCCCGGACGATCCGGTCCACCGCGCGGCTCAGCCGGTCTTCCGGACTCCGGGCGGCCACCGAGACCGAGAGGTCGCCGGCGGCGACCCGCTCGAGCACCGCGCTCAGCTCCCGTTCGGTCCGGAGAATCGCGTTCATCGCCTGGCAGAGCCGGTCGTGATCGCTCCGCTCCTGCAGGTCCCGCGCGAGGTCGCCCGAGGCAACCCGTGTCGCCGCCGCCTCGACCTCCCGCTCCGCGGCGAGGATGGCTTCCATCGCCTGACCCAGCGTGTCGCGCTCGCCGCGCGAGGTGACCTCGACGCCGAGATCGCCGCGGGCCATCGCCGAGGCGGCGCCGGCGAGCTTCTGCTCGGCGGCCACGATGCGCTGCATCGACCGGCCCAGCTGGGCGATCTCCTCGTCGCCCTCCTCCACCACCTCGACCGAGAGGTCCCCCTGGGCCAGCCGTTCGGCGGCGCGCGCCAGGGACTCGACCGGCCCGGTCACCTGGATCGCGGCGCGGCGGACGTAGGCCACCGTCCCCCACGCCACGAGCGCGCCCGTGAGCAGCAGGGCCAGGATGAGCTGGAGAATCGTGGCGCGGGTCGTATCGAGGGCCACCTGGAACTCGGCGGCCGGCGCCTCCGCGATCACCACCCAGTCCCACGGCGCGAAGTAGCTCACCCCCGCGATCCGGGCCTCGCTCCCGCCACCGGGCAGCGCCCGGGTGTAGCGGAAGAGGGAGACGCTGCCGGGCGCCGCGCGCAGGGCGCTGTCGACCATCAGCCCGTAGACCGGCTTCCCGCCGGCGTCGGCGATCGCGAGCGCGTCGCTGCCGTTGGCGGCGGAATCGGTCGCGATGACGAAGTGGCCCCGCTGGGTCCCGCTGCCGCCGAGGACCACCACGCGGCCGGTGGCACCCACCCGGGCGTCGACGATGGAGCGGCGGAGACTCGCCACGTTCTCCTGCCGGACCCCGACGTAGAGCATGCCGATCACCCGGCCGCCCTGGGTGATCGGCTCGTAGACCGTCTGGTACCAGGCATCCACCACGAAGGCACGCCCCTCGTAGCGGTGGCCGGCGAGCACGGCGGCGATCACCGGATTGGGCGACCCGTCGGCGTTCTTCGCGGGGATGTAGGTCCCGATCGCGCGCTGGCCATCCCCGGTCACGACGTTGGTCGCGACCCGGAGCATGTCGTCGCCCGGCGCCATCCGCTGGAAGACGGTCACCGTCCCGCCGACGAGGCGCGCAACCTCGTCCACCACCGGGGTGGTGACCGCCCGGTTCCGGTTCTGCCCCAGGGACTGGCCGCCCACCGTCAGGGCGGGCAGCGCCACGGTGCGGATCTCGCCGGAGAGCTGGTTCTTCGCGTTCCAGGCCACCGCGCCGCCGGAGACGCCGAGCCCACCCCGCCGCCGGACCACGTCCTCGGCGACGTTGAGGTTGGCGAGCAGGGTCTGCTGCAGCGCTTCGTGCTGGCTCTTGAGGAGGCCCATCACCCCGTCGGAGACACCGGCCAGCCGGGCGCGGGAGTCGCGCTCGAGGTCCCGCGCCAGCCTCACGTCGAGGCGCCAGGCGAGAAGGAGGGTAAGCCCGAGCAGCAGGGCCACCGGGATGACGCCGGCGACCCTGGCCAGACGGAGGAGGCGGGCCCCGAGGCTGGTGCGCACGCTCAGGCCATCGAGGCCAGGGCGGGGGTGCCGCCGCGCCGGCTCCCCGGATGGCTCGCGGCGCCGTCACCGATCTGGAACTGGCCGACCAGCTGGCTCAGGTCGGTCGCCGCCCGCGCGAGGTCGGCCGAGGCCGCCTGGCTCCGCTCGGCGCCCTCGGTGGTGCCCTGCGCCGCCTGGGCCAGCCCCTGGATGTTGTGCGCGATCTCCTGCGCCCCGCGGGCCGCCTCGGTCACGTTGCGGCTCATCTCGTTGGTGGTGGCGGTCTGCTCCTCCACCGCGCCGGCGATCGTGGTCTGGATGCTGTTGATCTGGGCGATGATGTCGCTGACCTCGCGGATCGCCGTCACGGCGCCGCCGGTATCGGTCTGGATCGCCTCGATCTTCCGCCCGATCTCCTCGGTGGCCCGGGCGGTCTCCTTGGCGAGCTCCTTCACCTCGTTGGCGACGACCGCGAAGCCCTTCCCCGCCTCGCCGGCGCGCGCGGCTTCGATGGTCGCATTGAGCGCCAGCAGGTTGGTCTGCTCGGCGATCGAGGTGATGACCTTGATCACCTTGCCGATCTCGGCACTCGACTCGCCCAGTTTGCCGACGGTGGCGTTGGTCCGCTCCGTCACCTTCACCGCCTGGGTCGCGACCCGGGCCGCCTCCGCGGCGTTCTTGGCGATCTCGCGGATCGAGGCGCTCATCTCCTCGGTGCCCGAGGCGACGGTCTGCACGTTCTTCGAGACCTCGTCGGCCGCGGCGGCCACGACCGTGGCCTGGGCCGAGGTCTCCGCCGCCACCGCGCCGAGCTTCTGCCCCACCGCGTTCACCTGGCCCGAGGCCACGTGCACCGTCTCGGCGTTGTGGGCGATGTTGCCGAGGCTCCCCCGCAGCGTCCGGAAGAAGGTCGAAAGCCCTTCCCCCAGCCGCCCGATGGCATCCTCGCCCCGCACGGTGATCTCACGGGTGAGGTCCCCCTTCGCCGCCCGTTCCACCACGGTGAGGATCTGGTCCACCTTGGCGCGGAGCTCGGAGGCCTGCCGCTGGTCCTGCTCGGCCCGGCTCCGCACCTCCGCCTCGCGCGCCGCGGCCTCCTGCTGGCGCCGCTCCGCGTCCGCCCGTTCGGCATTCCGGCGCTCCTCGGCGAGCGTGAGCTCCCGGGCCTGCGCCTCCTGCACCTTGCGCTCCGCCTCGAGCCGGGCGGTGATCACCTCCCACGTCACCATCACCCCGACGAACTCCCCCTTCGCGTCCTTCATGGCGGAGGCGGAGACATCGAGCGTCTCCGGCCCGAGCCGGGCGTCGGCGCGGTGCGGCAGCCCCGAGGGGTCGAGGTGGCTCCGCCCCGTCGCGGGATCGGTCCCGAAGATGTCGATCGACTGCCCGACCATCTCCTCCGGCTTGACCGGGAGGTAGCGCTCCAGCGTGCGGAAGGTCGCGAGCGAGGCGGGGTTCATGTAGCGCAGGGTGAGATCGCGGTCGGCCCACATGATGTTGAGCGGGGCGTTCTCCACCAGCTGCTTGATCCGCACCACCTCGGCCCGCTGGGCGCCGACCTGGCGCCAGTCCACCTGCTCCGCCTCGAGCGCCGAGCGCATGCCCTCGATCGCCTGGTTGAGGGCGTCGGCGGTCTCGCCAAGCTCGTTGTGGGAGGTGACGGCGGCCTTCTGGCGGAGATCGCCGGCCCCCACCAGCGTGGTGACCCGCCGGATCTCGGTGACATCGTGGATCACCCGCACCGCGATGACCCGGCCCAGCACCATGAGGCCGGTCAGTCCCACCGCGATCACGACCAGGATCTGGGTCCGGGCGGCGTGGTTGGTGCTCGCGGTCCGCGCGACCACCTGCGCGGAGTTGTACTCCACCGCGTCGCCCAGCCTCGCCATCGCCTCCTCGAGGCGCTCGAAGGCGGCCTGGAACTCGGGGAAGCGCCGCTCGGCGGCGGCCCGGTCACGGAAGGCGAGCCGGGCGGTACTGTCGGCCGCGGCGAAGTAACTCGCGAGCGGCTGATCCAGCCCGCGGAGCACTACCCGCACGGTGTCGGAGGCGTGGGCGATCCCGCTGTCGGCCAGGGCGGCCTTGAAGGTGGCGATGTGGCTGGTCACGTCGGCCAGTACCGAGTCGCGCTCGGCGGGGTTGGTGCGGGCCACGAAGATCGCCCGCAGCACATCGGCCCGCAGGGCGTCGTGCATCATGTCCGCCAGCATCGCCTGGCGGAGCCCGGCCGACTGGCGGAGCAGCTCGCCGTCGGTCCGGAGCGCGGTGGTGGTGTTGTGGAAGCCGACGCCTCCAACGAGGATGGCCATGAAGCAACCGACCAGGACCAGGACCAGCAGCAGTCGTCGAATCGTCCAGCGCATGCGCCCTCACACACCGGTGGCAGTAGGAACAGACCTCTCCGTGCGTGTTATCGGCCGGTGGCCGATCTGTCTGAAGTTTGCGTGAGGGCGCGCTGCGAGCCTCGCCGGGTCAGCGGGTCGCCATGAACGGATGCTCGAAGCTCAGGTAGAAGAAGTAGTCGTGCGCCGTCTCCCCCTGGCTCCGGGTGAAGGGCACCGAGAAGCCAGGCACCACCTGCAGGCTCCCGAAGTTGAGCGCGGCACGAACACCGGGATTGAGGATCCACGAGGTCGTGTGCCCCACGTCGCCCGAGGCACCGATCGCCCCGTCGCTCGTCACGAGCGTCTCGAACATCAGCTGGACCGGGAGCGTCACCGGCGCGATGAGGCTGCCGCCGGCGAAGACACTGGTCACCGTCCGCTTGGGACGCCCCCCGCCCACGAACGGGCCCTGGGCCCACGGCAGGATGGTGCCGCCGGCATTGAGGTGGGTGACGACCTGGCCGGTCAGGTGGTAGCTGAACGGCAGATTCACCTGCAGCCCCGGGCTCCCGTCGCCCAGCCCGCGGCTCACGCTCCCGGTCGGGAGGATGGCGCTGAGGCGCGGGGCCAGCGCCCAGCGGCGCTCACCCGCCCCCAGCTGCAGCCGGTAGTTGAGGAGCATGTCGCCGAACCCCGCCGACTGGCCGTCCAGCCGAGACACCGGAACGGTGTAGCTCAGCTGGTGGCGCTGGCCGTGAAAGGGCCACTCCTGCGTCAGCGAATAGAACAGGTCCCGGTGAGCGGCGCCGGACGCGGCGAAGGTGCTGATGTGCTGGACCACGCCGGGTTCCTGGTTGTAGGCCTCCTCGATGAAAAACGAGTTGTCCTCGATGGCCGGCTCGGCCTTGTCCTGTGCCCGCGCCAGGCCGGTGCACAGGGACAGCAGGGCCATCGCCGTGAAAGCCACACGCACCTTCATCGTCTCATCTCCAGGTGTTACGTGAATGCCTGCCCCGGTCATCGGTGCCGGCTACGATGTGATTGATCGATTCACCCGGAACGGTCAGCGTGTCCGTTCCGTACCACTGTCCGGGCGGTGCTGCCACAGGGTCGGCCTCCAGTAGTAGCTGGTAAGCCATTGCCGTGCAATGGGATACCCTGTTACGCCGAGCCCGGCAGGAGCCCTCAAACGGGTGGCTCCGAACTTGCTCTCCATATAGATGCGATCTGTCGTCCGGTCCCTGGCAGCGGGAGGTGCCCACATGATCAAGGCCTTGTTCACGATGATTCTGCTGAGCAACGATCACGCGGCCCGGCTGGTCGAGCGCTTCCAGCGTCTCAGGGTCTAGCAACTCCCCCCACTGAGGAGCTTCGGACCGGGGCGGCCATTGGCCGCCCTTCGTCGTTTCCGGGCACGGGCTCATGACAGGAACATCCGGGCGCTTTCCGCCGTCTTCGTCACCGCGCCGAGCCACTCCTCTACCTCGCCTTCACCGGCGCCAAGCTCGGTGAGCACGTCCGCGGCAGAGCAGTCCGCCGGGCCTTCCTCGGCGAGCCCCACCCCACTCTCGATGCAGAGCGTTTCCGCGGCCTGCACCACCCGGCAGACGCGCTGCCACTGCTCGTCGGCCTGGGCCGGGTGGTGGTGGTTGGTCACGGCCTCCGCGGTGAACGCCGGGAGAGACCAGCGGCCGAGGAGGAGCCCGCCCACCGCCCCATGGTCCATGCCGAGGTGATCCTCCTCCACCTGCCAGAGGCGGGCGTTCTGGGCCGAGCGGGAGGTGAGGACCTCGTCGAACTCGCGGGGGAAATGCTGCTCGATGACCAGCAGGCCGGCATCGTGCAGCAACCCGGCGACGTAGATGTCGTCGGAGCTGATCTCGGGGTTGTCGCCGTAGCGGTCCCAGAGCTTGCGGGCCAGCATCCCCACCGCGGCGGAGTGAATCCAGAACTCCTGGTGGTCGAGCCCGCCGGCCCGGCTGTGGAACGCCTTCACCACCGCGAGCACGATACAGACCGCCCGGACCTGGTTCACCCCCAGGCGCGACACGGCCATCGACACCGAGCCCACCCGGTCCCCCCCGGGCCGGGCAAAGGCGGCGGAATTGGCGGCCCGAAGCAGCCGGGCCGTCAGCGCGGGATCCCGTTCGATGATGGCCGCCACATCCTTGGGTCCGGCATTCTCGTTATCGAGGACCCGATGGAGCTGAAACACCACCGTCGGCAAGGTGGGAAGGTTCTCCCCCTTTGCCAGTAAGTCCCGCATTCCGTTGATGATATACGGCACTCCCTGCCCTCCCTGGCACGGGGCATGATCGCCCCTGACATCTCAAGGTATCGGCAAGCGGCACCGATACTTCAGCCATGTCTACAGCAGGCACTTCATGATCGCGATCATCGGTCTGCTGGTGGTCCTGGGAGCCGTGGCGGGCGGGTTCACCATGGCCGGGGGGCACCTGCCCGCGCTTTTCCACGTGTCGGAGATCGTGGTCATCTGCGGCGTGGCCTTCGGCACGGTGCTGATCTCGACTCCGGCGCCGACGCTCAAGGCGCTGGGCGGCAAGCTGGGCGGGGTGTTCAAGGGGGGCCGGTTCAGCAAGGACACCTATCTCGACGCCCTGAAGATGCTCTACGAGCTGTTCCAGGTCGCCCGCAAGGATGGCCTGGTCGCGATCGAGTCCCATATCGAGGACCCGGACAAGAGCGCGATTTTCAAGAAGTATCCCAAGGTGCTGCACGAGCATCACGCCATGGAGTTCCTGTGTGACTCCCTGCGCCTGGTGCTGGTGGGAAGCGTCCCGCCGCACGATCTTGACGCCCTGATGGATGGGGAGATGGACGTCCACCACGAGGAGGCGGCCAAGCCCGCGGCGGCGCTCCAGAAGGTGGGCGACGCCCTGCCGGGGATCGGCATCGTGGCCGCGGTGCTCGGCATCGTGATCACGATGGGCGCGATCTCCGGCCCGGTGGAGCAGATCGGCGAGCACGTCGCGGCCGCCCTCACCGGCACCTTCCTCGGCGTACTCCTGGCCTACGGCTTCATGGGCCCGCTCTCCTCCGCGATCGAGAACGGGAACCAGGAGGAGAGCCGGTTCTTCGCCTTCCTCAAGTCGAGCGTGGTCGCCTTCGCGAAGGGGTTCGCCCCCATCGTGGCGGTGGAGTTCGCCCGGCGGGCGATCTACTCCAACCACCGGCCCACGTTCCAGGAGATGGAAACCGCGTGCAAGCAGGCCGCGAAAGCGAAGTGATCCGTGAACAAGGCCCGCGAGCAGCCGATCATCATCGTCAAGAAGCGGGTCCACGGGCACGCCCATCACGGCGGCGCCTGGAAGGTGGCCTTCGCCGACTTCATGACCGCGATGTTCGCGATGTTCCTCGTGCTCTGGCTGGTGAACCAGTCGAGTGACGTGAAGGCCGCCATCGCCGGCTACTTCCAGGACCCCCTCGGCCGGGCCGACGAGTTCGGCAGCTCGATCATGCCGGGCGAGGGCGCCCAGACCCAGAGCCCGCGGATCATGTCGCCCCGGACCGTGGTCGACCTCCGCCGGGACCGGATGCGGGCGGTGGCCGAGCAGATCAAGCAGCAGATCCGGGAAGTCCCCGCCCTCTCCGAGCTGGCCGACCACGTCGAAATCGAGGTCACCCAGGAGGGGCTGCGCATCCAGCTCCTCGAGGACAGCTCCGGCGTGTTCTTCGAGTCCGGCAGCGCCACCCCCAAGCCGGCCGGCGCGGAGCTGCTCCGCTTCCTGGGGAAGACCCTGAGCGCCCTCCCCAACGCGGTGGTGATCGAGGGCTTCACCGATGCCAAGCCCTACCGCCGCGCCGATGGCTACTCCAACTGGGAGCTCAGCGTCGACCGGGCCAACACCGCCCGCCGGATCATGCAGGATGGGGGCCTCAACGCCGCCCAGATCCAGCAGGTGCGGGGATGGGCCGACCGCAAGCTGCGTGACCCCGATCATCCCTTCGCCGACCAGAACCGGCGGGTCACCGTCACGATGCTCCTGCCCGAGGCGGTGACCGACTCGCTCGCGTCCCGTTTCGGCGTCACCCACGATTCGTTCACCGCCCGGGCCGCCCCGGACGCCGCGACACCCGCCCCGGCCGACAGCTCGCACGCGATGGCGGCTCCTCCATGAGCGTCATGGTCAGTACCGTCCTCCTGGTCGAAGACGACCCGACCACGCTGGAGCATTTCCGGCGGGTCCTGGAGCATGAACCCGCGCTCCGGGTCGCGACGGCGACGAACGGCCGGGAAGGGCTCACCCTTGCCCGCGAACTCAAGCCGGACCTGATCATCTCCGACTACCAGATGCCGGAGATGAACGGGTTCGAGTTCTGCAAGCAGGTCAAGGCCGATCCCGCGCTCGCCGGCTGCCTCTTCGTGGTGCTGAGCGGCTTCACCGACACCTCGCTCAAGGTGAAGGGGCTCAACCTCGGCGTCGACGACTACCTCACCAAGCCGATCGACATCCCCGAGCTGCTGGCGCGGGTGCGCGCCAGCCTGCGGCTCAAGCGGCTCCAGGACGAGCTGCGCGGCGACCGCGACGAGATCCAGGAACTCCACGGCCAGCTGGAGCGGAGCTTCGACCAGCTGCTGCACCTGCTCGTCCAGCTGGTGGACCAGGGACTGCCCGGCGCCGCCGATCGTGGCACCCGCCTGGCCGAGCTGGCGGTCAAGCTGGCCGAGCGGTTCGACGTGCCGGCGGAGCTCCGCACCGACATGATCATCGCGGCCAGGCTGCACGAGATCGGCCACGTGGTGGACGCGGCACACCACGCCTCCGGCAGCCCCGACCAGCCCCGCTGGCACCACGCCGTGGTCTCCGCGGCGCTGCTCGAGCAGGTGGAGCGGCTCAAGGGGCCGGCCGAGCTGATCCGCTGGACCTCCGAGAACTGGGATGGCACCGGGCAGCCCGACCACCTCGTCTCGGGCCAGATCCCGCTCCGCTCCCGGCTGCTCCGGGTGGCCGGCGATTTCCTGAACCTGGTGAATGGCCGGCCCGGGCATCCCTCCCGGACCCCCGAACAGGCGATCGACGAGCTCGGCACCCACTCCGCCACGCACTACGACCCTCTGGCCCTGGTGCACCTCACCTCGGTGGTCCTCGACCGCCCGCGCGAGGAATGGGAATCGACCCGCTATGCGGTCGCCGTGGATCAGCTCAGGATCGGGATGGTCCTCGCGGCGGATGTGAGCACCAGTGGCGGCGTGAAGCTCCTCGCCAGGGGCGCCACGATCACCGAGAGTGTCCTGCACGTCATCCAGCGGCGGCACGCGGCCGACCCGATCATCGACGCGGTATGGGTGAAGAAGACCAGGTAGGCCCCTCCACGTTGCCTCCCCCCGCCCCGCCCGCTAGTCTTTCTGCACCCCCCTCCAGAGAGACCCCGCTCCGTGAGCGCACCCGCGGTATCGGCTGCCACTACCGTGCTGCACCAGGAAGAACTGCTGATCCGGGCCGACCGCACCGCGGTCATGGCCACCCTCGCCCGGGGCATGGCCCACGACCTCCGGGGCCCGCTGCAGACCCTCACGCTGATGGTGGACCCCCACGCCGATGTGTTCGGGAGCCCGGAGGGCGCCCGGCTCATGGGCGCGGTGAGCACGGCGGTCCAGCACCTCTCCGAGACCATCGCCCGGTTCAGCCAGGTCTATGCCCCGGTGGAAACCGAGCCATCCCCGCTCATCGTCGAGGAGCTTCTCACCTACGTCTCCGATCTCCAGCGCTATCAGCGCGGCCTCGCGGTGACCGAGATGTCGCTCCGGATCACCAGCGGCCTTCCCCCCGTGCGGGGGATGGAGTCGCACCTCAGGCACGTGCTGCTCAGCCTGATCGTGAACGCCAAGCAGGCGCTCACCGATCGCGCCGACGGCCAGATCACTCTCGGCGCCGAACAGCGCGGGTCGGAGATCCGGCTGAGTGTCGAGGACAACGGCCCCGGCATGAGCGAGGAGACGCTGGCCCGCGCCTTCGAACCGTTCTTCACGACCCGCGAGGGCGGTATGGGGATCGGGCTCACCGTGGGTCGCTGGCTCACCGAGCGGATGGGTGGCCGGTTGACGCTCGAGCCGGGACGGTACGGCGGGATGAATGCGGTGGTGACGTTGTCGGAGTGGAGGAGGGGTGAGGGAGGCTAGAGGTGGGGGGCCTGGGGACGGAGGCCGGGCTGCTTCCGGGCCCACCAGAGGACCAGGGCGATCCCCGCGAGCTGGATCATGAGACTCACCGGCCGGCCCAGGCCGAGATGCAGCGCGATGGCGGGTCCGGCAAACCAGTAGTAGGCCACCCCGGCGAGGGCGGCGAGGAGCGGCAGGATCCGGCGTGACGGCACGCCGAAGAGCCCCACCACCAGCCCGGCCAGCGCCAGGCTTCCCAGCGACCATTCGAAGATCGTTCCATAGACCGCCGGCGCGCTGGCGAGGGCCCCGTCGCCCACCACGTTGTACCCCACGATGAACCCCGGCAGCGCGGCGAAGAAGGCGCCATGGGGCGTCGCCAGCCAGGCCCGGCTCCGCCGTCCCGGCCCGACCACCTGCAGGATCGTCTTCTCCCCCGCCAGGTCGATGCAGCCGCGGGGGGTGCACACGGTGCAGGTCGGGCAGCGGGACCGCTCGGTGGGCTGGAGCGGGGCCTGCCCGTAGAGGAGCTCGACCGGGAGGACCGGACAGAGACCGTTGCACCACGCCGACCGGACCGGATAGACCACGCCGAGAAGGAGTGCGGCCCCGCCGACGGCGAGGATGACGAGGGCAAGGAACCGCCCATGCTCGTTGAAGAGGAAGTGCCGCGCCGGAACGAGGAGCAGGAAGAGCACGAGCCCGGTCGCCCGGAGAACGCCGAGGGTCGCCGGGGGAATTTCCGGGGCCGGCCGCACCCGGTTGCCCCACTCGTTGAGCGAGGCGAGGGGGCAGAGTCCCCGCCAGAGGGCCGGGGTGACGAAGAAGGTCGCCGGGAGCACCGGGATGATGATGTACCAGAGGGCGAGCAGCGCCGGGCCCGGGCGGATCCAGAGGGCCACGAGGAGGAGGAGGGTCGCGGCCATGGCCATCCCCCGGGCAATGGTCCACCGGACCCGGGTATCGGGAGACTGGTCCAGCACCTGGAGTTTGCGCATGAGCCGTGGAAGAACGTCGCCACCAAGGTATCCCGAACGGGGCCGCCCGCCAGCGAAACCGCCTGACGGCTCGAGGACCTTAGGAGTTGCGGAGGGAGGATCCCGCGGCGGGCGCCGCGGGGGTGGCGGTCTACTTCGCGGGGCCCCTGAGCGGCAGGGATTCCAGCCACTCGGTGCCGGACTGCCGGGCATTGGCCCGGCGGTTCTCCTCGGCGATCCGGGACACCAGCTCTTCGCGCTGGATGTTCACGCTGGGAGGGGCTTCAATGCCGATGCGGGCGCCGCGCCGATCACTCGACAGCACCACGATCCGGATCCCTCCGTCCAGGATGATCGCCTCTCCCTGGCGACGATTCAGAATCAGCACGTCCCTGCCTGCCTCTCCCCGGTCCGGCGCGCCTAGCGCACCATGTTGATGACATCCTTGATCATGTCGTCCGCCACGGTCACGAGGCGGGCGGCGGCGGCGTACGCGTTCTGCTGGCCGATGAGCGAGGTCAGCTCCTCGTCGATCGACACCCCGCTCACGGACTGGCGCTGGGCGTCGGCGTTGCTGGTGATGGTGTCCTGCGCCTCGTTCCGGGCGCTCACGTCCTGCAGCGCGACCGCGAGCTCGGAGACGATCTGCTGGTAGCCGGCCCCCAGGGTCTGGCCGCCAAGGCTCGCCACCCCGCTGGTGCGGAGGCCGGCGATCGCGAGGGCGTTGCGGTTGTCGCCCGGCGCGCCGCTCTGGCCGGCCGCGATGTTGTCGGTGCTCTGGCTGACGGCGGTGGAGAGGTTCACCGAATCGAGGGTGAGCCCCTGCGGGTCGAAGAAATCGACCCCGGTGCCGCCGCTCAGGGTCCGGCCGCCCCGGTGAATCGCGTTCACCTCGGTCACGATGCTGCGGACCAGACCGTTGAGCTTGTCGCGCACCCCCGGGATCGTGGTGCCGGCCAGCTCCACCAGGCCGGCGAGGCTGCCGGACTTGAAGCCGATCGGGAGCCCGCTCCCCGCCACGCCGACCTCCACCCGGCCCTGCCCCGCGTCCCGCACCTCGAGCTTCGTGACCTGGCCGCCGTCGACCAGCAGCGCATCGCCCGCGGCGATCCCGACCGAGCCGTCGGCCCGGTCGATGACGCGCACCCCGGCGAGACTCGAGAGCTGGTCGATCAGGACATCCCGCTTGTCCTTGAGGTCGGGCGATTCCTTGAGCCCGCTGTTCCCGGCCCGGATCTGGACGTTGAGGTCGGCGATCTGCTGCGCCAGCTGGTTGATCTGGTCCACCGCGCCGGTCATCTTCGCGCGGACGTCGCCGGCGATGGCGCTCAGGCGCTGGTCGGTCTGGCGGAACTGCTGGATCAGGTCGGCGGCCGACTGGCGCACCAGGGCGCGCGGCGTCTTCCCCGAGGGGTCGTTGGCGAGGTCGCCGAAGGCGGCGAGGAAGCTGTCGAGGCCGGCGCCGAGGCCGGTCGAGGTGGGCTCCCCGAAGATGTCCTCCACCTGGCCCAGCGTTTCCTTCATCGTGCCGAAGCGCCCCAGTTCGCCGTTCTCGCGGCGGTAGTTCTGGTCGAGGAAGCTGTCGCGCAGGCGCTCGATGCCGTCGGCGGTGACCCCGCGCCCCACCTGGCCGATCGGGGTCGACAGCGGCACCTCGGCGGTGAGCGCGAGCCGCTGCCGGGTGTAGCCGGGGGTGTTCGCGTTCGCGATGTTGTGCCCGGTGGTGTCCACCGCCTTCTGGTGGGTCAGGAGCGCGCTCCGGGCGATGCTCAGGATGCTCGCGAGGCTCATCAGGCGGTCCGGTTGAGGAGGAGCCCGGCCCGGGGCGATTCCGCCGGCGATTCGTTCCGCTGGTAGCTCGGCGCCGGATCGCTGGCCATGGAGAAGAGCCGCTGCAGGAAGGCGTCGCCCGCTTCGAGGGCCCGCCGGAGAATGTGCTGGTTGATGGCCACGTCCTGGGCGGTGGCGAGCGCGGCGCGCTTCACCTTCGCCCGGGCGTTCTCGAGCTCGGGGGGAAGCACCCCGCCGAACATCCCCTCGAGCTTCTCGAGCGGGGTCGGGTCGCTGCCCGAGATGAGCGCGGTGAGGGCGCCACGCCGCCGGCGTGCCTCCTCCAGCGTGAGGAGCGTCCGCCCCATCGCGTGGATGCTGGTCTCCACCAGCTCGGCGTCGTCGGCCGCGACCCCGGCGCGCTGACGCAGCAGCGCCTGGCGCAGCTCTTCGATCACGTTGGCTTCGTAGAGGAGCGCCTGGGCGAGGTCGCCCATCCGGAGGGTCGACGCGGGTGCGGCTGCGATGAACTCCTGGTGCCCGTAGGGCATGATCTCGGCTCCCCGGGTCAGCTGCCCTCGTGAGGCAGCCGACGGCTCAACTGGCGGTACAACGCCTCACCCAATCCGTGCTCGGACCGCCCGGCGTAGAGATCGGCGATCCGCTCGTCCATCATGCCCGTGAACATCTCCTGGCCCGGCGCCTGGCCGATGATGCCGTCCTCCGGCACCGTCTCGCGCATCGCCTTGAGCAGCTCGTTGACGAAGAGCCCCTCGAGCTGGTGCGCGGCCTTCCTGAGCTTCGCGTGCTGCGCGTCGAGCGGTGTCGCCGCCTTCCCCGGGGCGGGCCTCGACGGCCCGATCGGATCGCTCATCGGACCACCACGTCCGCCCCGATCGCCCCGACCTCGCGCAGCGCCGAGAACATCGCGGCGATCTCCTGCGGACGGGCACCGGCGGCGTGGAGCCCCGCGGCGACTTCCTGGACCGTGGCGCCTTCGCCCACGGCGAGGAGCCCCTCGGGTTCCTTCTTCGGGAGGGTGTCGCCCGGGGCCGGCGTGGCCGGCGGCGGCCCGCCGATCCGGAGCGTCATTCCCCGGTGACTCACGGTGGCCGCGGCCACGTGGATCGTTCCCCCACTCACCACGGTGCCACTCCGGGCGTCGATCACCACCCGCGCGTCGGGAACCATGCGGACCGGAAGGGTGTCCACCGATGCCAGGAACCCAATCAGGTTATCGGCCCCGCGGCTGCCCGGGTTGAGGGTGATCGAACCCGGATCGTCAACTTTCGCGACAGTGCTGTCCCCCAGGCCGGCGTTGATCGCCGCCGCGATCCGCTGGGCGGTGGCCAGGCTGGGGTGCTTGAGCAACAGCTTCGAGCTCACCGCGGCCAGCTGCGCGGGGTCGACCTCGAGCAGTCCCCCTTCGGGGATCCGCGCGGCGTTCCCCCGGCGGGCGGCGTAACGGACATCTTCGTCGGGGACGAGGACCGGTCCCTGAGCGGTGGCGATCGGGGCCTGGTCGACATCGGTCAGGAGCGGGGTGGTCCAGAGGACGCCGCCCCGGAGACTCACCGCGTCGCCGATGGAGCTCACCTGGACCTCGAAGCGCCCGCCGGAGCGGAGCCAGGGCGAGATCTCGGCGGTGACGATCACCGCGGCGACGTTGCGCGGGCGGAGCCGGTCAGGCGGGACCTCGAGGCCGAAGCGCCGGAGCGCGTTCGCGATCGAGCGCACCGTCTGGGTGCCGCCGTTGAGCCCGCCGATGTTGCGGTCGCCGGTCCCGTCGAGGCCGACCACCAGGCTGTACCCGATGAGCCGCCGCGGCACGTTGCCGCTGGTGGTGACGAGGTCGCCGACGCGTTCGGTGGCCTGGGCGCTGGCCGCGGCCGGCAGGAACGCGTGGAGCAGCAGCGCCGCGATGATGGGGACCAGGCGGCCGGCCGCCTTCTCGGATTCACACATGGTCTATGGCCAGAAGATCGAAAGAATCCCGCCGAGGATACCCTTGCCGGGACCGATCTTCTTCCCCTTGTAAGTGATGACCGATTCGGCAATGCGGCTCGAGTAGACGGAGTTGTCGCTGTTGACGTCCTCGGGGCGCACCACTCCTTCGACCTGGATGACCTGGTTGCGGCCGTCGACGCCCACGGTCTTCTCGCCCTTGAGCTTCGCGATCCCGCTGGGCTCGATCGAGACCACGCGGACGCTGATCGTCGCGGTGAGGCCGCCGGTGCGGTTGGCCACGCCGGTCGCCTTGGAGTCGTTGGAGAGACCGCTTTCGAATCCCTTCTGGGGACCGATCTTCACCGCCTCACCCACGGTCAGGTTGAGGCCCATCTGCTGGCCCCGCGACTTGCTGGCATTCTCGGTCTGGCTCTCGCGGCTGTTCACCGCTTCGTCCACGACGATCATGACGAGGTCCCCGACGCGGAGCGGGCGCTTGTCGCTGAACCAGCCGGCGCGCACCACCGCGGGGGCCGCCTGCACCGCCGGCGGGGTGGCCGCGGGCGCCGCGGCGGTCGTCGAAGGCGCGGCCGGCGCGTTCTGGGCCGCGAGGCCCCGGACCGCCACCAGCAGCACGAGAGAGATCGGGAGTCCACGCATCGGGGTCATTCCATCCTCGCTTCACCCGGCGCCACCGCGGTACCGGCCATCACGCCGATCCGCCCGGTGGTCCGCATCCGGACCGGCTGGCCCATCGCCGCGTCGTTGAGCGCCACGCCCTC
>DASZPT010000295.1:0-1919 GCA_035549935.1 Gemmatimonadales bacterium
CGGGGTGCACAACGTCTGGGTGGTCGGTGATACCCTCTACCTCGGCAACTACCAGGGCGGGGCGCGCGTGCTCGACATTTCGGGTGAGCTCAAGGGCGACCTGCTGCGCCAGGGCCGCGAGATCTCCTGGATCTTCACCGCCGACTCGATGGGTGCGAAGGCGCGGGTGCCCTTCGCCTGGGGCGTGGTGGTCAAGAACGGGATCATGTACGTACCGGACATCAACAGCGGGCTTTGGATCATGAAGGTGGAGCCGAAGCAGGAGAAGTTCACGCCGTAGCGTGAGGGGGACGCAGGGAGAAGGGAGAAGGGTGGGGGAACCTCCCCCACCCTTCTCCCTTGTCCGTCCCTGAAGCTCGCTTCACGCCCGCCTCATTCGCCCTCCCTCCTTCGACTGGTACTGTGGAGCAGAACCGGTCGCAGGGACTCGAAGTGATCCCCCATCCGCCGTTTGCCAGCCAGCTGTCGCTCGAAGAGGAGCTCGCCGCGTTCGAGCGGCTCAAGCCCCGGCTCGCCCGGGTGTGGGACCTGCTGGTGGCAGACAGCTCCGCGGCTTGTACCACGGTGGTCGTGCCGTCCCTCACCCTCGATGAGGGCGGCCTCCGCCGGCTCGAAGGCGCCAGCTTCTACGAGGAACGCCTTCTCTACCTCCTGATCCGGCTCCGCAATCCCCGGGCGCACGTGGTCTACGTGACCTCGCAGCCGGTGCACCCGATGATCGTCGACTATGTGCTGCAGCTCCTCACCGGAGTCCCGTCCAGTCATGCCCGCAGCCGGCTCACGATGCTCTCGGCGCACGATGCCTCGCCCCGGCCGCTGACCCAGAAGGTCCTCGAGCGGCCCCGGCTGATCGAGCGGATCCGCTGTGCCATCAAGGACGCGGGCAGCGCCTATCTCAGCGTCTTCAACGCGACGCCCCTCGAACGGCGGCTCGCGGTGCTGCTCGGGATTCCCCTCAACGGGGTCGACCCGGAACTCGCGTGGCTGGGGACCAAGTCGGCCGGACGGAAGGTGTTCCGGGAAGCGGAGGTTCCGCTGCCCGAGGGGTTCGAGGACCTGCGCGACGAGGTCGACCTCATCAAGTCCCTCGGTGAACTCCGCCGCCGCCGCCCCGGGCTCCGCCGGGCGGTCCTCAAGCACAACAGCGGGTTCTCGGGCGAGGGAAACGCGATCATCACGTATCCCCCATCGCGGGACCAGAACGCGCTGGTCCGGGAACTCTACCGGATGCGCTGCGTCGCCCCCGGGGAGACCGCCGAGCCCTTCCTCGAGGAGTTCGCGCGGCAGGGCGGCATCGTGGAGGAGTACGTGGAGGGGTCGGAGGTCCGCTCGCCCAGCGCGCAGCTCAGGTGTGGGCCGCACGGCGAGGTGATCCCGATCTCGACCCACGACCAGATCCTCGGCGGCGTGGAGAGCCAGGTCTACGAAGGGTGCCGGTTCCCCGCGGCCGATGACTACCGGATGGATGTGCAGCGCGCCGGCCAGCAGGTCGGGGAGGTGCTCGCGCGCCGGGGCGTGGTGAGCCGCTTCGGCGTCGACTTCGTCGTGGCGCGGGATGGCCCCGCCGATGCGTGGCGGACTCTGGCGCTTGAGATCAACCTGCGGCTGGGCGGCACCACTCATCCCTTCCTGGCCCTCCGCCTGCTCACCGGCGGCGAACTCGACGAAACCACTGGCCAGTATCTCTCCGCCAGCGGACGGGCCAAGTTCTACCGGTCGACCGATTCCCTCCAGTCGCCCCGCTACCGCGGCCTCCTGCCCGAGGACCTCGTGGAGATCGTCACGATCAACCGGCTCGGCTTCGACCAGTCGCGGGAGTCGGGGGTGCTCTTCCACCTGATCGGGGCAGTGTCGCAGTACGGGAAGGTGGGCCTGATGGCGGTGGGGAACAGCCACGCCGAGGCGGATGAACTCTACGA
>DASZPT010000296.1:0-8631 GCA_035549935.1 Gemmatimonadales bacterium
GCCGGGTGACCGGGTGATGACGCTGCTCGGACGGGTCCCGGAGCTGCACATCGCCGCCCTCGGCGCCTGGAAGCAGGGAGCGGTGTTCGGTCCGCTGTTTTCCGCCTTCGGTCCGGAGCCGGTCCGCACCCGGCTGGAGAAATGCCAGGCCCGCGTGCTGGTCACGACCGAGGCGCTCTACCGGCGCAAGGTGGCGGCGAGCCGGGCGGCGCTCCCTGCGCTGGAGCACGTGATCGTGATCGGGGCGCGGCCTGGGCAGGGCGATGTCCAGGCCTGGTCCGACCTGATGGAACGGGCCAGCGACGAATTCGTCATCCGCCCGACGCCGCCCGAGACACCGGCCATCATCCACTTCACCAGCGGAACGACCGGGACGCCGAAAGGCGCGCTGCACGTCCATGAAGCCGTGGTGGCGCACCACGTCACCGGCCGGCTGGCCCTCGACCTCCGCCCCGGGGACATCTTCTGGTGCACCGCCGATCCAGGGTGGGTGACCGGCATCTCGTACGGCGTCATCGCCCCGCTCAGCAATGGCGTCACCTGCCTGCTCGATGAGGCGGACTTCGACGCCCGGCGGTGGTACCAGCTCCTCGCCGCGGAGCGGGTGACGGTGTGGTATACCGCGCCGACCGCGATCCGGATGCTGATGAAGGCCGGCGCCGATCTCGCCCGCGCGTACGACCTCTCCGCCCTCCGCTTCCTCGCCAGCGTGGGAGAGCCGCTCAATCCCGAGGCGGTCGTCTGGAGCCAGGAGGTGTTCGGCCGCTGCTTCCACGACAACTGGTGGCAGACCGAGACCGGCGGGATCATGATCGCCAACTTCGCCGCCATGGAGGTCCGGCCCGGCTCGATGGGCCGGCCGCTGCCGGGGATCGAGGCGACGATCGCGCGCCGCACCGCCGGGGGCGGGGTGGAGGAACTCACCGGCCCCGACGCGGTCGGCGAGCTGGCCCTGCGGCCAGGATGGCCCTCGATGTTCCGCGCCTACTGGAACGAGCCGGAGCGCTACGCCCGGTGCTTCGCCGGCGGCCTGTACTTCACCGGCGACCTCGCCCGGCGGGACGCCGACGGCTACTTCTGGTTCGTCGGTCGCGCCGACGACGTCATCAAGACGATGGGCCACCTCATCGGCCCCTTCGAGGTCGAGAGCGCCCTGCTGGAGCATCCCGCCGTCGCGGAAGCGGGCGTCATCGGCATGCCCGATCCGGTGGCCGGCGAGCTGGTGAAGGCCTTCGTCGCGCTCAAGGAGGGATTCACGCCGGGCGAGCCCCTGCGGCGGGACCTGCTGGCCTTCGCCCGGACCCGGCTCGGCGCGGTGGTGGCCCCCAAGGAGATCACCTTCCTCCCGGTGATTCCGCGCACCCGCAGCGGAAAGATCATGCGGCGGCTGCTCAAGGCGCGTGAGCTGGGACTGCCCGAAGGCGATCTCTCGACCCTGGAGGAGCCTGCCCATGGTCCCCGCTGAGGCGACCGCGGCGGCGCCGCCCGTGCCCGACCAGGCGACGGCCCGCACCTGGCTCGGCCAGATGCTGCTGATCCGGCGGTTCGAGGAGAAGGCGGCGGAGCTCTACAGCGCGGGGAAGATCCGCGGCTTCCTCCACCTGAGCATCGGCGAGGAGGCGGTGTCGGTCGGAGCGGTGGGTGCGCTCGCCGCCGACGACAATATCGTCTCGACCTATCGCGAGCACGGCCATGCGCTGGTGCGGGGGCTCCCGCCCGGCGCCGTCATGGCCGAGCTGTTCGGCAAGGCGAACGGCTCGAGCCGGGGGCGGGGCGGCTCGATGCACATCTTCGACGCGGGCCGGCGCTTCTTCGGCGGCAATGCGATCGTGGCGGGGGGCCTGCCCCTGGCGGTGGGTCTCGCGCTGGCCGACCGCATGCAGCACCGGCCCGCCATCACCGCCTGCTTCTTCGGCGACGGCGCGGTCGCGGAGGGGGAGTTCCACGAATCGCTCAATCTCGCCGCCCTCTGGAAGCTGCCGGTGCTGTTCCTGTGCGAGAACAACTACTACGCCATGGGGACCGCGCTCGCCCGCCACCAGGCCGAGACCGACATCAGCCGGAAAGGAGTCGCCTACCGGATCGCCTCGGCTGCGGTCGACGGCATGGACGTGACGGCGGTGGCCGACGCGGTCCGGGCGGCCGTCGCGCGGATCCGCTCCGGCGGCGAGCCGTTCCTGCTCGAGTGCCGCACCTACCGGTTCCGGGCCCACTCCATGTACGACCCCGAGCTGTACCGCGACCGGGCCGAGGTGGACGAGTGGAAGCGGCGGGACCCGATCACCCTCTTCACGGACCGGCTGGCCCGGGAAGGCGTGCTCGGCGAAGGAGAGATCGAGCAACTCGATCGGTCCGCACATTCGGCAACCGAGGCGGCGGTCGCATTCGCCGAGGCCGGAGGCTGGGAGCCGGTCGAGGACCTGGCGAAAGATGTCTACACGGAGGCCGGCAATGCGCCTGACGTACCGTGAGGCGGTGCGCACCGGACTGACCCAGGCGCTGGCGTCGGACCCGAGAGTCTTTCTCATGGGCGAGGACGTCGGGCGCTATGGCGGCGCCTACGCCGCGAGCAAGGGGCTGCTGGAGCAGTTCGGTCCCGACCGGGTCCGCGATACGCCGCTTTCGGAATCCGGGTTCGTGGGGGCGGGGATCGGGGCCGCCCTGGGCGGCCTGCGGCCGATCGTCGAGGTCATGACGGTGAATTTCAGCCTGCTGGCGCTGGACCAGATCGTCAACGGCGCCGCCACCCTCCGCCACATGTCGGGAGGCCAGCTCAGCGTGCCGCTGGTCATCCGCATGGCGACCGGCGCCGGCCGGCAGGTGGCGGCGCAGCACTCGCACAGCCTGGAGGGATGGTATGCCCACGTGCCGGGGATCAAGGTCGTGGCACCGGCCACCCCGCACGACGCCCGCTGGATGCTTCCCGCGGCGCTCCGGGAGCCCGACCCGGTCGTGATCTTCGAGCACGCGATCCTCTATCCGGAAGAGGGTGAGGTGGGCGACGAGCCCGGCCCGCTCCCGCTCTTCTCCGCCTGCATCCGGCGAGCGGGGCGCGACCTCACGCTCATCGCCCATGGCGGATCGGTGGGGAAGACGCTCGCCGCGGCCGAACGGCTGGCGGGAGACGGGATCGAAGCGGAGGTCATCGACCTCAGGAGTCTCCGCCCCCTCGACGGGGAGACGATCCTCTCGTCGGTGCGCCGAACCCACCGGGCCGTGCTGGTGGACGAGGGATGGCGGAGCGGGAGCCTCGCCGCGGAGGTGAGCGCACGGATCATGGAAGGGGCGTTCTACGAGCTGGATGCCCCGGTCGCCCGGGTCTGCAGCGTGGAGGTGCCGATCCCCTATCCCAAGCACCTGGAGGACGCGGCCCTGCCGGACGCGGAGCGCATCTGCGCCGCGGCGCGCGACCTCGTGGGCGCAACCGCGGGAGCCCGGCGATGACGAGGCCACGCGAGAGCGCGACCCATGGGTGAATTCCGGATGCCCTCGCTGGGCGCCGACATGGTGGCCGGGACGCTGACCGAGTGGTACAAGCATCCCGGTGACCAGGTGCATCGGGGCGACATCATCGCCGCGGTGGACACCGACAAGGGCGAGATCGACATCGAGGCCTTCGAGGACGGGGTCCTCGAGCGCGTCGTGGTCGGCGAAGGAGAGAAGGTCCCGGTGGGCGCGGTGCTGGCCCTGATTCGCGCCGCCGAGGAGCCCGGGACGGTTTCCGCCGCTCCCCCGGCGGCTCCGCCGGCCCCGGCCCCGGCCCCGACCCAAGCTCCGGCCCGGGCCGAGCCGTCGCTCCCGGCGTCCGAGAAGCGGGTGCGGGTCTCGCCGCTGGCCCGCCGCCTCGCGGCGGAGCGGGGTGTGGACCTCACGGCCATCCGGGGTTCCGGCCCCGGCGGCGCGATACGGGTACAGGATGTGGAGGCGGCCACTCCGGTCGCGGAAGCGGCCGCTCCGGTCGCGGAGGGACGCCAGGATCGCATGCGGCGCGCCATCGCCGCCGCCATGGCCCGGTCGAAGCGGGAGATTCCGCACTTCTACCTCGCCACCACGCTGGACTTCGGCGTGGCCCAGGCCTGGCTCGCCGAATGGAACGCCGGCCACTCGCCCACCGAACGACTCCTGCCCGCGGTGCTGCTTCTCAAGGCGACCGCGCTCGCACTGCGGGAGTACCCCGAGCTCAATGCCCGGTGGGAGAACGACCGCGTCATTCCTGCGGGGGAGATCAATGTCGGTGTCGCGACCTACCTGCGCGGCGGTGGCCTCGTCGTGCCGGCGCTCCACCAGGTGGACCGCCGCTCCCTGCCCGAGTTGATGCGTGACCTTCGCGACGCGGTCCAGCGGGCCCGCAGCGGCAATCTCCGGAGCTCGGACCTCGCCGACGGGACGATCACCGTCACCAGCCTGGGGGAACGCGGCGCCGACACGGTGCTGGGTGTCATCTACCCGCCCCAGACCGCCGTGGTCGGGTTCGGCGCCATCGTCGAGCGGCCCTGGGCGGTCGCCGGCGCGGTCGGCGTGCGCCCGGTCCTCACCGCCTCACTGGCCGCGGATCATCGGGCCTCGGACGGGCGCCAGGGCGCGGCGTTCCTGGCCGCCGTCAGCCAGCTGCTTCAGTCGCCGGAGCGTCTATGACACGGGAAGAGCTGCGTACCGCCGTCCTCGACGCGCTGGTGAGCGTCGTCCCCGAGGCCGACCCGGCCGCGATCAGGCCGACGGCGCCGCTCCGGGAGGAGCTCGACATCGACTCCATGGACTTCATCAATTTCGTGGTCGCGCTCCACGAGGCGGTCGGCGTCGACGTCCCGGAGGCGGACTACGGCGAGCTCTCCACGCTGGAGGCCTGTCTGACGTATCTCGCTCGGCGCCTCGGGATCGCCGGCGAAGGAGCGTGAGGCACCGGCCCTTGTGCGCCGGGCCCTTCGCGTTTACGAGTGAGGGGTGGCTGGACGTCTCCGGCCACCCACGGAGAGGAGGAACAGGTGAGCACGGGGCAGGATCCGAAGAACTATTCGTCGGGACTCGTGGACGCGGTGCCGGTGATCCGCGGCACCCGCGTGCCGTTGTGGGAATTGATCGCCTGTTTCCGGGATGGCCGCGGACTGGACGCCTTTCTCGCCGATCACCCGCAGGTGACGCCCGCCCAGGCCATGCGGGCGATCGTGGACGGGCTGGAGGCCCTCGCCGAACGCCGGCGGGAAGTCCCCGGGCTGAGCCGGGGGACTCCGGCGGATACGCCGGTCGCACCGCCGCGCCCCGGCGGACCCGGCTCCACGGAGGAGAAGTAGTGCGTGTCCCATTCCTCCATGGGCCGCCGTGAAGATCGCCGTCGTTTTCGATAGTCCCTACGCCAGCTGGAGCCCCGAGGACCACGAGCGCCAGATGCGGAAGGAGGTGGCGGCGTGGGACCAGGAGGAGCCCGAGATGGAATACCAGGTGGGCAACGCCCTCCTGGAGCTGGGGCACGAGGTGCGGCTGCTGGGCGCCCGCAACGAGCTGTCCGGGCTGATCCAGCAGCTCGAGGAGTTTCATCCCGACCTCGTCTTCAATGCCGCGGAGTCCTTCCGCGGCGACGCCGGCCTCGACTACCTCTTTCCCGCCTTCCTCGAGTCCGGTGACTGGCCCTACACCGGGTCGGGCCCGCTCGGCCTCCTCGTGACGCGCAACAAGGCGATGAGCAAGAAGGTGCTCGCGTGGGACGGCATCCGGGTGCCCGGGTTCGTGACCTTCCGTCCGGGAGAGCGGGTGGCGCTCCCCCCCGACTTGGGCTTCCCCCTCATCATCAAGCCGCTGCAGTCGGATGCGTCGCTGGGGATCGCCCAGGCCTCCGTGGTGAAGGACGCCGGGGCCCTGGCCGAACGGGTGGCGTTCGTGCACGAGCGCTTCCAGCAGCCGGCAATCGCCGAGGAGTACGTCGAGGGGCGGGAGCTGTACGTCAGCATGCTGGGGAACGGAGAGAGCCTCGAGCTGCTCCCGGTCACGGAAATGATCTTCGACAAGGCGATCCCCCCCGAGGAGCGCTTCGCGACCCGGAGCGCCAAGTGGGACGAGAGCTATCGGGAGCGCCGCGGGATCAAGAACGTCTTCGCCCGCCGGATCGCCGCGGCGGCCCGCAACCGGCTGGAGGAGGTCTGCCGGCGGGCCTACCGGGCCCTCTGGCTCCGGGACTACGCCCGCATGGACGTGCGGCTCACCCCGGTGGGAGAGGTCTGGTTCATCGAAGCCAATGCCAACCCGTTCATTTCCTGGGGACACGACATGGCTAACGCGGCGGAGAAGGCGGGGATGACCTATGTCCGGTTCATTCAGCGGATCGTCGACGAGGCGATGGCCCGGCATGACCCGGCATAGGCGGCGCGAACCGTTTCCCGTACCGGAGACCCGCTGCGTCTGCGGCCATGCGCTGCAGCGCTACTGGTCCTACTGCCCGGCGTGCAGCCGGGCGCAGCGCTGGGGCGACGTGCGGCGGGAAACCGGGGCGGAGTGCTACCGCTGCGGCTGGATGGTCTCCGACCGCTTCTCCTGGTGCCCCTGGTGCGGGGCCGACATCCACGAGCCGGGGGCCTCGAGCGAGGAACCGCTGCGCGCCCCCAAGGGCTTCCGCTTCGATGCCCGGTGCGATTGGGGCTGTGGCGGCGGCGTGCAGTACCCGATGTCCTGGTGCCCCTGGTGCGGGCGGGCCCAGCACTGGAACGAGGACGACCGGTTCGAAGGCGACTGCCCCCGGTGCGCCCGGGGCGTTGACGACTGGATGAACACCTGCCCCTGGTGCGGCCACGATGCGACCGGGCGGGACCTGATTCCCCGGGCCCTCACCCGCGTGCGCCGGCTGCTCCTCGTGTCGCGCGTGCGCGATTGGGGGTACCGCGTCCTGCTGCGCCCGGGAATCTCGGGTGTGGACCCGCGCTATCCGAAGATCGTCGAGATCGAGCAGCGATACGTCGTGGGCAAGCGGCGCCGGGACGAGATTCCCTGGACCCTGCTCGTGGGTCTCATCGCCCACGAGTTGGGGCACAGCTTTCTCTATCACCACTGGGCCTGGACCCGAACCCCGCGCTTCAAGCGAACGTTCGGCCACGTGGACAAGGCCTACCGCGGAATGGACGACACCTGGGTCTACTTCCAGCGCCGCCGCGTGGCGATCAATCCGGTGGATCACGTGAGTGTCTACGCGGCCAAGCATCCCCAGGAGGACTTTGCCGAGACCTTCCGGTTCTATGTCACCCGCCGGGCGCGCCTGCGGGAGCTGTTCGCGGAACTGGGGCACAAGCGAAAGGGCGTCCCGGTGTACGAGAAGTTCCTCCTGCTGGACGATTTCGTGCGCCGCCTGCGGGGGTGGCGCTGAGTCGCCGCCGCGCGGCCCTCCCTATATTCCTCCATACCTCTCCCCGGTGGCTCGCCGTGCTCCTCTACGATATCCCCATCCATGCCGCCGACGGGCGGCGACGCCGAGCAGGGCGTCGGGGTTGAGCGACATCGAGTCGATGCCGAGACCGGCCAGGTACTCGGCGAACTCGGGGTAGTCGCTCGGGGCCTGGCCGCAGATGCCGACCGGGCGATGGGCCGCGTGCGCGGCCTCGACGACCATCGCGATCAGCCGCTTGACCCCGGGGTCCCGCTCATCGAATCAATTTCGTGGTCGCGCTCCACGAGGCGGTCGGCGTCGAGGTCCCGGAGGCGGACTACGGCGAGCCCTCCACCCTGGAGGCCTGCCTGACCTATCTCGCGCGGCGCCTCGGGATCCCCCCGGAAGCGACGTGAGGGCGGGGAGTTCCTATCGTCCTCCGTAGGTCACCCCGTCGGTTCGCCCGTGCGCCTTGCCGAGTCAGGAGGAAGGTGCGAGGAAGGCGACGACGGACATGGGTCATGGCACGACGCGAGTGTACGCTGTCCGTGCATCCGGCCCGAAGATCCAGACCATCCTGGTCGACGGGGCGGCCCCCGTCGTGTCGAAGTCGAGTCGGCCGAAGTCAGAGCGGAGTTCGAACACGCTTCGCCCGACCGGCGCCAGGTACTTCGGGATCGGCCAGTCATCCAGGAAGGCCCAGAGGCTCCCGCCCCGCTCGCGGATCTCGACCCGGTGATCCGCAGTTTCGTATCGGCCGGCATAGCACGCCACGACTCCCTCCGGGAGGGTAACCTCCACGCGCCTGCTGGGCACCGGAACCGCCACACCCCGGGCGATCGACGCCAGGTCCGCACTCCATCGTCCCCACTGCGCTGATTCGATGTTCCCGAGCACGATGATCTGGAGGGAATCGGCCCACCAGATGGCGAGGCTCGCCGTGAAGCCGTTCCCCAGTCCGGTCTGCTCGATTCCTGCCTTCTGGTCCGAGCCCAGTCGCCCCCAGCCATACGGGTATGGGAAGGATGATCGACGGTAGAGCCGGTCGCTGAGCACGGCGAGTGCCCAGCGTCGCAGGTCACGGACGGTCGAGACAAGCGACCCACTCCCAAGATCGAATGAATGGTCGCTCCACGGAGCCGGGATCACGCCGAATGGGGGTGGTCCCGGAATGAAGCCCCGGACCCGTCCGGGGACGATCGTGTCATCGGGAAGGCTCGCCGTGCTCGTCATGCCGAGCGGTTGGAAGATGTTCGCCGCGAGAAAACGTTCATAGCTGCTCCCGG
>DASZPT010000297.1:0-4385 GCA_035549935.1 Gemmatimonadales bacterium
AGGGCCGCGCGGCTCCGCTCCGCCAGGGTCCGGTCCAGCTGATCCGCCACGCCCCGCGTGGCGAGCTTGACCATCTCCCGGATCTGTGCCCGCTCATGCGAGCGGAGCAGCTGCGCCAGCAGGACGCTCAGGACAAAGACGATGCACGCCGCCCAGAACCCGAGATGCACCACGGGCCGCTCGTGGAGCCCGCGGGGCAGATGCCACCCCGTGTAGAGCAGCGCGCTCCCGGCCACCAGCAGTCCCGCCGCGGTGTGCACCGCCATCTGCGGCAGCAGGAAGCTGCCCTGGTGCCCGTTCACCGCAACCAGGTAGGCCAGCAGGTCGACGGCGGAGATTATCAGCACCGCCGCGCCGAGCATCGCGCCCGAGAGGCGGGTGAGGAGAAGCCGGCCTGGCGCCAGCACGACCACCGCCAGCCCGCAGAGGAGGAACGAGAGGCCGGCGTTGGGCGACCCCGGCCCCGCGCCGGCGCGGTCCAGCGTGGGCAGGACGCGCTCGAAGAGACCGGGCTGATCCGACGCATGCTGCACCAGCGTCGCGAGCCCGTGCAGCAGGACCAGGATCGCCGTTGCCGTGGCCAGGCGGGTCCAGCCCCGCCCCAGCGCGAGGAGCGCCACCCCGAGCAGCGCGAAGGCGAGCGCGGTGGTGTAGGCCATCGGATCGAGCCGGGGAATCACCGAGGTGATCCGGTCGATCCCGAGATGCCAGCCCGCCATCACCACCAGCCCGAGCAGCGCGGTGACGCCGCCGGCGCCGGCGAGGACGGAGGTGACCCGCGGCCGCATCAGCGGGACGGCCCCGTGGAGACCGGCATCCCGGCCGATGCCCACTCGGTCCAGGCGCCGTCATAGAGGAAAGCGTCGCGGTGCCCCACCCGGTAGAGCGCCAGCAGGAGATTGCAGGCGGACACCCCCGAGCCACAACTCGCGATGACCGGCCGGTCGAAGGTGATTCCCGCGGCGCGCAGCCGCGCACGGGTCTCCGCCGGCGTGAGGGCGGTCCCGTCGGGATGCACCAGCTCGGTGAAGGGGAGGTTGAGCGCGCCCGGCATGTGGCCGGAACGGAGCCCCGGCCGCGGCTCGGGTTCGCTGCCGCTGAAGCGCCCCGCCGCGCGGGCATCGAGCAGCTGGGCCGATCCGCTCGCGAGCGCGCGCTCGACCTCGCCCCGGTCCCGGAGGAGTGAGCGCTCGAGACGGACGCTGAAGCTCATCGGGATCGGCTGACGCTCCCCCGATTCGAGCGGCCGCCCCTCCCCCTTCCACTTCCCGAGACCGCCATCGAGGATCGCGACCCGCTCATGACCGAAGGCCCGGAACATCCACCACACCCGCGCCGCGCTCAGGTTGGCCCCCGAACCGTCATACACGACCACCTCTGAAGCCACGCCGACCCCGAGTCCGCCGACATAGGCCGCGAACGCCTCCTCGGAGGGAAGCATGTGGGGCAGCGGCGTGTCCGGCGCGCTGGCCAGGTCGATATCGAAGAAGACCGCCCCCGGGATGTGCCCGGAACGGTACTCCTCCCGCCCCGAACGTCCGGTCAGCGGCAGGTACCAGGAGGTGTCCAGGATCACCAGGTCCCGGCGGCCCAGCTGGCCGGCCAGCCAGTCGGTGCCCACGAACGGCGAGGGTGGGAAGGAAGCCATGGTTGACGCGTACTATACCAAGATGACGCTACCCGAGCGAGAGGAGGAGTCCATGCGCCTGACAAGCAACGCCCTGATGCTGGCCCTGGTCGCGGGAGCCGCACCCGCCCTGGCCCAGGCGCCGGCGGCACCGGCGCGCCACGTGTCGGTCAACCGGGTGACGATCGCCCCGGCCGACCTCTTGGCCTACGAGCAGCGCTGGAATACCCGCATCCCCGACGGGAACTACTGGTATGATCGCGTCTCCGGCGCGTGGGGACTGGAGGGCGGTCCGACGGCGGGCTGGATCGCGGCCGGGCTCCCCTTCGGCGGCCCCCTCCGGGCCGACGCCTCGGCGGGGAACACCGGCGTGTTCATCAACGGCCGGGAACTGCCCTGGGCGGATGTGCAGGGGCTGATGCAGATCGTGCAGGTCCAGCGGGGCCGCTGGTGGGTGGATGGGCAGGGGAACTTCGGACCCGAGGGCGGTCCCGTCTGGGGGAACCTGGTGGCCATCGCGCGGCAGAAGAACCAGAAGAACTGGTCGGCCTACTCGCGCGACGGTCACACCTTCATCGGCGGGGACGGCAACTGCACCTACTTCAGCAGCCACGACATGGCGACCAGCACCGACTACAGCTACGCCAGCCCCGGCTGCTAGCGGTCGCCCAGCGCCTCGGCGGCGCGGCGCCGCACCTCCGGGTCCTTGTCCTTCATCGCCTGGACGAGGTAGGGCGTCACCGTCTCGTCCTCCACATTGGCGAGCGCCTCCACCGCCGCGCGGCGGGTCTCGACCGATTCACTCCGGATGAGCCCCGCCAGCGCGGACACCGCGGCGGGGTCGCCGATCCGCCCCGCGGCCTCGATCGCCGCGTGCTGGACCTCGCGGTCGCCGTCCTTGAGCGCCGCGAGGAGCTGCGCCGGCGCCTTGTGGACTTCGTCCAGCGACCCGACCGCTTCGATCGCCTGAAGCCGGACCTCCCGCTCGGTGTCCCCAATGGCCCGGGCGAGCCCGTCGAGCGCCGCGGGGTCCTCGAGTGAGCCGAGCGCCGCGGCGGCGGCCCCACGCACCCCCGCGTCACCGTCCCGGAGCATGGCGATCAGCGGCTGCGTCGCGCGGCGGTCCTCGAGCGAGCCCAGCGCCTGCACCACCGCCAGCCGCACCCGCGCATCCTTGTCTCCGAGCGCGTCGATCAGGGCCGCGGTCGCCGTGCTGTCCTCGAGGCTTCCGAGCGCCTCCGCGGTGGTCTCCCGGACCAGCGCGTCGCGGTCACGCAGCAGGGGCAGGAGCGGCCGGGTGGCCGCCGGATCCTCGATGTCGCCGAGTGCGCCGGCCGACGCGGCCCGGATCCCCGGCTCCGCGCGCCCGAGAAGGCGCACCAGCGCGGGGATCGCGCCGGGATTCTCGTACTCGCCCACGGCCCATGCGGCCATCCGCACGACCTCGGGATCACGGTCCCCCAGCGCCTGGAGCAACGGCTCGTACCCGGTCGAGTCCTCGCCGATGCCGAGACCGAGCGCCGCCGCCTCGCGGACCCGCGGATCGCTGTGCTTGAGCCCATCCACCAGGACCCGCGCCGCGGCAGGCGCATCGCTCCCGCCGAGCAGGCGGGCTGACGCCCGGCGCACGCAGGGCTCGCTCCGTCCCAGCGAGGCGGCGAGGAGGGGAAAGGCCCGCGGATCACGCACCGGGTACTGCAGCGTCGAGCGCTGGGCCCGCACGGCCTCGCCCTGGTCCCGCAGTGCGTTCACCTGCCCGCGTCCCCCCCATCCCCAACCGTTGCCCAGCATGTCGACCGCGAGCTCGCAGACCGAGCCGTCGGTCCGGGCGAGCGAGCCGAGCAGCGCCGCGACGCCGGCCGAGTCCGGGCCGCTCTGGCCCTGATCGAACCGATGAAAGTGGATGTGCGGCGCCCTGGGCGCCCGGAAAGGACGGGGAGGCCGCGGCGGGCGGAAGTGCATCCTCGGGCCGCTGAAGGCGAAAGCTCTCGGCGCCAGCGCGGGACGCGCCGGCGGCGCCGGTGGGGCGGCCGGGGTCGCCGGGACCTGTCCCACGAGGGCGACCGGGATCAGCCCGGCCGCGACCGTCAGCAGTCGAAGGGCGCGCATGGTTCAGTCTCCCCGCTGGCCCAGCGCTTCGGCGGCGGAACGGCGCACCGCCGGGTCGGACGACTTGAGCGCACCCACCAGCGCCTCGAGCGCGGTGCGGTCCCGGATCTCGCCCAGCGCGCTCACCGCGCCCTCGCGCACGTCGGCGTTGCCGTCGGCCAGCAGCTCCTTGAGAGTCGGGACGGCGCGCGGGTCGCCGATCGAGCCCAGCGCCTCGGCCACCGCCTGGCGCACGTCGGCGTTCTTGTCCTTCGCCGCGCCGAGGAGCCCCGCGGGCGCTTCCTTGAGACGGCAATTGCCGAGCGCCTCGACCGCCTGCTGCCGGGTATCGGCGGAGGCGTCGCCCAGGAGACGGGTGAAGGCCGCGATGTAGCGCGGATCGGGCGCCGCCTCGTCGTCCTCGCGGCTGGAAATCCGGTTGAGCGCGAGCGACATCGCCGCCTCCCGGACCTCCGGATCGGAGTCGTTCATGGCCGAGAGCACCGCGTCGTCCGGCACGCCCTCGGGCATCGAGTGCAGCGCGCTCAGTGCCGACTGGCGGACTTCCCGGTTGCCGTCCTTGAGCAGCGCGACGAGTCCCGGCACCGCCCGCTTGTCCTCGAGCGAGCCCAGTGCCTGCGCCGAGGCCATGCGGACCTCCGCGTCGGAG
>DASZPT010000298.1:0-11041 GCA_035549935.1 Gemmatimonadales bacterium
CGCATGACGGCCCTCAATCGGGACCCGCTCACTTACGCCGCTCCGGTCCCGACCACCCCGCCCCGCGCTCCCTCGACCTCGGCCACGCGGACCCGAAGCCCCTGACCCGAAGCCCCTGACCCTGAGCCCACCCCCCGACCCAGTGAACCCCGCCACTCTCTACGCGACCCCCAACGCCCTGGCACCGCATTACAGTCAGTTCCGTGTCGCGGAGCGGCTCCTGCTCACCGGGCATTCGCACCAGGCCTGGCCCGATGTGGGGTTCGAGGCGCAGGCCGATGCGTGGCGCGATGCGGCGGAGCTGGTCGACGACAAGTGGGGCCGGGCATTCGAACGGGCCGGGGAGGTTCGGGCGGGATTTGCGCGGCTCCTGGGAGAACCGGAGGCGGCCATTGCGCTGGCGCCGAACACGCACGAGCTGGTCGTGCGGCTGCTCTCGGCGCTGCCCCTTGGGACCCGTCCCCGGATCGTGACGACCGACGGCGAGTTCCACACCGTCCGCCGCCAATGCGACCGGCTGGCCGAGGAAGGGATCGAGATCGTCCGGGTGGCGGAGGAGCCACTCGAGTCGGTGAGCGAGCGGGTGGCCCGGGCGGTGACCGACCGCACCGCCCTCGTCATCATGTCTGCGGTGTTCTTCGACTCGGGGCGGATTGCCCGGGGACTTGGGGCCGTGGCGGCCGCCTGCCGGCGGCACGGCGCCGTCTTCCTGGTCGACGTCTACCACGCCCTCAACGTGGTCCCGTTCGCGGTGGCCGAGCAGGGCCTGAGCGATGTCTACATCGTGGGTGGCGGCTACAAGTACTGCCAGCTCGGCGAGGGCAACTGCTTCCTCCGGTTGCCCCCCGACTGCGATCTCCGCCCCGTCATCACCGGGTGGTTCAGCGAGTTCACCGCCCTCGCCTCGCGGGAGCGGGAAGGACGCACCGCCTACGGGACCGGCGGCGACCGCTTCGCCGGGGCGACGTACGACCCGGCGAGTCACTATCGTGCCGCGCGCGTCTTCCGCTACTTCGGCGAGCAGTCGCTGACCCCTGCCCTCCTCCGCGAGGTGAGCCAGCACCAGATCGGGGTGCTGGCCGAGCGCTTCGATGCCCTGGGCCTCGACCCCGCGACCGTCCGGCGTGACACCGCGGTCCCGCTCGCCGAGATCGGCGGGTTCCTGGCGCTTCGGGCGCCGCGCGCGAACGAGCTGGCGCAGGCGCTCCACGAGCGCGGGGTGCTGACCGATGCCAGGGGTGATGTCCTGCGTTTCGGTCCGGCGCCGTACCTGTCGGACCGCCAGCTCACCGACGCGATGACAGCACTCCGCGAGGCGGTCCACGCCCCCGTGCCGGGGCGAGGAGCGCATCCCTGAGCCGGGGCACCCCGCTCTCGCGCCGGGAGTTCATCGGTACCGCGGCCCTCTCGGTCGCGGTGGCCGGTCTCTGCCGTCCGTCGGGGGCGCCTCCCGTCGCCCACGATCCCGACCACGAGCGGCTCACGGCGTGGGCCGGCGCGCTCCGAGGCGCGGGCCTGGCGCGGGCGGATCGCCCGGCGGGCGCGGCCTCGGTGCGCGTGGGTGAGTTGGCGCGCGGCACACCGTACGTGCCGGGCACGCTCGACACCTACCTCACCGCCGGCGGAACCCCCTCCTCCATCGAGCCGCTCACCCTCTCGCTCACCGCGTTCGACTGCGTCACGCTGGTGGAGTCGTGCCTCGGGGTCGCCCGGAGCGCGCTGCCGGGAGAGATCAGCTGGGAGCGGTTCGGCGCGGCGATCGAGCGGATGCGCTACCGGGGCGGGCGCCGCGGGGGCTATGCCTCCCGGCTCCACTACTTCAGCGAGTGGATCCGGGACGGCGAGCGCCGGGGACTGGTCCGCGACCTCGGGCGGGACCTGGACGGCATCGAGGACCGGCGTCCGCTCCGCTTCATGACCGAGCACCGCCAGAGTTATCCCGCCCTTGCCGACGATACGGTCTTCCGCGACATCGCGGAAATGGAACGCCGGCTCGACGGGGAGACGCGCTGGGAGGTCCCGACGAGCCAGGTGGCGCAGGTGACCGACCGGCTCGAAACCGGCGACATCCTGGCTTTCGCCACCTCGATCCCGGGGCTCGATGTGACCCATGCCGCGATGGCGTACCGCGACGGGGACGGGGTGATGCGGGTGCTCCATGCGCCGCTCTCGGGTGGGGTGGTCGAGGTCACCCGGAGCACGGTCCCCGAGTACGTCGCCGCGATCCGCCGGGCGACCGGGATCCTGGTGGCACGCCCGCTCTGGGGATGACGTGACCTTCTCGGAGGAGTTCCGGCGGCAGCTCGCCGATCGGTACGTCATCGAGCGGGAGCTCGGGCATGGCGGGATGGCCGCGGTCTATCTCGCGCGGGACCTGCGCCACCAGCGCCTGGTGGCGCTCAAGCTGCTCGATCCGGACCTCGCCGCCGAGATCGGATCCGACCGCTTCGTGCGGGAGATCCGGCTGGCGGCGCGGCTCACCCATCCGCACATCTGCTCGGTCTACGACTCCGGTGTCACCGGCGACCAGCTCTGGTTCGCCATGCCGTTCATCGAGGGCGAGTCGCTCGAGGCCCGTCTCGCCCGGGAGGGGACCCTCCCGGTGGAGGAGGCGCTCCGGATCGCGCGCGAGGCCGCCCTCGCGCTCACCTATGCCCACCAGCAGGGGGTGATCCACCGCGACATCAAGCCCGCCAACCTGCTGCTCGCGAAGGACGGGAGCGTGCTGGTCGCCGATTTCGGTATTGCGCGGGCGGTGAGCGGCACGGCGACCGGCGAGCCGACCCTCACGCAGACGGGCTTCTCCCCCGGCACGCCGGCCTACATGAGTCCGGAGCAGCGGGCGGGCGTGGCGGACGTGGACGGCCGCACCGATGTCTACAGTCTCGGCGTGGTGCTGTTCGAGATGCTGGTGGGCGAGCGGCCCTTCGGCGCCGGCGCGCTCGCCGCCTTTGCGCTGGCGCTGAGTGACCCGGTGCCGCGGGTGCGGCCCCGACGGGAGGATGTCCCGGCCGGTGTGGACGTGCTGCTCCAGAAGGCGCTCGCGCCGAACCCCGATCATCGCTACGCCACGATGGACGCGATGGGGAAGGATCTCGATCTCCTCTGGCGCGGCAAGCCGCTCGCGGGGGCGACGGCCCGGCCCCGGGTGGGGATGCGCCCGGTCCTCGCCGCGGCGGCGGCGGTGGTGGTCCTGGCCCTCGGCGGCTACGCCCTCCTGCGCGGCCGGCTCGTGGCGCCGGATCCGGCGGTCGCCCACTCCACCGCGGTGCTGCCCTTCCTCGACCTGAGCTCGGAGCACTCGAACGCCTGGTTCAGCGAGGGACTGGCGGAGGAGCTCACGACGGTCCTCGCGAAGATCCCCGGGCTCCGGGTCGCGGCGCGCTCCTCCGCCTTCCAGTTCAAGGCCGCCGGGGTCGATGTCCGCGAGGTCGGGCGACGGCTCAACGTCGGCACGGTGCTCGAAGGATCGGTCCGGCGGAGCGGGAACCGGATCAAGGTGAGCGCCCAGCTGGTCAACGCCCGCGACGGCTACGAGTTGTGGTCGGAGACCTACGACCGGGACCTGGCCGACGTCTTCGAGGTGCAGGAGGAGATCGCGCGGGCGATCGGGGCGGCACTCCAGGTGCGGCTCGCGTCGGAGGTCGACTCCGCCCTCCGGCAGCGGCCCACCGGCGACCTCGAGGCCTACGATCTGTACCTCAAGGGGCGCTTTGCGCTGAGCCAGCGGTCGGAGGCGACGCTGCCCGAGGCCACCCGGCTCTTCGAGGCGGCGGTGGCGCGGGACTCCTCGATGGCCCGGGCCTGGGCCGGTCTCGCCGACGCGCGGCTCCTGCTGCCGCTCTACGCGCGGGTCGATCCGAAGGAAGCCTGGCCCGGCGCGAGGGCCGCGGCACTCCGGGCCATCGCGCTCGACGGCCGGAGCGCCGAGGCCTACACCTCGCTGGCATACGGGACCATGCTCTATGAGTGGAACTGGGCCGACGCGGAGGAGGCGTTCCACCGGGCGCTCGCGGCGGACTCGACCTATCCGACGGCCCACCACTGGTACGCCGATTTCCTCGCCGGGCGGAACCGGCTCGAGGATGCGCTCCGCGAAATGCGGCGTGCACGAGAGCTCGACCCGCTCTCGCGCATCATTCCCACCGAAGAGGCCTGGATCCTCAACGCCCTCCGGCGGCCGGCGGCGGCGGACTCGGTCCTGGGCGAGGTGCTCCGGCTGGACCCGTCGTTCTCACAGGCGATCTTCGTGCGGGCCCAGGTCCGGCTGCAGCAGCGCCGCTACGCCGAGGCGCTGAGGGACGCCCGGGTCTCGCTCGCCGGAGGAGGCTCGGGGAGTCACGGGTACGGGACCCTCGTCGCTGCCCTGGTGGGGGCCGGGGACCGGCCACAGGCCCGGGCGATCCTCGACACGCTCAACCGCGAGGCGACCCGGGAGTACATCCCGCCGTTCGTCTTCGCGGCCGGCTACGCCAGTCTGGGCCAGCTGGACCGCGCCTTCGCCATGCTGGACAAGGGCATCGCCGAGCGGGACGCGCTCCTGCCGGAGAACTTCTTCGAGCCGGTGTTCGACCCGCTCCGGGAGGACCCGCGCTACCCGGGCGTCGTCAGCCGGCTGGGCGGGGTGCTGCCACCACGTACGCCTCCATCGCAAAGTACTCCGCGAGCCCCAGGCGGTTGAGCTCGTCGGCGGTGCCCTTGTTGCGGGCCTCCACCCGCTGCCAGAACTCGCGCTCGTCCTGCCCCGGGAACGGGGCGGTGTCCTTCTGGGACTGGTGCTTGAAGATCGCCTGGATCTTGAGGCGCAGCTCCTCCTGTGACAGCGGCACCAGCCAGGTCGCCTCGGTGACCGGCCACTCCTGCCAGGCCCCGCGGTAGAGCCACACCTCCGGTGGCGCCGCACCGGGCCGTTCCCGCGCCAGCTCCGCCAGCGCCTGCTCGATCACTTCCTTGCACATCCGGTGGGTGCCATGCGGGTCGGAGAGGTCGCCGGCCACAAGCACCAGCTCCGGTTCGAATTCCGCGAGGAGCCCCTTCACGATCGCGACATCGGCGGGGCCGACGGGATCCTTCCGCACCCGGCCGGTCTGGTAGAACGGCAGGTCGAGGAACCGCGCCGCGTCAGCCGGAATGCCAAGTACGCCGAGGCCGCTCACCGCCTCGGATTCGCGGATCAGGCGCTTGAGGTCGAGGACCTCGGCGATGTCCACCTCGCCGGGGGCCTTGGCGGCGAGATGCCGCTCGACCTTCGCCGCGATCTCGCGGACCGCGGGCTCGGCGAGGCGCCACTCGCGGGAGAGGCGGCGGAGGAAATCGAGGTGGCGCCGCACGTCGTGATCGAAGACGGCGATGTTGCCGCTGGTCATGTAGGCCACCCGGATCTCGTTGCCGTTCTGGGCCAGCTTGCGGAGGAGTCCGCCGGCCGAGATCACGTCGTCATCGGGGTGGGGAGAGAAGCAGATCACCCGCTGCCCGCGGGGCAGTTTGCTCCGGCCGCGAATCTTCGCCCCGAGCGCGTTGAAGACGAGCCCGTTGAGCGCCCCGGCGGACTCGTGCCGCGCCACGAGGGAGGAGAGCGAGTGCTCGGCGTAGTCGCGCTGGGTCAGCTTGAGGATCGCCTTGCCGGTGACGTGGGAGACCCAGACCACGGCCCGGAGCGTGAGTTCCGGCGTCCAGTCGACCTCGTCCAGCAGCCAGGGGGTGGCCACCGGCGCGAGCAGGGCCGCCGCGGCGCGGTCGATGTAGCAGGTGGTATTCGGGTGTCGCTGGAGAAAAGTGGCCGCGACCTCGAGATCGACCTCCCCTTCCACCGCCCGGCGGATGATCTCGGCCTTGTGCTCGCCGGTGGCGAGGATCAGGATCTCGCGCGCCTCGAGGATCGTCCCCACGCCCATCGTGATCGCCTCGCGGGGGACGTTGTCCTCGCCGAAGAAGTCGGCAGCGGCATCCTTCCGGGTGATGGGATCGAGGGAGATCCGGCGGGTCCGGCTGTCGCCGCCGGAACCGGGTTCGTTGAAGCCGATGTGTCCGGTCTTGCCGATACCGAGGAGCTGCAGGTCGATGCCGCCCGCGGCCCGGATGGCCGCCTCGTAGGCGGCGCACTCCGCGGCGACGGCGTCGCGGGGAACGTCCCCCCGGGGGATATGGACGTTCTCCCGCCGGATGTCGATCGCGTCGAAGAAGTTCTCCCACATGAAGCGGTGGTAGGAGTGGAGACTCCCCGGCGCCATCGGGTAATACTCGTCGAGATTGAAGGTCACGACCCGCTCGAAGCCGAGGCCCGTCTCCCGATGGAGGCGGATCAGCTCGCGATAGACGCCGATCGGGGTGGAGCCGGTGGCAAGCCCGAGCACCGTGGCGCGGCCGGCCCGGTTCCGCTCGGTGATGAGATCGGCAATGCGGCGGGCGACCTGGCGGGCCAGCTCGGCGTGATCATCGACGATGACGGTGCGGAGCCGAGGAGTGGACACGGCGCGTCTGCGGTTGAAGGTGACAGGATCATGCTGTCGCCCCGCCCTTTGCGGAAGCCTGACACCGGCCCAGGCGGATCTTCCGCCCGGGACCGGCCCGGTTAGCTTCCCGAGAGTACCCCCTGACTCTCCCGCCGTCCGAGGACCCTACGTCCGACCGACCAGCGCCAGCCCTCTCCGGGAGCGCGGCACGGCTCCAGTCCCGGTGGAGGATCGCGGCCCAACTGGCCCTGGCGGTGGCCGGTGCCGGGGTCATGCTCTCGTTCGAGAGCTTCTGGCGGGACCGGCCCTACCTGCTCGCCGCGATGCTCTCGCTGGCGTCCCTGGTGCTCGGACCCTGGTGGCTGGCCCTGGCCAATCAGGCCGGCCTCTCGGTGCTCGCCTTCTATCTCTTCATCACGCCATACCACAGCTGGCGGATCGGCAGCACGGTCGAGGTCGACTATACCCTGCTGTACCTGGTCTTC
Organism: Gemmatimonadales bacterium; assembly: GCA_035549935.1. Classification (GTDB taxonomy): domain Bacteria; phylum Gemmatimonadota; class Gemmatimonadetes; order Gemmatimonadales; family GWC2-71-9; genus JADJOM01. The sequence continues at coordinate 6,938 of DASZPT010000298.1, forward strand.
CTTGCGGGACTCGACGCCGTCTGGTTCGCGCTCACCCGGGCACGGGTCCAAGCCGAGTCCGCCCGGCGGAGGGCGGAGCTGGAAGGGGGCAAGGCCCGGATCAACAGCGACCTGCTCAGGCACGTGCTGGAGACGAGTCCGGCGGCGGTGGTGACGCTGGACGTGAATGGCGTCGTGCTCTACGCCAACCAGCGCGCCGGCGACCTCATCGGCCTCAAGGAAGGAGACCGGCGGGGCGTGGACTACGGCGGCGAGCTGTTCGGGCGGGAGACGCTGGACGGCGTCCCGCTCCCGCCGAGCGAGGGCCCCTTCCCCACCGTGCTTCGGGCCGGCCGGCGGGTCACCCTGCCCCGCTACCGCTTCCGCCGGCCCGACGGGCCGTGGCGCATCATCGAGACCTCGGGAGAACCGATTCGTGGAAGTGATGGCGAGATCGAGGCGGTGGCGATCTCGGTCCTGGACGTCACCGAGGCGCACGAAGCGGAGCAGCGGCTCCGGGCCCAGCAGGAACGATTCGACCTGATCGCGGCGACGGTGCCCGGGGTGGTCTACCAGTTCGAGGCGACGGCCGGCCACAGCTATGGCCGCTACCTGTACGCCAGCGCGCGCTCGGTGGACTACTTCGGCCTCACGCCCGAGGAGCTGGCCCGGAGCAACGAGCCGCTGGTCGAGCGGATCCACCCCGATGACCGCGAGGCCTTCACGGCCTCGACCCAGCGGGCGCGGACGGAGGGCACGCCCTGGCGGCAGGACTTCCGGCTTCAGCATCCCACTCGCGGCACCCTCTGGCTCCGGGGCGCGGCGATCCCGTCCCGGCTTCCGGATGGCCGTCAGGTGTTCAACGGTATCATGCTCGACATCACCGAGCAGAAGAAGCTGGAGCTCGACTTCCTCCAGTCCCAGAAGCTCGAGACGGTGGGGCGCCTCGCCGGCGGCGTCGCCCACGACTTCAACAACATCCTGACCGCGATTCTGGGTTGCGCCGAGGCGCTCGAGTGGGACTACACCCTGCCCGCCGGCGCCACCGACGAGCTGCTCGACCTCAAGCGGGCGGTGGACCGGGCGGCGGGACTCACCGGGCAGCTTCTCACGATCAGCCGGCAGCAGATCATCATCCCCCGCCAGGTCGACGTGACCCAGGGGATCCGCGAGCTCGAGAAGCTGCTGAGCCGCCTGGTCGGCGCGGACGTCGCGATCGTCGTGGTGCCGAGCGAGGAGCCCTGCCCGGTGCTGATCGATCCGGGGCAGCTCAATCAGATCCTGCTCAACCTGGCGGTGAACGCGCGCGACGCGATGCCGCAGGGGGGGCGGCTCCTCATGCGCACCTGGCGGGAGCCGCCGTCGGAAGGGATGCCCCGGGGGGCGGTGACGATCGAAGTGAGCGACACCGGCCAGGGGATGTCCGCCGAGGTGCGGTCGCGGATCTTCGAGCCGTTCTTCACCACCAAGGAGCCCGGCAAGGGCACCGGGCTCGGGCTCGCGACCGTGCACGACATCGTGCAGCGGGCGGGGGGAACGATCGCCGTGGAGAGCCGCGAGGGCGAGGGGACGACCTTCCGCATCCGGCTGCCGGCCACGAGCGCGAGCCCGGAGCCGGGCACCGCGCGGCCCGCGGAGCGGCGCCGGTCGATCCCGGGGCAGCGGCGGCTGCGCGTGCTGCTGGTGGAGGATGACGAGTCGATCAGGCGGGTGCTGCGCCGGACGCTGGAGGAGGCGGGGTACGTCCTGCAGGAGGCCAGGCACGGCGACGAGGCACTCGCCCTGTTCCAGGCGCGGCGGGGCGAGTTCGATCTCCTCGTCACCGATGTGGTGATGCCCGGCATGAGCGGGCCCGCGCTCGCCGCACGCCTTCGCGAGAACCGGGCGGCCCTCCCGGTGCTCTACCTGAGCGGCTTCGCGAGCGAACACCTCGAGGCGCTCACCCGGGAGGATCCCCGGCACCGGCTCCTCGCCAAACCGTTCCATCGGGACGAGGTGCTGGACGCGGTCGAGTCGCTGACCACGGCGACGGTGGCGCCGAGTTGAGTCGGGTTCCTAGCGCGCGCGACGCGGCGCCTCCGCCGGGGCCGGGACGCTGAGCTCGAGCCAGACGATGGCACCACACCCCACCAGCGCTCCCAGCCAGAGCAGCACGATCCACAGGTCATACCGGCCCGGACGCCGGCGCCTGGGCCCGTAGTGGGGCAGGTACAGCCGGGTGTCGTGGGCACCATTCCGCATCCGCCTGCGTCGACCCATCGCGTCTCGTGTCAGGGGCCGACAAGATGGGGTGGCGGCGTCAGATCTCCGTCAGCGCCGCGTAAGGCGACCGAGACCGCAACGTCCGACTAGATTGTGACCGCTCGAAGGGCCACAACACGCCACGCCGCCTTACACATGGGCTCCAACCTCTCCAAGTCCAGATTCGTCGCGGGATGGCAGTGCCACAAGCAGCTCTGGCTCCGGGTGCACGAACCCGAGGCGCCGGAGCTGCAGGTGGACGTCGTCCTCCAGGACCGCTTCGACCAGGGGGCGGAGGTCGGGGCACTCGCCCGGACCCGGTTCCCCGGTGGCACGCTGATCGACCTTCCGCACGATCACCCTGACCGGGTCCGCGCCACCCGCGAGGCCCTCGCGTCGGGCGCCCCGGCGGTCTTCGAGGCCACGTTCGTGGAGGGCCGGGTCTACGTGGCGATCGACATCCTGGCCCGCCGGGACGAGGGATTCACGCTGATCGAGGTCAAGTCGAGCTCGAAACGGAAGGACGAGCACATCCCCGACGTGGCCATCCAGCTCTGGGTGGCTCGCCAGGCGGGGCTCGACATCCGGCGGGTGGAGCTGATGCACCTCAACAGCGACTTCCGTCACCCCGACCATGGCGATCTCTTCAGCCATACCGATGTCACCATCGAGGCGGAGGCGCTGCAGGCACAGATCCCCGGGATGATCGCGGAGCAGATCGCCGCGCTCGACGGTGGCCTGCCCGCGGTCCCGGTGGGGACCCACTGCTGGATGATCGAGCGGGAGTGCCCGTTCTGGGACCGCTGCTTCCCGGTCGACCCGCACCACGTCTGGACCCTCCACCGGATGTACAAGGCGCAGAAGTGGGGGCTGGTCCAGCAGGGCGTACACCGGATCCTCGACCTGCCGTCGAAGGTGCGTCTCAACGAGACCCAGCGCCGCCAGCAGCGGGCGCTGGCGCAGGACCGGATGGTGGTGGAGCCGGGGCTGGCCCGCGCGCTGGCGCCCTTCAGCGGCCGGCTCGGCTTCCTCGATTTCGAGACGATCGGCCGGGCGATCCCGGTCTGGGACGACGTGGGGCCCTGGCGACAGGTGGTGGTGCAGTTCAGCTACCACGAGGTGGCGCCGGAGGCGCCGGGCGGGTACAGCCACCGGGCCTACCTCGCCGAGGGACCGCACGACCCGCGGGAGGAGCTGGCGCGGGAGCTCCTCGAGGCCACCCGTGGGGCGGAGCGGATCGTGATGTACAGCGCGTTCGAGCGGACCCGGATCCGGGAGCTGGCGGGCTGGCTGCCGCACCTCGCGCCCGAGCTGGAGGAGCTCGAGGAGAAGCTGATCGACCTGCTGCCGGTGATTCAGCAGCAGGTCTATCACCCGCGGTTCGAGGGGAGCTTCAGCATCAAGAAGGTGCTGAACCCGCTGGTGCCGGACCTGACCTACGACGACCTCGCGATCGTGGACGGGCAGGTGGCGAGCGTGGAGATCGCGCGGCTGCTGTTCGTGGCGCACAAGGTGCGGGACCGCGACCAGCTGCGGCGGGACCTGCTGGCGTACTGCGAGCGGGATACGTGGGCGATGGTGCGGCTGCTCGAGCGACTGCGGGAGCTGGCGGGCGAGGCCGCGTAACGCGCGAAGAGCGGAGCGCGGCGCGGGGAGCGTGAAGCGGGGAGCGGGAAGCGGGGGGCGTTCGTCGCGGGCCTCAAGTTCGCTCTCCAGGATGGCCCTCAATCGGGCCACCGCTCACTTACGGCTCGCTCCTCACACCCCCCGCTCCCCGCTCCTCGCTCCCTCCGCGCCCCACCTCCAAACGCCCAGCCCACACCCGCCGCTCCCCGCTCGTCGTGCCCCCCGACTCCCGACTCCCGCCCCCCCCGACTCCCGACC
>DASZPT010000299.1:0-5596 GCA_035549935.1 Gemmatimonadales bacterium
ACCGCGTACCTGAACCACACATCCTCGAACACCACCTCCCCCCGCACCGGCGACGGCAGCGGCCGGGGGCTCACCGGCGGCTTCACGGTGGGCTCGGTATCAAGGAGGCGGAAAATCCGCTCCGACGACGCCATCGCGCTCTGGAGCAGGTTGTACTTCTCCGACAGGTCCTGCAACGGCTGGAAGAACCGCCGGGTCAGCTGGATGAACGCGGCGAGGACCCCGACCGTGAGCGTGCCATCGAGGACCCGCGCCCCACCACGCCAGAGCAGCAGGGCCAGCGCCACGCTGGTCAGGAACTCCACCACCGGGAAGAAGACCGCGTAGACCGTGATCGACCGGAGATGGGCCCGCAGGTGGTCGTCGTTGACCTGCGCGAAGGCCTTCGCCTCCGCCGCCTCCCGCCCGAAGAGCTGCACCACCCGGATCCCCGTGAGGTGCTCCTGCAGGAAGGCGTTGAGCCGGGCCACCCGCACCCGGATCTCGCTGAACGATTCCCGCACGTGCCGCCGGAAGGTGATCGCGGCGAGGAACATCAGCGGGATCACCGCGAACGCCACCAGCGCGAGCCGCCAGTCCACGAGCAGCATGTTCACCACGATGGCGATCAGCGTGAACAGGTCGCCGAAGACGGTGACCACACCGGAGGAGAAGAGCTCGTTCAGCGTCTCGACATCCGACGTCACCCGGGTCATGAGCCGCCCCACCGGGTTGCGGTCGAAGAAGCTCACGCTGAGCCGCTGCAGGTGGGTGAAGACGCTGAGCCGGAGGTCGGCCATCACCCGCTGCCCCATCCATGCCGTGAGGTAGGCCTGCCCGTAGTCGCACAGGAACTCGAGCAGGAGCGAGCCCAGGAAGAGGAGGGCCAGGGTCCGGAGGAGCCCGACGTTGCCCGCCGGGATCGCCACGTCGAGCGCCCGCTGAGTGAGCGCCGGCCCCACCAGGGTGAGCCCCGCGGTGGCGAGCAGGAGCAGGAGCGCGGCGGCCGCGGTGCCGCGATAGGGGGTGACGTAACGCAGCAGACGCCGCATCAGCGCGGCGTCGTAACCCTTCTCGTCCGGCTCCAGCGCCGGGTCGCTCATGAGGCCGCCTCCGCGGCTTCCGGTCCCGGGTCTTCCTCGTCGAGCCCCCGCTGCTGCTTGAAACGGCCGTGCACCCAGCGCGAGAAGACCACGAAGCCGAATGCGAGGGTGAAGTACGAGAGGATCGAGCGCCAGATCAGGGTGTAGAGCGGCCCCAGTTCCCTCGGCAGGTACACCGAGGACATGACCGCGGTCGAGAGCAGCTCGGCGATCCCCGACGCGCCCGGCGTCGGAGCGAAGTAGAGCAGGAAGGTGATGAGCGTCTGGACCAGCAGCACGTCGACGAAGTGCGCGTGGATTCCCACCGCGCGGAGCGCGACGTACCCGGCGAGCAGCTTGTTGGCGTGGGACGGGCCCGAGAGGATCGTCGCCCAGAGGAGGGCCAGCCAGCCCCGCGGGCTGTTGAAGGCAAGGACGCTCTGGTGGGCCTCGTCGATGCCCCGGGTGAGCCCCTCGATCCGGTCCGCCACCCGCGTGCTCCGCTTCGAGAGGCGCACCGCGAGCTTGTGGAGCCCGTCCCGCGCGAGGCCGGGGAAGACGATCACGATCACCAGCACCACGCCGATCCCCACGAAGAGGCCGAGGCTCCCGATGAAGAGATCGTAGAGGGTGAGGCCCAGGACGTTCCCGTGGTGGCCCAGCGACTTCCCCGCGCCGAAGGCGATCGCGAGCGGACCGGCAAGCGCGAAGAAGAGCACCGTCGCGATGAACGACATCAGCGTCGTCGTCACGGCGACCGGCAGCGGCACGCCCGCCCGACGCATCGCGTAGATCATCATCGGGCCCGCGCCCGAGTTGAGCGGCGTGAGATAGGCGGCCCAGGCCCCCATCCCGCCCGAGAGGATCATCCCGCCCACCGGCGGGTTGGGATGCACGTGGCGGACCAGCACCCAGTTCCTGAGCCCGCCCCCGAACCAGTCCATCGACGCGAGGCCAAGACCCACCAGCACCCACTGCCAGTGGATGTGCCCCGCCGCCTCGATGAATGCCGGGAGGTTGTCCCCGTAGATCAGGACGCCGACATACCCCAGGATGGAAATGCCGACGAAAACGAAGAAGCCGCGGAGGAGTACCCGGGGGGTGAGGACGGAGGCCATGACAGGCCGCAATGTAACCAGCCGGCCGGGTTTATTCTTCCCCCATGGCCGACCGTACCATCCGGATCGTCAACGCCCGCCAGCACAACCTCCAAGGCATCACCGTCGAGCTGCCCCACCGGTCGCTCGTCGTGGTGACCGGGCCCAGCGGGTCCGGCAAGAGTTCCCTCGCCTTCGACACCCTCTACGCCGAGGGACAGCGGCGCTACATCGAGTCGCTCTCGACCTACGCCAAGCAGTTCCTCGAGCGGATGCCCAAGCCGCTGGTCGATCGCCTCGAGGGCATCGCCCCGTCGGTCGCCATCGAGCAGCGGAACCCGACCGTCTCGAGTCGCTCCACCGTCGGCACCGCGACCGAGATCTACGACTACCTCCGCCTCCTCTGGGCCCGCGTCGGGCGCCAGCACTGCCGCGTCTGTGGCGGGCCGGTCCGCCGGGACACGCCGCAATCCGCCGCGGACGACACCCTCGCCGCCGCGCCCGGCCGGCTCCAGGTGGCGTTCCCCCTGCCGCTCGCCGCGCGTCAGCACCACGCCGCCATCGTCGAGAACCTCCGGGCCCTGGGCTTCGTCCGCGTCCTCGCCGACGGCGAGCCCCGGCACCTCGAGGAGCTTCCCCCGGACACCGACCTGGCCGCGACCCACGAGCTCCTCGTGATCGTGGACCGCCTGGGCGGCGGGGCCGGTAGCCGCGACCGCCTCACCGAGGCCCTCGCGTCGGCGTTCGGCGAGGGCGAAGGCATCGCGGTGGTGCTCCACGACGGCGGCCGCCTCCGGTTCACCGAACGGCCCGCCTGCTCCCGCTGTGACACCCCGGCCGTCACGGTCACGCCGGCGCTCTTCTCGTTCAACAACCCGCGCGGCGCCTGCGCCGGCTGCAACGGCTTCGGCGCGGTGCTCGAGTACGACGAGTCGCTCATCATCCCGGATCCCACCCGCTCCCTCGCCGGCGGCGCCATCGATCCCTGGACCAAGCCGCGCTACGAGACCCGGCGCCGGCTGCTCCACACCACCGCCCTCAAGCTCGGCATCGACCCCGACAAGCCGTGGAACAGGCTCAAGGCGAAGGACCAGCGCGAGCTGCTGCACGGCAAGCATGGCCGCTACGTCGGGATCTTCCCGTTCCTCAAGGGTCTCGAGGAAAAGCGCTACAAGCAGTACATCCGGGTCTTCCTGCGGCAGTACCAGCTCGCGAAGACCTGCCCCGTCTGCAGCGGCACCCGGCTCAACGACCAGGCCCTGGCCGTCCGGGTCGGCGACGAGACGATCGCCGCCCTCGCCGCCCGCCCCGTCGACCAGCTGCACGAGTGGCTCGCGGCCCTGCCGCTGACGGCGTTCGAGCGCGAGGTGGGCCAGCTGATCCTCGACCAGCTGGAGGCGCGGATCGGGTTCCTGCGGGACGTCGGACTCGGGTACCTCACCCTGGACCGGCTCACCCGTACCCTCTCGGGTGGCGAGGCCCAGCGGATCTCCCTCTCCAACGCCCTCGGCTCCAACCTGGTCGATGCACTCTATGTGCTCGACGAACCGTCGATCGGGCTCCACCCCCGCGACATCGACCGCCTGCTCGGCCTGCTCGAGCGGCTCAGGAACCAGGGCAACACCGTCGTGGTGGTGGAGCACGATCCCGCCGCCATGCGCCACGCCGATTTCATGCTCGAGCTCGGCCCCGGCGCCGGCGAGCACGGCGGCCGCGTCGTCTACGCGGGCCCGGTGGAGGGGGCCACCGAGACCCTCACCGGCCAGTATCTCTCCGGCCGGAAACGGATCGGGATCCCGAGCGCCCGCCGGCGCCTCGGCCCCTGGCTGCGACTCCGCGGCGCCGCGCTCCACAACCTCCAGCACGTCGATGCCGACATTCCGATCGGCGCCCTCACCGCGGTGACCGGCGTCTCCGGCTCCGGCAAGAGCACGCTGGTGCACGATGTCCTCTACCGCCAGCTCGAGCGCCGGCTGCATGGCGGCCATTCGGCCAAGGAGCATCTTGGCGAGGTCGTGGGCGCCGTGCGCGAGCTCCTCGGCGCCGAGCAGCTGCAGGATGTCCTGCTGATCGACCAGTCGCCCATCGGGCGCACGCCGCGGTCCAATCCCATCACCTATGTGAAAGGCTTCGACGAGATCCGCGAGCTCTACGCCGCCCAGCCGGAGGCGCGGCGCCGCAAGCTCTCCGCCGCGTCCTTCTCCTTCAACATGGCGGGGGGACGGTGCGAGACCTGCGAGGGCGCCGGCGCCGTGATGGTCGAGATGGTCTTCCTCGCCGACGTGTACGTCCCGTGCGAGGCCTGCGGGGGCACGCGGTACCGGCGCGACGTCCTGGACGTGAAGATCCAGGGGCACTCCATCGCCGACGTGCTGCAGTTCACCGTCGACGAGGCGATCCGGCGCTTCCGCCACCAGCCCCGGCTGGGACAAGCCCTCTGGCACCTGCAGCAGGTCGGGCTCGGCTACCTCCGGCTGGGGCAGCCCGCCACCACCCTCTCGGGCGGCGAGGCGCAGCGCCTCAAGATCGCGCGCGAGCTGGCGCAGTCGGGGAAGAAGGGCGGACGGAAGCTCTACATCCTGGACGAGCCCACCACCGGGCTCCACCTCGACGACGTGCGGGTTCTGATCCAGGTGCTGGACCGCCTGGTCGATGCCGGGCACACCGTCCTCGTCATCGAGCATCATCTCGACGTCATCAAGCGGGCCGACTGGGTGATCGACCTCGGCCCCGAAGCGGGGAGCGGCGGTGGCCGCATCATCGCGCAGGGCACCCCGGAGAGCGTGGCCCAGGTCGAGGCCTCGCACACCGGCCGGTACCTCCGCGAGGTCCTCCTCCCCGCCGCGGCCCTCGCGGGATGACCCGCCGGCAGGCGGTCCTCGCGCTGTGGGCCACCTGCCTCATCTGGGGCGCCGCCTTTCCGCTCGCCAAACTCGCTCTCGGCGACATCACCCCGATGACCTTCACCGCCGCGCGCTTCCTGCTCGCGACGGCGCTGGTTCTCCCCGGACTCCGCGGCACCACCCGCGACGAGTGGCGCCACGGCGCGATCCTCGGGCTGCTCCTCTCGCTCGGCTTCGCCACGCAGACGATCGGGCTCAACCTCACAACGGCGAGTCGCTCGGGCTTCATCACCGCGCTGTACATCCCCTTCGTCCCGCTCGTGGTCTGGCTGGTCTACCGGACCCTGCCGGAACGGATCGCCACGGTCGGGCTCGTGATCGCGCTCGCCGGCATGACATTGCTCACCCACCCCGGGAGCCTCGGCGCCGGCGTCAATCTCGGCGACTTCCTCACCCTCCTCTGCGCCCTCTGCTTCGCGGCCCACATGGTGGCGACCGGCGCCTTCTCCCGGCGCTTCCGGGTCGAGCGGCTGATGATGACCCAGATCGTCTCGGCCTGTCTTCTCACCTCGGCGGTGATCCCGCTGGTCGAGAC
>DASZPT010000300.1:0-2047 GCA_035549935.1 Gemmatimonadales bacterium
GGGGACAGCGCCACGAGCGAGATGGAGATCGCGGGGCTCGGGGGCACGCCGGACATCCAGGTGGCGCTGGTGGCCGACCCGAGCGACACGATCCGGCTCTCCACCGACCCCGACCTGGTGGGGCGACCGCTCGACGGGATCCTGGGCCCGGACTATGCGCGCGGGTCTCCGTTCCGCCAGTCGGTGCTGGGCGAGTTTCTCTACACCGACACGAGCATCACGGCGGCCTACCCATATCGCGTCCCGCCGGGGCCGGGCGAGTTGCGCTCGACCCGTACCGGCGTGGTGGTCCTGAGCTACGACCTCCGCACCCCGACCACCGTCGCGCGGCAGCGCGCCTTCCGGGAATCGCTGATCCAGGGCGCGGTGGTGCTGGCGCTCTGCCTCCTCACCTGGGCGGGGCTCCACACGCTGGTGACCGTTCCGCTCCGGCGCCTGGCCGATGGCACCCGGCGGCTGGCGGCGGGCGAGAGCGGTCCCGCCCTGTCGGCGGGGGGACCGAGCGAGATCCAGGATCTCACCGTCAGCTTCAACCTCATGGCGGAGCAGGTGGCGTCGCGGCAGCGGGCGCTGGCGCGCGCCAACCGGGCACTCCGGGCGCTGAGCGACTGCAAGCAGGAGGTGAGTGCCGCGCGGGACGAGCCCTCCCTGCTCCAGAACTTCTGCCGGGTGGTGGTGCAGCAGGCGGGATATCGCCTTGCCTGGGTGGGATTCATCGAGCCGACCGGAAGCAAGGTGGTCACCCCCGTCGCGAGCGCGGGGCACGATGCCGGCTACCTCCAGGCCGCGCGGGTGACCTGGGATGACAGTCCGCTGGGCCAGGGTCCGACCGGGCAGGCGATCCGCACCGGACAGCCGGTCGTCTGCGAGGACATTCTCACCGATCCGCGCCTCGGTGCCTGGCGGAGCGCCCAGCTCGAGCGGGGCTACGGCGCGTCGGCCGTGCTGCCGCTCTGCAACGCCGATGGCGCGGTGTTCGGGGCGCTCTCGGTCTATGCGGCCGAGCGGGGCGTCTTCGACGAGAAGGAAGTGGCACTCCTGAGCGAGATCGCGCAGGAACTGGCCTTCGGCATCCAGCGGCTCCGGGCGCGGAAGCACCAGGAGGAGGTGGAGCGCTCGCTCGCCGCCAACGAGGCGATGCTCCGGCAGGTGCAGAAGATGGAGGCGATCGGCCAGCTGGCCGGCGGGGTGGCGCACGACTTCAACAACATCCTGGGCGCGATCATGATGCAGGCCGCGCTCGCGAGCGAGGAGAACGTCTCACCCGAGCTGCGCGAGGCGCTGGAGGAGATCCGGGTGGCGGCGGAGCGGGGCGCCAACCTCACGCGGCAGCTGCTTCTCTTCAGCCGCAAGCAGGTGATGCAGTCGCGCACCCTGGACCTGAGCCAGGCGGTGACCCATCTCGCGCGGATGCTGCAGCGGGTCCTCCGCGAGGACGTACGCATGGAGCTCCGCCCCCATCCCGGGCCGCTGTTCGTCCGGGCCGATCCCGGGATGATCGACCAGATCCTGATGAACCTGGCGGTGAACGCGCGCGACGCGATGCCGGGCGGAGGGCGGCTCGTGATCGAGACCGGACTGGTCGATCTCCCCGAGCCGAACACCGCGGTGCCGCCGACGCCGGCCGGCCGGTATGCCTGCATCCGGGTGACCGATACCGGCTCGGGGATCGCGCCCGAGGTGCTGCCGCACATCTTCGAGCCGTTCTTCACCACCAAGGCCGCGGGGCAGGGCACCGGGCTCGGCCTCGCGACGGTCTTCGGCATCGTGCAGCAGCACCGCGGGGGCATGCGGGTGGAGAGCGGGCTGGGGCGCGGCACCACCTTCGAGGTGCTGCTGCCTCTCGCCGCCGAGCCGGCGGACGCCGACGCGGCCGAGCCCGGGCGCCGGCCGCGGCGTCACGCCGCCGAGCGGATCCTGGTCGTGGAAGACGACGGGTCGGTGCGCAACCTGATCCAGCAGGCGCTCGAGCGGGAGGGGTACAGCGTGCTGGTGGCGGCCAATGGGGTGCAGGCCCTGCAGCTCTGGGAGCAGCGCAGCGGGCCGA
>DASZPT010000301.1:0-2031 GCA_035549935.1 Gemmatimonadales bacterium
GCGGCGCGGAGCAGCTTCACCGATATGGCCGGGATGCTCGACCCCACGGCCCGCGCCAGGGTCGCCGGCGAGGTGACCACGATCAATGACGGCCTCGCCAAGGCGGATGGACAGCTCTCGAAGCTGCGGACCGAGTCCGGCGCCGCCGCGCCGAACCGTACCGAGGCCCGCTTCCTCCTCGCGGAGATGTACCGCTCCCTGAGTACGGTGCAGGAGGCGCAACTCGCGATCGGCCAGAAGCTCGGGATCACGTCCGCCGAGCGCACGCGCGAACGGGCCCGCTAGCCGGGGCCCGAATCCGACGGGGCCCGTGGATACCCACGGGCCCCGTCGTCCGTCCTGCCCCCGCGCGGCTCAGGCGAACAGCCGTTGCCGCGCGGCCTCCGAAATCGCAATCACCGCCGGGTGCCGGAGTCGCCGTTCCACCGTCACCGCATAGAACGACTCCCGCAACCCCTCCAGTTCGCCCAACGCCTTCACCTCGAACTGGCGCCGGACCTCGCCCGAGATGACGGTGGGCGCGGCAAAGAGCCCCAGTCCCCCCTGGCCGAAGGCCTTCAGCAACGCGCTGTCGCTGAATTCCCCCGCGACCCGCGGCTCGCACTGCTCCCGCTCGAACCACGCGTCCAGGGAGCGGCGCAGTGTCGTGCCCTCGGCCGGGAGAAGGAACGGAGCGTCCGCCAGCGAAGCCGGGAAGCCGCGCCGGTACTTCTCCACCAGGGCCGCGGTCCCGAAGACCGTGACCCCGGTTTCGCCCAGCAGGTGATTGAATGCCTTCGCCTTCGCCTGGTGGGACAGGGGCGTATCGCTGAGGACCACGTCCAGCGCGTGCGCCGAGAGGTCCGCGAACAGCCGCTCGATCTTGTCCTCACGGCAGATGAGCTGTGGCGGGTCGGGGAGCGAGAGCACCGGGGCGAGAAGCCGATGCGCCATCAGCTTCGGCACCTGCTCCGCGATGCCGACCTGCAGCCTGGTGGGCCGACCCGTCGGCCGTCCGGCCAGGACGTCCTGGAGCTCGCGCCCGAGACCGAAGATTTCCTCGGCATAGCCGAATACCACCTGGCCCACGTCGGTCAGGACCAGTTTCCTCCCCTGCCGGGTGAACAGCCGCTCACCCAGCGAATCCTCCAGCGTCTTGATCTGCGCGCTGATCGTGGGCTGCGTCAGGTGCAGCTTCTGGGTGGCCCGGGTAATGCTGCCTTCGCGCGCCACGGTCCAGAAATAGAGGAGATGGTGGTAGTTGAGCCAGGCCATGTCCGCGAATGTATCACCGGGCGTGGCCCTCCGCAGGGGCCGGGCTCCCTCCTGCGAGTCATCGCCCCTAGCATTGGACATGACTGACAACCCTGCCGGCCCCGGGTCCATCGGCACCCGGCATCTGACCGTGCCGCGGACCGCCCGCTATTGCACTCTCGGCGCCTCCCCCGCCGAGGCCCGCCACCTCTGGATCGCGCTGCACGGCTACGCCATGCTGGCCCGATCCCTGGCCCGGTTGCTGAGCCCCCTCGCGGGGCCGCGCACGCGGGTGGTGGTGCCGGAGGCTCTTTCGCGGTTCTACCTCGAGACCGAGCGCACCGGCCGCCATGGCGACCTGGTCGGCGCGACCTGGCTCACCCGGGAGGATCGTGACCGGGACCTCGCCGACCATCTGGGGTATCTCGACCGGCTGCTGGCGGCGGAACGTGCCGGACTGGCGAGCGGGACCGACGTGGATCTGCTCGGCTTCTCCCAGGGGGCGGTCATGGCGGCACGCTGGGTGATCGCGGGCGCCATCGTCCCTCGGCACCTCGTGCTCTGGGGCATCGTGCCGCCGGAGGACACCATCCCCGGCCTGGCCGACTGCATGACGGGCCGGGAGGTCACGCTGGTCGCCGGGACCCGGGACCCGCTCGCGCCGGAGGGTTCCCTCGAGGCCCTCGCCGCCACCCTGGCCCGGCACGGCGTCCGTGCCCGGGCGGAACGGTTCGACGGGGGCCACAGTCTCTCGAAGGAGCTGCTCCGGCAGCTGGGGGACACCGGCCACGCTTGACG
>DASZPT010000302.1:0-11462 GCA_035549935.1 Gemmatimonadales bacterium
AGCAGTAGGTGCAGCCGAACTCGCACCCCACGTACGGGTTGAGCGACCAGAACCCCATCCCGGTGGTGGCGGGGGAGTTGAGGATCGCCTTGACCGGCACCTCGTGGAACGTCGTGCCGCGGTGGCGCGCGTCGTCGAGGAGAGGGAGGGTGGTTGGGTGAAGGGCTCTCTCGAGGAGCCCCAATTGTGCGGTGGCCGGCATCGTGGTCCTCCAATTGCTGAATCGTTCGATCGTCTCATCACCATCACCAACCCTGCCCACCCGTTCAGCGAAACCCGATTATGGGGCGAGGCTCGTCCGGGGACGGCTCCATGAGCTGGCGGATGGCATCGAACCGCCATGCGCCGAGGTTGAGGTCACAGATTGTGACCTCAAGTGGGCCGCTTCCTGATCGGTCAGTCGGAACATGAAGTCCTCCGGGAAGCGGATGCCGCCGTACGACGGGCTTCGGCATGCTCTGCCTCGGGGCAATGTCCGCCCCAAGGTGGGCGCCAGTCGCGATTCGGTCGGTACCCAAAACACGCACGCTCACGGCGGCCTGCCGTCGCCAACCCTAGCCGCACTTCCCCCAGCCGCACTGGCGGCAGTGCATGCAGCCGGAGTTCCGGACCACCGGGCCGGCGCACTCGGGGCAGACGCGGATCGTGTTGACTACCAGCGGGTTATAGGTGGTCGGCTGGAGTGAGGGGCGGGGGCGGTGGGAGAGCACGGGCGGCATGGGGACCTCGGGGGCAACGGGCTTCGGTTTGGGATACCGAATATACACCGAAGATCGGCCGATGCAACACGGAGTCGGGATAAGAGACAGGGGGCTGGGCTGTGTTCACTCGCGCCGTGAAAGACCAAAGCCGTAGCTCCTCCACCGAGCTTCAAGGAGGGCTACGGCTGGCTTCTCCGACTTGGATCGACGGGTCAACGTTCTACTGCAATGCTATCGCGGTGGTGCTTTCGAGGTCTCTTCATCGAACGTCACAGGCCATGGAATCATGCGCCTTCTGATCGGCATGCTGAATGCCCACGCCGGGATCGCATCCCACCCCGAGCAGGGCGAGACGCGCCTCGGATTCCAGGATGGCATAGAGGTAGTTGAGGAGTGCGTTGGCCGGATTGATCGCGAGCCGTGGGCTCCCCGTCAACGCGGACACGCGTTGGCCAAACGTCCGCCAGTGGTCCGGGACGTGGCCCTGATCGGCCACACGGAAGTCCACTCGGACCCGTCCCCACACGCACCAGTACGCCGCGGCCGCCTGAGATTCCGCTGCGCGCGGCTCCACGACTGGTTGCCCGCGCCAAGGCTCGACGCGCCAGCTCCATCTGGGGAAGCGCGAGCGTCAGCGGGATCTTCACGTCATGCAGCCACCGAATGGCGTCCAGGCTGATGGTGCCCGCGTGTCCGGATGAATGGCGGAGAGAGCCGGATCGAGTAGGCGTGGAAGGCCGGGGTGGGGTGCGCAGGCGCGCCCCACCTCGGCGCACTACGGGAGGCTGGGTTGGCTCCGAAGTCGACCGGACCAGGCCGGCTCAGAACCGTCGCGCGTAGCCGAAATACACCACGGCATTCGCGAGGTCCCCGCCGATGATGCGCCCGTTCTGCTGATCCACCAGGCTGCTCATGAAATTCTGGGCGATCCGGACTGGTACACTGGCCGTGAACTGGTTCCGCCCCCGCGCGAAAGACAGACCCGGCTCGAGGGATAGCGCCCACCCGGGGTGACGCGAGTATCGATCGCCGCCGCCGAACAGGTCTTTCATGGTGGTGCCGTCGATTCGGGTTCCCAGACTGACCGCCAGTCCTTCCTCGGGCATGAGACCATAGGCAACGCCCAGCCGGCCGGTGTAGACGTCCGGGACGGCCCAGGGGACGAACGGGGGCCACGGGGCAGGAACGTCGGTGTGCTCCCGGAGGCTCGCGGAGTAGAACGCGGACCCGTAGGCGAACCCGCGCGTAAACAGCTGGTGGAACCCTTCGACATGCAGCAGCAACGCCCAGCCTCCATCGCCTGGCTGGATGGATTGGTTTACCGGCTGCTGCGAGACGCCGGCGGGAGTGAAGAAACGATCGGTCTGATGGTTGCTGCCAGTCGGGGCTTTGATGCCGACCCCCAGGGAGACGTTGCCATGGGGATGCCGGGTGGGGTCGCCGACCCAGAGGTTGGCGGTGAGATTCAGGTCGCCGATCCCCGAGCCCGATGCCCGATGCGCCTGGAGGTCGGGATAGGTGCGCCGTTCGCTGGCATGCACGTAAGGCACGGCAAGCGCCAGTGCCAACCGATCGGTGAGTGCATAGGTCAGGCTGAGATCGATCGAGGTCAGATTCAGATCGATCGGGTGCCCGAAGGGGGCGAGGGCCTGGTTCTGGTCGTGGCCGACGAAGAAGCGGTTCGCCTCGAGCCACCGCAGCGACACCCCTGCCTGCCACTCTCCCGCCCGGAGATAGGTCACGCGCTGTCCACCCAAACTGGGGGACGTGTAGCGGACCGGCATTCACCCCTGGCCGAACAGCTGGGCCGGAGCGAGGGTCAGGAGGCCAAGAGTAGCCGCGACACTCACGAGGGCGCGGCGAAGTTGTCTGGTCCTCTGGCTCATCGACGTCCCCCTTTCCACCGTTCTCATCCGATCACAGCGGCCGCAGGATGCCGGCGACCCCGCGCCGCAGCGCCGCCGGACTCACCGGCCCCGCAACAATCGATTGGATCCTGCCGTCACGGCCGATGAACACCGTGGTAGGCACGGCGGTCAACCCGTACGCCTGCCGCACTTTTCCCTTCTCATCCAGCGGCACGGGACCGGTCATACCAAGCCGGGTCACAAACCGGCGCACGTCCTTCCGATCTTCCTGGTCGCTGAGGTTCACCGCGATGAGCACCAGGCCGGCGCTTGAGTCGCTCGAGGATGCCTTGAGAAGGTCGGGCATCTCCTGACTGCAGGGTTTGCACCAGGTGGCCCAGAAGTTGAGAACCACCGGGTGGTCGCGCGTGTCGGCCAGGTGCAACTCACCGCCGCCCAGCAGGGGCAGGGTGAAATCCGGAGCGGGATCTCCGGGCTGCGGTGTCTGTCCGGCCATGCCGGCTGGAAGGAGGGCGCACAGGAGTACAACCCGCAGGTACCGTGGCACACGACCTCCCATCTGCCAGGCATGGCGCCCCGACCAAACACCTGACGCAATATTCAGCGGACCATGTCCAGCGGCAAGAGCCCGTCGCCGGGCGCGCTGACAGTTTGTCGCCTTCGGTACTGGCACCGCTCGAGTCCTCCATTCCGGGTAGTCAGCATCGAGGCCCGCTGAATTCCTGGCCGAAGTGCGCGGCATGCGTCAGCGCAATCCGGCGACAGGGCGCCAGCGGTGCGCTGATGGCCCAGGGCTCCCGCATCGCATGGACCAAGCCCATGGTCATCCCGGCCGAATGTTCTGGTTCAACCGGAAGAAGTTCTCGGGATCGTAGGCTGCCTTGAGCCTCGCGAGACGGCGGTAGGTGTCCTCGCCGTAGGCGGCGCGCACCCGCCCATCCTCTTCATCGCCCAGGAAGTTCAGGTACTGCGGACCGGCCGCGAGCGGCCGGATCGCCTCGGCCAGACCCCGTGCCCAGGCGATTTCACTCTCCGTCTGCGCCGGGTCCATCCACCCGGCGACGCCGTTCAGGACGAACGGCGCGCCGCGATAGCTCAAGGCGGTGCTGCCCGCCGCCGCCCGGCTCACCGCGCCTCCCAGATGGTGAATGTGCAGCTGCGTGAGCGGCGAGGTCATCCGGTCCGCGTGCCGGACCAGGGTGTCGATCGCGTCGGCGCTCAGCGCCTGCAGGTACTCCGTCTTCCAGTAGGCCAGCAGCCCCCTCGGCGCACCCGCATCGAACATGGTCTGCAGCGCGAGGTAGGGCATGGGACCGACCACGTCCACCGCCGGCGTGGCGAAGTCGCGGAGCGGCTGCACTACCGCCGCGCCGTTGTCAGGCGGCCCGGCGTAGCACATGGGCACGGCGATCATCGGGGTGCCCTGCAGCGCCGGCGGGATGAACGGCATCGGGGGCGCCGTGAGGAAGACGACCATCGTCGTCAGGTCGTCCGGCACGGTCCGCACCCAGTCGCCATAGAAGCGCAGCAGCTCCCGCGCCCGGTCGATGGGGTAGAATATCGCCCCGCCGTAGATGGTCGGGCCCACGGGATGCAGCCGGAAGGTGAACGAGGTGACGATGCCGAAGTTGCCCCCGCCGCCCCGGATCGCCCAGAACAGGTCGGGGTTCTCCTCCAGGCTGGCGCGCAGCAGCCGGCCGTCGGCGGTGACCAGCTCCACCGCCAGCAGATTGTCCACCGCCAGTCCGTGACGGCGCATCAGCCACCCGATCCCGCCGCTCAGCGTCAGGCCCCCCACGCCGGTGGTCGAGACCAGGCCGCCCGTCGTGGCGAGCCCGTGCGCCTGCGTCGCGGCGTCGAACGCCCCCCACGTGGCGCCACCCCCCGCCCGCGCCTCGCGGGCCGCCGGATCCACCGTCACCGTGTCCATCGGGGAGAGGTCGATCACCAGGCCTCCGTCGCAGGTGCCGAAGCCGGCGACGTTGTGCCCCCCTCCGCGGACCGCGACCCGGAGCCCCTGCCGGCGGGCGAAGTCGACGGCGTGGATCACGTCGGATGCGTCCGCGCAACGGGCGATCAGCGCCGGCCGCCGGTCGATGAGCCCGTTCCAGACCCGGCGCGCGTCGTCGTACCCGGCGTCCGCGGGCCGGAGCAGGCGGCCACGGAGGGCGGCGGCAAGTCCGTCTACGGCGGAGTCAGTCGGCATCTGGCGCTCCTGTGATGGTGGTCGCGGTGTCTCCCCAGCCTATCCGTTGCAGCAGGTGGCGATAGCCCGGGAGCCGGCGGAGCGGCTCGAGTTCCGGCATGCTCTTGAGCATCGTGGCCGCCACCCCGTCGTGTTCCTCCACGGCCCGCGTCAGCAGCGCGAGCCCCTCCTCGAGGCGGCCGCATCCCGTCGCGGCGGTGGCGAGCATGGTCGGCTGCACGTAGCCCTCGGCGGCGCGCGCGGTCATGGCGGCGTAGAGCCGCTCCGCGGTCGGGCGGTCGCCCACCCGCCCATATTCGGCGACCAGCGTCGCCGCGGCCCAGGAGAACTGGGGGAAGAGCGCCAGCGCGGTTTCGCCCGCCTGGACTGCGCCGGGATGGTCGCCCGATCGTCCCAGTATCCGCGACAGATGCCACCAGGCGACGACCGAGTCCGGATCCAGTTCGGTGGCCCGGCGGGCCTCGACGATGGCCTCGGGTAGACGACCGGCCTGTCCGAGAATCATGGCGTGGGTCGTCGCGGCGTAGGCACTGAGCGGATCATCCTTGACGGCACCGGCGCTCGCGGCCGCGGCCGAGTCGTAGTCCGCGCGGAAATTGCACAGGTCGTACAGCGCCCGGCCGCAGCGCGCCTGGGTATAGGCCGGCTTCAGCTCCACCGCCCGGGCGAACTCCCGCGTGAAGGTGGCGATGTCGTAGTCATGGAAGTACGCGATGACTGCGGTGGCGTAGTGGGCTTCCGCCAGACCCGGCTCCAGCTCCAGCGCGCGGGCGGCCGCGATCCGTGCCCGGGGGATGACCTCCGCCGAAGGGCGTACCCCCCACATCGCGAGGTAGATCAGGGCGTCCGCGAGGCCGGCGTGGGCGAGGGCATACCGGGGGTCGATAGTCAGCGCCTGCTCGAAGCACTCGCGGGCCCGCTCGATATTGAGGCCGCGCCGGTAGAGCAGGGCCCGTCCCTTGTGACAGAGTTGATAGGCGTCGACATTCTCCGTTCCGGGCTGCACCAGGCTTCCGCTCTGCCGGTTGAACGTCAGCTTCAGCCGCTCCACGATGGCCGTGGTGATTTCATCCTGGATGTCGAAGACGTCGGTCAGTTCCCGGTCGTAGCGCTCCGACCACTGGTGAAACCCGTCGGCCACGGTGACCAGCTGGGCGGTGATACGGAGCCGGTTGCCGGCCCGGCGCACGCTCCCCTCCAGCACGCTGGCCACCTTCAGCTTCTCGCCGATGGATCTGAGGTCCTCGTTCTTCCCTTTGAAGGAGAACGCCGAGATGCGCGCCGCGACCCTGAGACCCGGCAGCCGGGTCAATGCGTTGATGATCTCCTCGGCGATGCCGTCGGCGAAGAACTCGTTGTCGGGGTCGGCGCTCATGTTCGCGAAGGGCAGGACCGCGATGGAGCGGGGCGGCCCCGCGGCGGTTGGCGTCGCCGCCGGCGCGCGCAGCGCCGTGACGAACGCGGCCGCGGTGGCCGGCCGGTCGGCGGGCTCCTTCGCGAGGGCCCAGCGGAGCGCGGCGTCTACGCCGGCGGGGAGCCCCGGCCGCCGGGTTGCCAGTGCGGGCGGCTGCTCGACCATGAGCTTCACGATCACCGCCTGCGCCGTCGGGCCGGTGAACGGGGGCTCACCCGCCAGCATTTCGTAGGTCACCACGCCCAGGCTGAACAGGTCGCTCTGGCCATTCAGGCTGCGCTCCCCGGCGGCCTGCTCGGGGCTCATGTACTGCGGGGTTCCGACGGACAGACCCGTCTCCGTGAGCCGGGTGCTCTCGTCTCGCCCGCCCGGCAGCGCGATGCCGAAATCGGCCAGCAGCGCCCCGCCTTCGGAGAGCAGGATATTCTCCGGCTTGAGGTCCCGGTGGACGACGCCGCGCTTGTGGGCGTAGTCGAGCGCGCTGCCGATCTCCGCCGCGATCGCCAGCGCCCGCTCGAGCGGGAGCTGATGCTCGCGCCGGAGGCAGTCGCGCAGCGACTCCCCTTCCACCAAAGGCATGACATAGTAGAGCGACCCGGCGGCGTCCCCGCTGTCGAACAGGGGGAGAATGTGCGGATGGCGCAGCTGGGCGGTGGTCTGGATCTCGGAGAGGAAGCGCTCGGCGCCCATCACGGCCCCCAGCTCCGGCCGGAGCACCTTGAGGGCCACATCCCGGCCGTGCTTGAGGTCGCGGGCCAGGTACACGGTGGCCATCCCGCCGTGACCCAGCTCGCGCTCGATGCTGTAGCGGCCGGCGAGGGCCGCACCGAGGCGGCCTGGGATGTCACTCATCGGGCCCCGCTCCCCGCCCTGTCACCCGCGCGCGCGCGCCGGCGCCGGTGGGCCAGGCTGGAGGAGGACCAGAGTGAGGGCATGGCGGTCCGGTTTGCGAAACCGATGGCAGGAAGATGCGGCGCGGGACGGGAGGCCGCCAGCCGCCCGTGCCCACCCCCCTCACGGCTGCATCGGCCGCCGCATCGCCGCTTCCACCTCCGCCACCTCCCTCGGCGCCTTGCTGATCCACTCGAGCCCCGTCGGCGTGATCAGGTAATCATCCTCGATCCGCACTCCCGTGTTGTTGTTCCGCTTCACCAGCGCCTCCGCCTTCGCCCGGAACGCCCGGTTCCGCGGCGTGTCCGGCAGGAGGTCGAGCGCCGTGGTGCTGATGTAGATCCCCGGCTCGATGGTGAACGCATCGCCTTCCCGGAAGATGTGGTCCGGGGCGTAGAACTGCGCCGGGTCGTGCACCGCGAGCCCGATGCCGTGGCTGATGCCATGGATCGTGAACAGCGTGGCCTGCCGGCAGGCGCGCGGCTCCTTGACGCAGTCCGCTTTCCAGGGCGGGTCCATCATGGCCTCCGCGCTCTCGATGTAGCCCAGCGCCGCCAGCCCCCGTGCCCGCACCTCGAACGATGAATCCGACGCCGCCTGCGACGAGAGTCCCGGCCTGGAGTTCCGCTCGGCAGCGGCCTGCGCGTCGCGCACCAGCTGGTACAGCGCGCGCTGCTCGGGCGAGAACGTTCCGCTCACCGGGATGGTACGGGTGACGTCGGCGGCGTACCCCTCGTACTCGGTCGCGGCATCCATGACGACGAGCTGGCCCGCCTCGAGCGGCGCCCGGTCCTTCATGTAATGCAGCTGGGTGCCCTGCGCGCCCGTGCCGACGATGCTGCCGTACGCCGGCCGGGCGCCGCCGCCCCGCCGGAAGGCGTACTCCAGCGCGGCCTGGAGGTCGTACTCATGGAGCCCGGGCGCGGCGAGTTGCATCGCGGCCTTGTGCCCCTCGACGCTGATCTCCGCCGCCCGCTTGAGGAGCGCCTGCTCCGCCGGACTCTTGCGGGCCCGCAGCTGGTTCACGATCGGGTGCGCATCGGTGAGCGTGAGGCCATGGTGCCGCTCGGCGAAGGCGCGGAGGTATCGCCCACCCCGGGTGAGCGAGTCCTGGCTCGCGAAGTCCGCGTCCTCGAAGTCGGCCAGCGTGTAGAAGGGGAGCCCGGCCGCGGCCAGGCTGTCCAGGACCCGGTCCAGCGCCGAGAGGGAGCGGGCATGGAGCCCGGTCTCCTGCTCCAGGTGGGCGCTGTCGGGCCGCTGGCCGTAGTAGAGCGAGCGCCGCGGCTCGACCGGGACGGTGAACAGCGTCCCCGCGCCGGCGCCCTTCCGCGCCACCAGCACGAAGACGGCGTCGGGCTCGTCGTAGTTCGTCAGGTAATGAAACGCCGGGAGCTGGGTGGGCGGGCCGAAGTCGGTGACCGGCGTCCGTGCGCCGAATGCGACGACCACTCCCGTTCCGATCCGGGCCGCCAGTGAGTCGCGTCGCGCGGCATACTCCGCGGGGGCGATCTGGCCCTGCACCGCGCTTCCGCCAACGAGCGAGAGGAGCCAGCCTGCTGAAGCGGCGCGGAGTAGAACGATGCGGCGGTGCATGCGGTGGACTCCTCGGCGGGTGGCGGACGAACCGGGGCGGCGAAGGCGCGAAATCTGCGGGCCGACGGAGTGCGCCGCCAGTATCGGCGCTTGCCGCCGGGCCGGGTCGCCCGCACCTTTGGGCACCTCGCGGAACACGTCGTCGACCGCCGCATTCGCTTCCCGCGTTCTTCTCGAACGGACCAGCACATGAAATCCGCCGCCACCGGGCTCCTGCTTCTCCTCGGGGCCACCACTACGCTCGTGGCCCAACGCCAGACGGGCACGATCGGTGCCTACACCGCTCCCCGGTCCTGGCCCGAGCAGACCCGTCGCTTCGACCTGCTGCACCAGGCCATCCATGTGCGGTTCGACGCGCCCCGCCGGCAGCTTCTCGGGGAGGTGACCACCCGCGTGCGGCTGACGATGCCGACCGATACCATTCGCCTCGAGGCGGAAAATCTCACCATCGACCGCGCCAGTGGCGCCGGGCGCAAGAGCCTCAAGTTCACCCAGGATACCAGCCACGTGACGGTGCGGCTCCCGCGGGCGGGCAAGGCGGGAGACACCGTCGAGGTGACGGTGGCGTATCACGGGTTCCCCGAGCGGGGGCTCTACTTCGTGCCGCGGCGCAATATCGTCTGGAGCCAGGGCGAGGCGACCGAGACCCGGGCCTGGGTGCCGACCTACGACGCCCCCAACGACAAGACCACCTGGGAGTTCTTCGTCCAGGTCGACTCGGGACTGGTCGTGCTCTCGAACGGCAGGCTGGTGGAGGTGACCCCCGCCGCGGGCGGCGCCGAGCGGATCTGGCACTGGAGCCAGGAACGCCCCGCGTCGACCTACCTCTATTCCGTCGTGGCGGGGCCGTTCACCATCCTCAGGGACCAGTGGCGCGGCATCCCCGTGGAGTACTACACCTACGCCGATACCACCGACGCCGCCTGGCGCAGCTTCGGCGAGACGCCCGAGATGATGGAGATCTACTCCCAGGTGCTCGGCGTGCCGTTTCCCTGGGCCAAGTACGACCAGTCGATCATCCCCGACTTCACCTACGGCGGGATGGAAAACGTCTCGGCGACCACCCAGACCGACCTGGCGCTGCATGGCCCCGGCGGCGAGCCCGACAACTCGGGCCGCGGGTTGAATGCGCACGAACTGGCCCACCAGTGGTTCGGCGATCTCACGACCACCGCCAACTGGGCCAACGTGTGGCTCAACGAGGGACTCACCACCTACATGGAGTCGGTGGAGAACGAGAGGACCCGGGGCTGGAACGCCGCGGCCCTGGAGTGGGGCGGACAGCAGCGGGCCGCGATGCAGGCGGACGAGAACCAGGTCCGCTCCCTGGTCTGGGGCCAGTACGAGGGCACCGATCCGATCACGCTGTTCTTCAGCGGGCACGTGTACCCCAAGGGCGCCCAGCTGGCCCACCAGCTGCGGCGGTTGCTGGGCGACTCGCTCTTCTGGGCCGGGATGCACCGCTTCCTGGTCGACAACGCCTACCAGCCGGTAACCACGCCGGACTATGCGGTGGCCATGGAGAAGACCTGTAGGTGCGATCTCGACTGGTTCTTCGACCAGTGGGCCTACGGCATCGGCTACCCCCGCGTGAGCTTCACCCGCCACTGGGATGCCGCTGCCAGGAGGCTCCACGTCACGGTGACCCAGACCCAGCCGGTGGATTCGCTCCATCCGCTCTTCCGGTTCCCGGTGACGCTCCGGGTGATCACCGGCGATTCGGTGGTGCGCAAGCAGATCATGGTGTCCCGGGCGAGCGAGACCTTCGCCGTCGAGCTTCCATCCGAACCGCTTTCCTTCCGGTTCGACGAGGGCGGCTGGCTGCTCGGCACCGTCGCCGGTGATTACACGGAGCCGGAGCTGGCGACCATGGCGGCGCACGATCTCGACGTGCGGGGGCGGGACTGGGCGATTCGCGCCCTCGCCGAGCGCCACGACTCGACCGCCCAGGCGGCCCGCCGGCTGGTGGTGCTCAACGAGTACATGCCCGAGCTCCGCGCATTGGCACTCGAGGCGATGGGGGCGGACTCCAGCGCCGCCACCCGGAGTGTTCTCCGCTCCGCCCTGCGCGATCCCGCGGGCGCGGTTCGGGCGGCCGCGCTGCAGGATCTCGTCCGGCTCGATCCGGCCGGCGCCGCGCCCGTGGCCGACACGATGTATCGCACCGATCCGAGCGACGCCGCGCGCCAGGGCGCGCTGGCCGTCATCGGGGAGGCCCGGGGCGCCGCCGCGCTGGACCTGTTGCTCGATGCCTCGAACCCGGATCACCCGCTCGGTACGCGCTTCACCGCGTTGACCTGCCTGAGCAGGCTCCACGGGGCGCGCGCGTTCGACGGCATCGAGCGGCTCACCGCCAACACCGAGAACCGGAACCTTCGGATCGCCGCCCTCAACGCCCTCGCCGCCTCGGGCGACAGCACCCGCGCCGCCGCGGTGGCGCTCCGGCTGGTGTCGGATCCCGATCCGCTGTTCGCGGTGGCGGCGGTGCGGGTGGCGGGACGGGTGGGAGGGGAGGCGGCGAAGGCGCGGCTCAAGCGGGCGCTGCCGAAGGAGACGCGGGTGTTCGTGCGGCAGGCGATCACCCGGGTGACGGGGTGATCGTGCCGGGAGCGGCCGGGGCCAGCGCGCTCGCATAGTTCGGCAGCGTGATGTCATCCCGCAGGTCCCGACCGACGAGCCAGTCCGCCAGCGCCGGGATCCGCAGCACTCGCATCACGAGATTGCGGAACTCGACCCCGAAGGCGGTCTTCGGCGCGAAGGCCGAGGCGAATTTCCGCGCCGACTCCTGC
>DASZPT010000303.1:0-6652 GCA_035549935.1 Gemmatimonadales bacterium
GGGTCACTCTTACTTCCACCCGGTCCACCCTTAGAATTCCCCCCGTGATTCTCGCCCACCTCGCCGATCTCCATCTCGGCTTCCGACAATACCATCGGCAGACTCCCGCGGGCCTCAACCAGCGGGAGGCCGATGTGGCGCGCGCCTTCCGGACGATTGTCGACGAGGTCATCGCCGCGAAACCCGATGTCGTGGTGGTGGCGGGCGATCTCTTTCATTCAGTGCGCCCGCCCAATCCTGCTATCCTGTTCGCGTTCTCAGAGTTCACCCGCCTTCGGGAGGGACTCCCAGACTCGCCCATCGTTGTCATTGCTGGGGACCACGACACCCCCAGGTCGGTGGAGACCGGTTCGATTCTGGGGCTCCTCGAGACAATCGGAATCACTGTCGTCGCGCATGAAGCCAGACGACTGGCGTTCCCAGGTTTGGATCTGAGTATCCTGGCAGTACCAGATCAAGCCGTGAAGTCAGGCGAACGTGTGTTCCGTCCGGACGGGAGCGAGAAGCATCAGGTGCTACTCCTCCACGGAGACATTCCCGGTCTCTACCCTTGGGAGAAGGACGCTCCTGACTACGTGGGCGGACTCGTCACTACCGAGGATCTTACGCGAGGAAAGTGGTCATACGTCGCACTTGGGCACTATCACGTTCAACGAGAAGTTGCGCCAGGTGTCTGGTATAGCGGTGCAATTGACTACGTGACGCGCAATCCCTGGGGCGAACTGGCCGACGAGGCCAATCACCGTGTCCCCGGGAAGGGCTGGCTCAAGGTCGACTTGGCCCAGCGCAAGGTGACCCGGCAGACCATCAGGCTCGCGCGCCGCTTCATCGACCTCCTGCCGCTCGACGGCGCCGGCCGCACCGCCGCCGAGATCGACACCATGCTCGCCACCGCGCTCGACACCATCAAGGGCGGGTACGAGGACCAGGTGGTACGCCAGGTGATCCGCAACGTCCCCCGCCACATCCAGCGCGAGCTGAGCTACACCGCCATCCGGGGCTACCAGGCGAAGGCGCTGCACTTCCAGCTCGACATCCGGCGGCCGGAGGTGCATCGCCAGACGGGGGTCGGCGCGCCCGGGAGCCGGCGGACGCTCAGCGACACGGTCGAGACCTACCTGCGCGAGCGGTACCTCCCGGAGAACGTCGAGCGCGAGCCCTTCGTGCAGGCGGGCCTCGCGGTGATGCGGCAGGTGGAGTCGGACGCGGGCGAGGGTGGCCTGTGAGACTCGAACGCCTCCGGCTCCTCAACTTCCGGCAGCACGAGGACACCGAACTGGTCTTCGGGGCCGGGCTCACGGGGATCATCGGCCCCAACGGGGCGGGGAAGACCACCCTCCTCGAGGCGATCGCCTGGGCCCTCTACGGCGCCGACGCCGCCCGCGGGAATCGCGATACCATCCGCCGGCGGAATGCCGGTCCCCGCTCTCCGGTGCGGGTCGAGCTCGACTTCGTGCTGGGGGCCCACCGGTTCCGGGTGATTCGCTCGCTCAACGGCGCCGAACTCTACCAGGACGCCGAGACCGCGCCCCGTGAGAACGGGATCGGGGCCGTGACCGAGAAGATCTCGCGGCTCCTCGGCATGTCGCGCGAGGAATTCTTCAACACCTACTTCACCGGGCAGAAGCAGCTCGCGGTGATGGCGGCCATGAAGCCGACCGAGCGGGCCCAGTTCCTCTCGCGGGTGCTGGGTTACGAGCGGCTCCGCGTGGCCCAGGAGCGCCTGCGCGAGACGCGGCTCACCATCAAGGCCACGCTCCAGGCGCTCGAGTCGTCGCTCCCCGATCCGGCCGAGCTCGACGAGGCCGACACCCGGGCCCGGACCCGCCTCGCCGACGCCGAGAAGCTCGAGCGGACCAGCGGTAAGGCGCTGGAACTCACCGACCGCCGCAAGACCGAGATGGCGCCCCGCTGGCAGGAGCTGCAGCAGCAGCGGGAGAGAGTGGCCTCGCTCGAATCCGACCTCCGGCTCGCCGAGCACAAGGTCAACGCCGCCCGGGAGTCCTTCGCCCAGCTCGACCGCCAGCTCGTCGCGGCCAACGAGGCCCGCAGCCGCCTCGACGGGCTCAAGACCCAGCTCGCCCCGCTCGAGGCGCTCCGCGCCGAGCGGGCCCGGCTCGACGAGCTGGCGGCGGCGCACGCGAAGCGCCAGGTGGCGGTGGCGCAGCTCGAGGAGGCGCGGCTCGCGCTCAACGGCGCCCGCCAGCGGCTCCAGAAGCTTCCCCCCGCCGACGAGGTCGAGGCCGCCCGCGCCCGGGTCGACGCCGAGACTGCCCGGCTCGAGACCATCGACGAGAGCTACCGCGAGCGCCGCTCCGCCTGGGACCGCGACCTCCAGGACGCCAAGACCAAGCGCGCCGCGCTCCGCGACCAGTACAAGGATCTCAAGGACCAGCTCGATCGCATCACCGCGGCCGGGCCGGAGGGGGCCTGCCCCACCTGCGCCCGCCCGCTCGGGAGCGAGTACGACAATGTGCTGGGGGTGCTCGACCGGCAGCTGCAGGACGTCCTGTTCAACGGGAACTACTTCCGGGCCCGGGTGGAGCAGCTCACCGCCGAGCCGCCGGAGCTGGCCGAGCTCGACCGGCAGCGCGGCGCCGGCGAGAAGGCGCTGAGCGACGCGACCGCCGGGCTCGCCCGGCTCACCGCGCTGGCCCAGGAGGGGCCCGCTCTCCGCGCCGAGCAGGCGCGGCTCGAGACCCGCGCCGCCGATCTCGAGACGCAGGTCGCCGAGGGCCCGCGGGACTACGACCAGAACCGTCACGCCGAGGTACGCCGCCAGCTGCACGCGCTCGACCCGCTCGCGCTCCAGGCCGAGCGGCTGAAGGCGGCGGCGGAACGGGCGGAGTCGCTCATCGCGGAGGCGGAGGCGGCCGAGAAGGCGCTCACCGAGCGGGAGGCGCAGGCCCGCGCCATCCGCGACCAGCTCGCCTCGCTCGGCTACCGCCAGGAGGATTTCGAGGCGGCGAAGACGGCCTGGGAGACGGTGGAGCGGGAACGGCGTGAGGCGGAGCTGAACCTGATCAAGGTCAGGGCCGAGAAGGGGGCCGCGAAGGAAGCGGTGGATGCGGTCGCGGCCCGCCGCGCGGAGCGGGCCCGCCGGGAGGAGGAGGCCCGCAAGGCCGCGCGCGAGCTGGCGCTCTACAACGAGCTGGATCGCGCCTTCACCGACCTCCGCACCGACCTCAACCAGCAACTTCGTCCGGACCTCTCGGAGCTGGCGAGCGGCTTCCTGCGCGACCTCACCAACGGGCGCTATACCGAGCTCGAACTGGACGAGGACTACGTCGCCACGATCGTGGAGGCGGGGGAGCCCAAGCCGGTGATCTCGGGTGGGGAAGAGGACATCGCGAGCCTGGCGCTCCGCCTCGCCATCAGCCAGATGATCGCCGACCGGGCCGGCCAGCCCCTCTCGCTGCTGGTGCTGGACGAGGTGTTCGGATCGCTCGACGAGGAGCGGCGGGCCTCGGTGCTCGACCTCCTCCGGAGCCTCGCCGACCGCTTCCCCCAGGTCATCCTCATCACCCACATCGAGAGCGTGCGTGAGGGGTTCGACCGGGTGGTCCGGGTGGACTACGATGCCGAGCGGGGCGCGGCGCGGGTGCGGGACGAGCCGCAGGGGGTGAGCGATGGCCTGGCTGCCTGAGCGCGAGATCAGCGGACCCGAGCGGCCCACGGTGCGGGACGTGGAGCCGCTCAACCGCGTCTTCTCGGAGGCCTTCACCGACCGCTATCGCCGCGATGGCATGACCGGGGTCCGGGTGCCCTATCTCAACCCCGCCATCTGGCGCTACGCCCTGGACGACGCGGGCGACGGCGCGATGGTCTGGCGCGATCCCGACGGCGAGCTCTGCGGCTTCAACATGGTCCACCTCTCGGGACGCGAGGGATGGATGGGGCCGCTGGCCGTGCGCCCCGACCGGCAGGGCTCGGGGCTCGGCAAGACGATGATTCGCGCCGGGATCACCTGGCTCCGTGAGCGGGGCGCGCGCACCATCGGGCTCGAGACGATGCCCCGCACCATCGAGAACATCGGCTTCTACAGCCGGCTCGGATTCGTGCCGGGGCACCTCACGGTCACCCTCACCCGCGACCTGCAGCGCCGGCCCCTCCTCCACCCGGAGGTGCTCTCCACCTCGGGGGCCGCCCGGGCCGATCGCCTCGCCGAGTGCCGCCGCCTCACCGCCGAGCTCCTGCCGGAGACCGACTTCACCCGCGAGCTCAACGCCACTGCCGATCTCCGGATCGGCGATACCCTGATGGTGCGCGATCCCGGCGGGGAGCTCTCGGGGTTCGCGCTCTATCACACCGCGCCGCTCGCCGCCGGCCGTTCGCAGGACGAGGTCCGGATCCTCAAGCTCGTGGCCCGGCACCTCGAAGCGTTCGACCGGCTCCTCGTGGCCACCGAGGCCGCGGCACTCGCCCTCGATATCCGGCGGCTCAGCCTCCGGTGCCAGACCGCGCAGAGCGAGGCGTATCTCCGGCTGGTGCGGCAGGGATTCCGCACCCACTGGACCGACCTGCGCATGACCCTCGCCACTCATCCCGAGCAGCGGCTGGCGGAGGGAGCGGTGGTCTTCTCGAACTGGGAGATCTAGGCAGGCACCGCGGTCGTTCCGGACGTCAGTGAGGGACCCCGGCCGGCTCCACCCGCGCGGCCTGCATCCCCAGCGAGGGCCAGTCGACGTCGTCCCGCACCCCGGTCCACGCGGTCACGTCACCGTGGAGCACCCGGGTCTGGTGGGACGAGAGCCCGAGCAGGATGCCGAAGGGCAGGTCCGTCATGATCGGTACCCGTGACCGCCAGACCGGCTTCCCGTCGAGCGCCATGCCGCAGGTGCCGTCGGGGAACACCTGGATCCGGGTGCGCAGCCAGCGGCCCCCGGCCACGCCATCCGGCATCGGGACTTGGACCGGCAGCCCGGCCGCCCCCAGCGCAACCAGCTCCATCCTCGAGGCCCCCTCGCCGACCGGCAGACTGATCTCGCAGATCCGGCGGATCCTGTCCCGGTTCGTACCATTGAGGGCGACGTAATTTGGGTCCACGGTGGAGTCGAGCCCGCCCACCACCTGGACCATCGCCTGCTGCCAGTGAGTCTCCGTGATGCGGGTCGAGACCATGACCTCGATGCCGAAGCCCCGGCTGCCGGGCCAGGCGGCCCTGGTGTAGGCCCCGCTGATGAAGCTCCCGTCGCCCCGGTTCCAGAAGGCCCGCTTGCCGCTGTCGCGCTCGACGATCGTGGGCAGCGGGTCCCCGAATGGGACCCAGCCGTCCAGGCCGTGTGTCCAATCCTCCTCGAAGACGGTGGTCGCCTCATTCTGACGGACGGCGATCGTCGCCGTGTCCGTGCGCCAGCCGGGGATCGCGACGGTGATGGTGGTCATCCCTTCGCGTCGGGGCCGGAGTATGCCGAGCGAGTCCACGACGGCGACGCTCGTATCGCTCGAGGTCCAGTGGAGGCGGGTCGTGAGGCCCATCCGCCTTCCCTGCTGATCGAGTGCCTCGGCCACGAGCCGATACACGGTGTGGGACGGGATACTGCCGGTGGGACGCCGCAGCACGAGGCGATCGACATAGGGCGGCTGATGATTGACCTGCCAGAGGAGCTGCAGCTCCCCTCGACGCAGGCCCAGCAGTTCCCGCCCCTCGGTCGGCGCTGCCGCGGGGGCCACGAACCAGACGAAGTCGGAGCGTCCTGGCGGCAGGCGGTCGTACACGATCCAGCGGGCGTCGGGGCTCACCGAGGCCTGCTCGACGTCGTCCAGAATAGCCCGAGTGGTCCCGGCATCGAGACTGAGATATTCCAGGGTCCGCAATCCATCGCGACCGACCCCGCTGGTGACCAGGGTACGCACATCCGCCCAGCCGACGAGGTTGTAGCGACGGGGAAACGGGGCGCAGGCTTCGTCTGCCCCGTCGAGCCCGATGGTACAGATCTGCGTGCCGGCAGGGTCCGCCGGCCGCTCGAATGCAATCCGGGTTCCGTCGGGAGAGACCAATCCGCCCAGTTCCGGCTGTGCCGTCGCGGTGACCCGCCGCACCGCTCCCTCGAGGGGCTGGACGGCGATGTCATAGTAGCCGTCGGCGGCCCACCGTCCGGTGGTGATGACCACGCCGGAGCCGTCCGCCAGCCAGGAGCCGGTATTGTCATCCGCCGGACCGGTGGCCAGCGGACGGGCATGGCCTGCGAGATCGTAGAGCATTACCTCGGTCGCGGCACTCCGAACGGAGTCTGCGCCCACCGTGGTGACCGCCCAGAGATCCCCGCCCGGGCGGATCGCCGTGGCGCGCACCGGGAGATCCCTGCCGGGAGTCGAGGTGCGTGGGAGCCTGGCGAGCTCGATCGGCTCCCCCTGGTGCCAGCCCTCCAGGGACAGGGGAACGGCGATAATCGAGGATCGGCGGGGAGCGTTCGGGTCGCGCAGCAGGAGCAGGGTGGCCGGCTCGGGCGGGTGCGGTCGCGCCGATATCCCGAGACCTACCGCCACGACGAGGGCCAGCGCGCCGACCAGGAGCGGCCGCGTGACCTCATATCGGAGCCGGTTGAGACGTCCCAGGCGGGTGAGCAGCCGGTCTGCAAGATCCTGCGGCATCCCTTCGAGAAAATCCAGCGCCAGAAACCGGATCCGCCGGTGATCGCCCTCGCGCCGG
>DASZPT010000304.1:0-10235 GCA_035549935.1 Gemmatimonadales bacterium
CTCACCTTGTCGCACGTTCCCTCGGCATGCACGAGCTTACGGGAGCCGACGCGCACCCGGGCGCCTTCGCTGGCCAGCAATTGCACGACGCGCCGGCCCACCGCTCCCGTGCCCGCTAAGACCGTAACAATGGCGCCGGCCAGCGGCACATGTCGCCGCGCCGCGAGCACCGCGGCGGCGGCGGTCGTGTTGGCCCCGTTCGAGTCGAGCATCACCGAGACGGTGAGGGGCGAGAACATCGCGTCGACCGCCATCGCCAGCAGCTGCTCTCCCTGCGACATGTTGTTCCCGCCGATCCACACCGCCGTGTTCTTCAGGTCCTTGGCGCCGCGGGTGAAGATGCACCCGTGGATCAGGTCGCGGACATCCTCGGGCGTCACGCCCCCGTAGCTCATGATCTGGTCGGCGCCGCCATCGAAGCCGACCACCTGGTCGAAGACACTGGGGAGCCGGGAGCTGTCGAGCTGCAGCAGGAGCTTGCGCATCGGTCGGACGGGTCGGGGAAGTTGGGGTTCAGGGCGACGAGACGGCTGAAACGACACGAGGGGCGGGGGTTCCCCGCCCCTCGTCTACCGCATGCGGGCCGGACTCAGGCGTTGTCCACGCCGGAGAACGGATGCCGGGCGGTCTTGGCGCCGTTGAGGACCGAGTCCACGGTCGGCAGGCCCTTGAGCGCCCGCTCGATCGCCTGCTTGGTGGCCTCATAGTTGTACTGGAAGATCTTCTTGTCGTCCGCGGCCTGCCAGTGAATGAACACGCCGACGAGGACGCACCAGTCGTTGGCCTTGTCCTTCGGGATGACGCCCGAGGCGACGCTGTCCACGACGGCGCGCGCCACGGCCGCCTGGGCCGGGCCGAACATCTGCACCGCCTGCTTGGCGCCCTTGATCGTCACCTTGTTGAACATGATGGTGTCGGGCTTCGCCGGCAGGTTCGGGGTCACCACGGCGAGCAGGGTGGTGAAGCCATCCTTGTTGTTGGCGAGGGCGTTCACGAACGCGGCGCCCGCATGCCCGCTCTTGCTGCCGATGACGAGGTCGATGTGGGCGATCTCATTGCCTTCACCGACCAGCGACTCACCGAGGAAGAAGTCCGCTGCCATGCTTGCCTCCAGCTTCGTGGGATTGAAAAAGGATAAGAATTGGCGCCAAGTAGACATCGGTGCGTCCTCGCGGGGAAGGGAACCACACCGGCTGCAGCCGTCCTCGCGCCTGCCAGGGAGGGCCGTTTGGGACGCCTAGTATGACCGAGGTGGTGAGGGCTGTCAAGGTGGCGTGGCGCCGCGCCAGGGCCGCGGGCGAATAAATATTCCGACGTTTCATCGAACCTTCACCGGCGGCACACGATGGGGACAATCCCCCTGTCCAGAGTCCCATCGAGAGGACAGCCGCCCTTCCCGCCCTGCATCGGAACTACCGCTCCCACAAGCAGTTCCCGCGTGGCACGCGGCTGGCTTTTCCATCGGCCGTCCTTCACAGCGAGTGTTTCAGATGATGCCCAACCGGTCTGCACTCTTCGCCCTCGCGGCCCTCGCCCTTCCGGCCGCGGCCCAGGCCCAGCACGTGTCCGCCGATATCAGCATCATCAGCGGTCCGGTGGCCGGGCGGGTGATTCTCGGTGGGCCGGACTACGCTCGCTATCACCGGCGCCCGGCATACCGGGAAGTGATCGTGGTGCGCGACCATCGGGGCGGGCGCTGGTACCACCGCAGGGGGTATCACCCGGTCCGGGTCTACTACGACGCCTACCGCGACCGGTGGTATGACCGCCCCTACTACCGCGGTCTCCGCACCGTGGTCGTTTACCAGGACCGCGACCGGTACTACTACGACGGCGACTGGGATCGGGACCGGGGCAACTACCGGAGCCACGACGGGCGCTACGACGATCGCTACGACGCTCGCCGCGGCGACGACCGGAACGACTATCGCCGGCGGGTGGAAGACCGGCGCGACTATCGCGACAACGACCGCCACTAATTGGCGGAGGAGATGGGGCGGGCCGTTCCTTCCTTCACGGCCTCTCTGGCAGTACCAAACGACCCGCCCAGCAGGCCCAAGGCTCCCCGCCATGGGCCGACCCCACCCCTGACCTGGGGGTGGGGTTTTGTCTTCTCACTCCCTCGGCGTCTTGAGGTACGCCAGCAGGAAGAAGGCGCCGAGGACGAGGTCCACGAGCGCCGCGCCGAAGAACTGGAGTGTCGTTTCCCCCGCGAGATAGAGTGCCACCGCCGCAATGCCGAAGATGAGCTTCTCGAGCACCGTGGCGACCATCAGCGGGCGGTACCGCACCGGATCCCGGGCGATGATCAGGAACGCGACCTGCCATGCGAGCGCCACGCCCGCGAATCCCCAGTAGAAGACCGGGTGGGAGAGCGCGGGTGGATTGTCCTGGGTGAACCGGCTCGTACCGGCGAAGAGGGGGAGCAGCACTATCAGTCCGTAGATCCCGGCAATCGTGTAGATCCGCCGAGCCAGAGTCATGGCGCGCTCTCCAGAGTGAGGTTGAGGCCTTCGACCGAATCACCGTCCACCAGTGGCCGGATGGTGAACCGTGCGAGCTCCACCCGGGCATGCAGCAGGCCCAGGCAGCGCTTGTCCACCGTGACTTCCCATTCCCCTGGCCGGAGACCCATCAGGTAGTAGCCGCCGTCGGTGAACGTGGAGATCACCCGCTGCTCCCCCGAGGCCCGGTGCCGGAAGACGAGCACCACGCCCGCCACCTGCCGCATGTCGCCCGCTGCCGCCGAATCGCCGGCGGTGCGGTCGGCCGGGGCCGCGCCGGCCCAGCGTACCTGCCCCTCGACCGCGCCACCCGGCAGCACCGGGACATCCAGCTTCCGGTACCGGTTGGGCGCGGGCTCCACCTCCGCGGCCGCGAAGCCGGGGACCCAGAGCGGCGAGGCGAGCGTGGTGGAATCCACCGTCACCCGCGTCGGGTCGAAGGGGAGGAGGTCCCACACCTTGTAGTTCCCGCTCGAATCGCTCGTGGCGAAGACGGGCCCGACGACCACCCGGACACCGGGGAGCGGCGTCTCGCCCCGGTCAAACCGGCCGTTGCCGTTCTCGTCCAGGAACACCCGGCCGCTCACGCCACCGCGCTGCAGCGATGGACCCGCCTCGAAATCGACCCGCCGCCCGGACGGATCGTACACCGCGGATCCCTGTACGTATTGCGTGCCCAGCGCCTGGGTCCCGCCACCGGCCGACACGGAGGTGTAGCTCCGCACGCTCGGCAGTTCCGCCGCGATCAGCAGGGAGAACATCGGGCTCCGCATCCCCTTGAACCAGCTGAGGCCGGTCTCGCTCCTGAGGCCGCGGAGGATCGGGATGCCGACGTACGCCGAAGCGCTGGAGACGCCGGCGCCCTGCTCGATCTCGAAGGTGGTCCGGGCGCTGAGGCTCCCGAGCACCGAGCCGAGGCTCGGCCGCGGGAGCATGAAGGTGTTGAGCCCGAAGTAGGTTCGCGTCGCCGAGGACCCCGCCCCACTCGAGGTCTCGAAGCGGACCGAGGGGAGGAGCCGGAGATCGGCGGCCTGCACCGAGGCCCCGAGCCGGGCGCTGGTCAGGTCGCTCACCGAGCCGTGAATCCGGTCGAAGCTTCCCTCGAAGTAGGTCCCCCCGAGCCGGCTCACGGGGCGGACGAACGCCGAGAGCGTCAGCTGGTCGAGCCGCCCGTCGGGCGTGAGGATAGGGTCTCTTACCCCGCGGGCGAACCGGTTCGCCTCCGCCTGGAGCTGCAGGTTGATCGTCGGCTCGAACCGGGCGACCCCGCGGAGCACGGCGTTGCCCACCGCCTCGCCCTCGACCATGAAGGCGTTCCCGATGTTCCCGAGCAGGCCGACATAGGGGTGCGACAGGTTCCCGAGCGAGTCGCGCCAGAACTGCTCCACCCCGGCGCGCGCGGTCCAGCGGGTGGTGAGGCCGTAGCGGAGGTCGAGGTTGCCGGTCGCGCTGCATCGCGTGGTCCGGCATTCGCCCGCCGAGAGCCCATACTCGAAGTGCCGCGCCGGCAGTCCCTCGGTCCGCACCCGGTAGGTGCGGTTGAACTCGCGCACCTCGCCGAAGGGGCCGTAGGCCACGAAGTCGACCGGGTTCTCGCCGTACTGCACCGGCACGTCGAAGGAGAACTGCCCGAGGGCGTTCACCGAATCGAAGCCCACCAGGCGGCCGCCACGGTAGGCCTCGACCGTCCATCCCGGTCCGAGCTGGCCGGTGAAGGGCACGTTGCCGAGGACCGACGGCCGGGCGAACGGGGCGTTGGAGATCGCCAGACCGCGGAGGGTACGGCTCCTCGGCCCGGTGCTGATGCCGTCGCCCACGACCAGCTGCGAGAGATATGGGCTCTCCCGCCAGATCCCGATCCACGAGACATCCGCGCGGGGCGCCCGGTTGGCCCCCTGCTGGCTCTGGAGACCCGCGCTGAACGATCCGCCGAGGATGTCGAGGCCGAGGGTGGTGGAGTAGGCGCCGCCGTCCACCACCCCGGAGGTGGGCGTCAGCAGCGAGTAGTCGAGGACCAGCCCCTTCACGCCCTGCCGCTCGAGGCCGAGCCGCATCGCGCTGTAGGCCGGCACCTCCGACTGGGCGAGACGACTCTTGAGGAAGGCCTCCCGCCGGAGCCGCCGCGCCAGCGGCAGCATGGAGGGATCGAGGACGGCGACCTCGAGGTCGGGCCAGCTCACCGCCCATTCGAGCCCGAGGGCGCGCGCGAGCACCGCCGTCGAGACGTAGATCTCCCGGTCGATCGCGACCATCTCCGTGTCGGCGAGGACCCGCCTGTCCGACCCCACCTTGAGCACGCGGCTCCGCGGGTCGATCGAGAGGGGGATGTTCCCCGGCTGCACCAGGGTCTCGACCACGCCGCTGTCCCGCCGGATGACGGCGAGCTCGGCCATGTCGAGGAACTGGGTGAGCGGAATGAGCGGCGTCTCGCCGGCGCGGAAGGCGGTGACCGTCCGGGTCGTGAGGCGGCCGAGGGCCATTTCCACCAGGACCGGCTCGGGTGCGGGGACCGGGACGCGCTCCGCCCGGGCGGGACGCACCCCGCCGAGCAGTGCGAGCACCAGGATCGCCGCGCCCGGCCGGATCACGGGAGGGTGACCTCGACGGAGTCCCGAAGCACCGGGGCCCGGAGCAGCAGCTCTGGCGCGATATCGGGCCGTTCGGTTGCGAACTCCAGTCGCAGGCGGTAACTCCCTGCAGGGAGACCCTTGACCGGCAGCCGGTAGGCAGGAATGGCGTCGTAGTACACCGCGACCGGCTCGGAGAACGAGGCGACGGTCTTCCCGCCGGGCGCGACGAGGCTGCCCCTGGCGGTGCCGGTGTACGCGGCCGACCCCTCACGCGTGAGACGCGGGCGGACCACGAGGGAATCGCCGGCGCGCGCGGTGGTGATCGATCCGATGGCGAGCCCGGTGCGGAGGGCTCCCTTCCGGTAGATCACGGGGATCACCGTCCGCACCTCGAGGGTGAGCCCGATGCGGATCCCGGTGTCGGCGCCGGTGACCGGAAGGCTGCCGCCGCGCGCGGTGACCACGAGCCGGGCCCAGTACTCGCCGTCGGCGAGGCCCTGCGGCGGCCGGGCCAGCAGGCGAACCGTCTGGCGCGTGAGGGGCGGGATGGTGACCCGCTTCGGGAAGGCCTCGATCCAGCGGTGGGCGGCCGGCATATCCGGTGTGACGCTGTCGGGCTCGAACAGCGTGAGCTTCCCGGCGGAGTCGGTCACCGGGTAGCCATAGAGGAACGAGATCGCGGTTTCCACCGGCTCGGCGCCGGGGTTGTAGAGCGTCACGGAGGCACTGCGGGTCCGGTGGTCCACGTAGATCGCGTGAGGAGCCACCACCACGCCCTGGGCGCCGGCGGACCGGACCAGCCCGGCAACGAGACCCAGCAGCAGAAGCGCGCGACGCATGATCAGAAGAAGGTGCAGGTCAGGGTGACGGTGCCGGCGTAGTCGCCGGTGGCCTGGTTGGCGGCCGGGCTCACCCGCCCGCCGAGGTTGACGTAGAAGTCCGCGCTGCTCACCAGCGTGAACGTCTGGGTGTTGTTCGGATTGAAGGTGACGGGGACGCTGCTCCCCGCCGTGCCCTGCGCGATCGCGTCGGTGGCCGCGAAGCTGATGTTCAGGTTGCCGCCCCCGCCCACCCGGGTCAGCCGCGTCGGCAGGGTGAAGCGGACCTGCACCTGGCGGTTGAGCCGATGCTGCACGTAGAAGCGCCCGCTCCGGATCGGGTCGTTCGGCGCCACCGTCGTCTGCACGCCGCGGATCACCACGCCGAAGTCCAGGTCGCGCACCCCCGTGACGGAGGACTGCGCCGAGGCGGCCGTGGCGGACACGGTGAGCGCGAGGAGGACGAGGAGCAGGCATGTACGCATGGAATTCCCCGGGGAGGCCTCACGGGCAGAGCGGAACGCGAGCAAGATAGCCCGGTCCGCCGCACCCGTGAGCCGCCCGGTTGTGCCCTCGGCCGATCAGAAGTACGCGGCCGTGAGGGTGACGGTCCCGGCGTAGTTGCCGGCCGCCTGCGCCGCCGCGGGCGTGACCGTCGCACCCACGAAGACCCAGAGCGCGCCCGCGCCGCTGAACGCGCTGGCGGTGGCGGTGCCGGACGGGGTGAAGGCGGTGCAGCCGGTGGTGGTGTTGGTCGGGCTGGTGCAGCCGGTCCAGGTCCCGATCGGCAGGTTGTTGGCGCCGCTCACCAGGTTGGTGGGCAGGGTGAACGTCAGGTTGACGTTGCCGCTGGCCTGGCCGCCGAGCTGGAACTGGCCGCTGGTCGGCGCGGCGATGGCGATGGTCTTGGCGACGCCCGGGAAGACGTTCCCGAAATCCAGGTTGCGGTTGCCCGCGACCGTGATCGGGGTGTACACCGTGGCGAGTGCCTGGATGCTGGCACTCTGGGCCTGGGCGGCGGTGGCCAGGCTCAAGAGCGCGGCCACAACTGCCGATACTCGGGTAACGATACGCATTGCCCTCTCCCTTTTGGGATAGAAGTGGTCCTCGTCGACTGCGGAACTGACTGGCAGGGAGTGGCAGCTCCCTGACAGCCCGAGGGGAAGGGCAACCTATGTGCCGTGTGGCCAAAAGCTGCTGGCTACGCGCTCTAAGTCGTTATGGAAATGGAACTTCACGGTGTACATCTCTTGTACACCATCAGTGATGGTCCAGCCCAGACCCCGTCCCGGGAGTAGGGGGCTAAGTGCCTTTGCACCAACGCCTTTCGGCAAGAGCCACAGCCCTCGGCAGTGACGAAGGTCACGCCGGTGCCCCGGACGTAGCGGGCCTCCTCCTGCTTCTCCTCCTACTGCTCCTCCTGAGTGCTCTGACCCCGGGCCTCGCCCGCGCCCAGGCCTCGGGATCCCTGCAAGTCGCGGCACGGGTGGTTCCCGTGGAACCGAGCCGGTCCGCCCTGACCCTGGTGGGTGAAGCCCTCCGGGATCCGCGCCCGGTGGCCCGTGAGTCCCGGCTGGCGCAGGTACGGATCGAGCCGGACGCGGTCCGCGATCCGCTCGCCCCGCGGCGCGTGCGGGTGGACTTCCTGAAGAACTGAGCCAGTCGCGCGACTGGCAGCGGGCTGCTGCCATTACCTTTGCACCGGTGCAGCCCACCCGCGATCACCTCCTCCCCGTCGACCTCGAAGCGTATCGTCACGCCGTCCACCCCCGTGGCCGCATCATCGTCATTGCCCCCACCCGCGCCGCCTGCGAGACCATCGAGCTGGCCCTCGGCCTGACCGGCGTGGAAACCGTGCTCGAGCGCGAGCATGGCGCCGACCTGCGCCGGCTGGCCGGCTCGGGTCGAGGGTTCGGCATCGTCGCCGGGACGGGGACCGGCAAGACCCTCGGGATCCGCCCCATCGCCGAGACGATTCTCGAGGCACCGCTCAAGGTCGGGGTGGTGAACCGCGAGCGGGAAGCGACGCCGGAGACCCCGGGCTGGAACGTGGTCATCGTGACGACCGGGATCGCGCGGCGGTGGTTCGAGGACGACCTCATCACCCGCCGTGATACCCTCATCGTCGACGAGATCCACCAGACCTCGGCGGAACTGGAGCTTTGCCTCGCGCTCGGGAAGCGGGCGGGCTGCCGCTTCATCTGGCTCAGCGCGACCGTGGATCCCGCCTTCTACGCCCGCTACCTCGGGAGTGACGAGGTCATCGAGTCCTCCGCCTTCGATCCCCGTCTCAAGGCGCGGGTGAAGGTGCTGCCGCTCAAGGCGGAGGAGTTCCTCGACGACAAGTTCCTCCGCCATCTCATCAAGGCGAAACGCGGGGTCGCGGTGTTCGTGCCCACCCGCGCCGAGGTGGAGCAGCTCGCCCGGGGGCTGGGGGAACGGTGGCCCCGGCTCAATGCCGCCTTCTACCATGGTGGCGAGCCGATCCGGGTGATCCGCCCCTTCCTCGAGGGGGAGGCGCGCCATCCCTTCCTCCTCGCCATGACCGCGGCGGGTCAGTCGGCGCTCAACATCCGCGGGCTCGACACGGTGGTGATCTACGACGCGCGCTACGGGAACGTGGTCGACCGCGGCCGCAACGTCCTCCACCGGATGTACCTCGGTGCGAACGAAATCCTGCAGATGGCGGGGCGGGTGCATGGCCGGGTGCCGGACGGCGAGGTGTACATCCTCACCGACCGCGACCTGGTCTTCGAGCGTCTCCAGCCGACCCCGCCCGACTTCCAGCTCGCGGGGGACGCGGAACGGGTCGCGATCACCTGCGCCGCGCTCGGCGTCGATGCCACCGATCTCGACCTGCCGGTCCCGCTCGACCGCGGCGCCTACAAGAAGGCGCTCGCGCTGCTCACCGACCGGGGGCTGGTGGAAGGGGGGCGGCTCACGAGCTACGGCCGCCAGGTCGAGGCGATGCCGGTGGACCGTGCCTGGGGCGAGCTGCTGGTGCACGCCAGCATGGCGCTCGCGCCGGTCGTGGCGGTCTCGTCCAACATCGACTCGCTCCACCGCATGACCCGGGAGGAGCGGGACATCGAAGGGGTCCGGGTCAACGGGAGCGATCACCTCACCGCCTACAACCTCTTCGCCGAGGCGGTGAACCGGCACGGATCGCTGGGTGAGGTGTATGGCCTGCCGCGCCACGTGTTCGACGAGGAGGGGCTGGCGGAGTGGGCCGAGCGCCGGGGCGTGCTGGTCAAGGCGATCGAGGACATCGCGCTCGGGACGGCGTCGGTCTTCCGGGCGCTCGAGCTGCCGCTCCCCGCGAAGCTGCCCTACGCGGGGCGGGAACTCCGCGAGGAGTGGCTCGACCTGCTCGCGCGGATCATGCCGTTCGACCTGGTGCTGGACGAGCGGACCGCCGACGGCCAGGAAGCGCGGGTCTCGCGCAATTCGGTGGCGGGCACCTGGGGCGCGGTGGCGGGGAATCTCCGGTTCTTCGCCGACCGCTTCGGGATTCCACGCGCCGCCATCGAGGGAACCACCCTCTCCTACGACCTGATCCGCCGCTACGCCCGCCGGGGCCCGGCGGAGATCGAGATCGCCGGACCGCGGAAGCATCCCCAGCTCGTGGTGCGGCACCGGCTCACCTATTTCGGCTTCGAGCTCGATGCCCTGGTGGAACCGGTGGACGGCTCGCTCGCGCCGGAGCTGTATCCCCTCCTGCGGCAGTCGCTCGTGCGGCACCTGCTCGCCGGGGAGGCACCGCACCCGAGCCAGGGACGGGTCCGGCGCGCGGCCGCGGAGCTGGGGGAGCTCTGGCGCCGCTCGGGCGGACGGCTCGCGGCGGCCTCCCCGGAGTCGGTGCGGGAGACGCTGCTCGCCCAGATGGACGGCATCACCGACTGGTCCAGCTTCGTCACCACGCCGCTTTCACTCGAGGTGGAAGGCCGGGTGCCGGAAGGGGAACGCCAGCGGCTGCTGGCGCTGCCGGGCAGCGTCCGCCTTTTCGGAGACAGCGTCTCCCTGCACTACGAGGTCGCTCCGGAGGGCGGCGTGGTGCGGCTCCGGCTCCGGGAAGGACAGGCGCGGCGCCTCCGCGACGAGGACCTCCCCGCGCTCGACCGGCCGCTCCGCTTCGCGGTGGTTCGCGGCCAGCAGGCCGCGCTCGAGGCCGACACGCTCGAGGCGCTGCGCGCCGCGATCACGCAGGCCGATCTCGCCGAGCGGCGGGAGCGGGAGCGCGGGCGGCGCTTCCGCGGGCCCCGCCATCGTCGCCGGTGACCACCCTCGCCCTGGTGCTGGTGCAGGCGATGTTCGCGAGTCTCGCGGTGCTCGGCCGGATCATT
>DASZPT010000305.1:0-10533 GCA_035549935.1 Gemmatimonadales bacterium
TCGGCCCGGGCGCGGGGCGGTGGCGCCGGGGGCCGGGGCGGCTCGGCGGTCACCTGGATCTTGAGAAACCGCTCGGTGAAGGTGGCCTGCATGTCCCGGATGAGGTCTTCGAACATGTCGAAGGCCTCCTTCTTGTACTCCACCAGCGGGTCCCGCTGGCCATAGGCCCGGTACTGGATCGCGTTGCGAAGCTGGTCGAGATCGTAGAGGTGATCCTTCCACTTCTCGTCGAGCACCGTGAGCATCACCGTCGAGAGCACCTGGGCGTCCACGTCGGGCGCGCCGACCTGTACCGCGAACTCCTGGAGGTACTCGATCTTCCGGCGGAAGGCGGTGTGGGCCGCCTCCTTGGCCACCGCGACCATCCGGTCGAGCGACGAGGTCTTGTCGGCATCGACCAGCTCGTCGGCCGGGATCAGGAACTGCTGCAGAAGCGTCGAGGCGACGCCCTCGCGGTCGAAGTCCTCGGGGCGTTCCACCTCCGCCAGCGCCATGCGGACGGTCCGCTCCACCGCGGCGTCGACCATCTTGGTGGCCTCCGCCTTGAGCTGCTCACCCCGCTCGAGGGCGAAGAGCCGCAGCGAGTAGATCACCTCGCGCTGCTGGTTCATCACGTCGTCATACTCGAGCAGCCGCTTCCGGGCCTGGAAGTTCTGCAGCTCGACCCGCTTCTGGGCCTGGCTGATGGCGCCGGTCACCCACGGGTGGGAGATGACCTCGCCCTCCTCCGCCCCGCCCTTGTCCATCCAGCGCGCGATCCGGTCGGACCCGAAGAGCCGCATCAGGTCGTCTTCGAGCGAGAGGAAGAACAGGGAGCGCCCCGGGTCGCCCTGGCGGCCGGAGCGGCCGCGCAGCTGCCGGTCGATCCGGCGCGACTCGTGGCGCTCGGTCCCGATGATCTGGAGGCCGTCGGTGTCCTCCAGCTTGGGGACGTCGGGGCCCAGTTTGATGTCGGTCCCGCGGCCCGCCATGTTGGTCGCGATGGTGATCGCGCCGCGCTGGCCCGCCTGGGCCACGATCTCGGCCTCGCGCTGGTGGTACTTGGCGTTGAGCACCTCGTGCTTGAGCCCGCGGCGCTTGAGCTGGCGCGAGAGGGTCTCCGAGGTCTCCACCGTGACGGTGCCGATCAGCACCGGCAGGCCGAGGGTGTGGAGCCGCTCGACCTCGTCCATGATGGCGTTGTTCTTCTCGCGGCGGGTCTTGTAGATCTGGTCCTCCGCGTCCATCCGGCGGATCGGCCGGTTGGTGGGGATGACCGAGACCTCGAGCTGGTAGATGGTGTAGAACTCCTGCTCTTCCGTCTCCGCCGTGCCGGTCATGCCGGCCAGCTTGTCGTACATGCGGAAGTAGTTCTGGATGGTGATGGTGGCGAGGGTCTGCGTCTCGCCCTTCACCTGCACCGCCTCCTTGGCCTCCACCGCCTGGTGGAGCCCGTCGGCCCAGCGCCGGCCCGCCATCACCCGGCCGGTGAACTCGTCCACGATCACCACCTGGCCGTCCTGCACCAGGTAGTCCACTTCCTTCTCGTACAGGACGTGGGCCTGCAGCAGCTTGTGGATGATGTGGAGCTTCTCGCTCTTGATCGCGTACTCCGCCTCGACCTCCCGCCGCTTCGCCACCCGCTCCTGCGGGGCGAGGGCGGGATCGCGATCGATCCGGTGCACCTCCTCCGAGATATCGGGCACCAGGAAGAGCTGGGGATCGTTGGGGGACATCGCCGCGGCGCCGCGGTCGGTGAGATGCACCGCGTGCCCCTTCTCGTCCAGCACGAAGTAGAGCGCCTCCTCCATCTCCCGCATGGTCTGCTGCCGCATGGGGAGCTTCCGGTCGGCGATATGGTCCAGCTCGACCCGCTGCACCGCGCTCTTGACGCCGGTCTCGTTCAGGAGCTTGAGGAGC
This sequence comes from Gemmatimonadales bacterium, assembly GCA_035549935.1. GTDB lineage: Bacteria > Gemmatimonadota > Gemmatimonadetes > Gemmatimonadales > GWC2-71-9 > JADJOM01. The sequence continues at coordinate 1,900 of DASZPT010000305.1, forward strand.
TTCTTGTTCTTCGGCATCCCCAGCCGCGCGATGTACAGCTTGATCGCGGCATCGGGGAGCGTCTTGGGATCGGCGATCGCCGGCTCGGCCTCGGCGAGGAGATTGCTGACCACCGCCGACTGGCGGCGGACCAGCTCCACCACCTGCCGGTTGAACTGGGCGTACTTCTCGTCGCTCTCGTTGCCGACCGGGCCGGAGATGATGAGGGGGGTCCGGGCCTCGTCGATCAGGATCGAGTCCACCTCGTCGATGATCGCGAACGCGTGGTCCCGCTGCACCCGCTGCTCCAGCGCGAACACCATGTTGTCGCGCAGGTAGTCGAAGCCGAACTCGTTGTTGGTACCGTAGGTGATGTCGGCGAGGTAGGCGGCGCGCCGTTCGGGCGAGGAGGGCTCGGTGTCGTCCAGCACCGCCACGGTCAGGCCGAGCCAGGTGTAGACGTGCCCCATCCACTGGGCGTCGCGCCGGGCCAGGTAGTTGTTGACGGTGACGAGGTGGACGCCGCGGCCCGCCAGGGCGTTGAGATAGAGCGGGAGGGTGGCGACCAGGGTCTTGCCCTCGCCGGTCGCCATCTCGGCGATCCGCCCCTGGTGCAGCACGATGCCGCCGATCAGCTGCACATCGTACGGCACCATGTCCCAGGTGAGTTCCCGGCCGGTGACCATCACCTTGGAGCCGACCAGGCGACGACAGGCCTCCCGCACGGTGGCGAACGCCTCCGGCAGGATCTCGTCCAGCACCGCCTTGAGCTGCTTCTTGTAGTCGATCTCGAGCTGGTGGACCCGCTCGTCGAGCTTGTCGCGTTCGGCCGGGTCGGCGCAATCGTGGCGGGCCTGCCGCTTCTCGGCCAGCTCCGCCTGTACCTTCGCGGTCCGCTCCGCAATGATCCCGCGGAACTTCGACGTCTGGGCCTTCAGGGCGTCATCGGAGAGGTTCTTGAGACCTTCCTCGTGGCGCTTGATGGCGTCCACAATCGGCTGGATCTTCTTGACTTCGCGATCGAACCGGGTCCCGAAAACCTTTGTCAGCAGCGTCTTAAGCATCCGCCAAATATAACCCCCCGGACCGGATGGCCTCGGCCACGGGGTCGGGAACGAGGTACCGAATCGACCGCCCCTCCCGCACCCGGCGGCGGATGTCGGTGGCGGAGATCTCGATGGCGGGGACCACGACCGGGCGGACCGGCCAGGGGAGTTCGGGCACCGGGCTTCCCGCCCGGGCGAAGACCACCAGCTCCGCCAGCTGGGCGACGGTCGCCGCCTCACGCCACTTGGGCAGGTCTCGCGCCGCATCGGCCCCGACCAGGAGCGCGAAGCGCCGGCCCGGTTCCCGAGTCTGCAACTGGCGCAGGGTATCGACGGTGTAGGAGGGGCCGGGCCGCTCCAGCTCGCACCGTTCGAGCCGGAAGCGGGGCTCCCCTGCGATCGCGAGCTCGACCATCCTGGCGCGCGCGGCGGCGGGACCGAGATGCTGGCCGGCCTTGAAGGGCTGCTCCCGGGCGGGCACGAACCGGAGTTCTTCGAGGCCCAGGGCGTCGGCCACCGCCTGTGCCACGATGAGGTGCCCATGATGGATCGGGTCGAAGGACCCGCCGAACAGTCCGATGGTCATCGGACGGGTATGGCTACTCGCTGCCGGAGGGCGCCGGCGCCGGCGGCGTACTGTCCCGGCCGACCGGGCAGACCTGCTCCAGCCCCGGCGTGGCGGGGTGGTACCGCCGGATGTAGGCGCAGGTCTCGGTGACGTCCTCGGCGTAGTTCACCTTCCGGTAGGCCTGCACCAGCGTGATGAGGACTTCGGGGGTGACCGAGGCGCGCGGGTACGATGCCGCGATGTCCTTGAGGTACAGGATGGCGGAGTCGTAGGCCTTGAGGCGGTAGTAGTAGGTCGCGGTCTTGAAGTCCTTGCGGGCGAACCACTCCTCGAGGTCGGCGACCCGCATCCGGGCCCGTGCCGCGGCCGGCGCGTCCGGGTAGCGGTTGAGGAGTTCCTGGTAGGTCGCGAGCGCGGTCTGGCCGTAGGTCGGATCGAGTTCGGGCCGGCGCCAGAGATCGGCGTAGGCATCACCCGCGCGGAGGAGGGCCTCCGGGGCGAGCCGCGAGGTGGGCGCGTCGTCGGAGACCTTCCGGAACTCGCGGGCCGCCTGTAGCTGCTGCCGCTGGCCGAAGTAGCACTCGGCCAGGCGGAAGTGGGCCGCGGTGGCCAGCGTATCGCCGACGGGAACCTCGAGCGTCACCCGCTCGAAGAGCGTCGCCGCCTTGCTCCAGCGGCCCCGGGCGTACTCCCCGCTCGCCCTGGCCCAGAGGTCCCGGATCTCGTCCGCGGACGCCACCGCCGAGATCGGCGTGATGGTGGTCGACGGCCGCCCCCGGCCGCATCCCGCGAGACCCAGGACGGCCCACGCGATCACCCCTGCCCGCTGTCGCCACACCCTCATGCTGCCTCGCTCACTGTGAATCGGCGCTTCCCGCCGTGGCGCCCAGCCGGGCCAGCCGCTGGCTGGCCAGGGCCGACACCGAATCGTTGGGATCCGCCTTCATGGCATCCTGAAAGACGATCGTTGCCCCGAGCAGATCGCCCTGGGCCATCCGCGCATCGCCGAGGCCCACCAGCGCCAGGCGGCCGCGATCGCTGGTACTGTCGACCGTGAGGACCCGGGTGAACCACTGGGTCGCGATCTCGGGCCGGTCGACCAGCATCGCCTCCCGGCCCAGCTGGAGCCCGCACTCGCTGACGCCCTTGGTGGCGCGGGTCCGGATCGACGGGTCCCGGGTCCGGCGGAGCGCTACCTGGAAGAGTTCGATCGCATCGCCGCAGGCGGTCGTGGCCTGCAGCGCCGCCCCGTACTGCACCAGCATCTGGTCGGTCGCGGCGGCATCGCTCGCGGCGGCGAGGGCCAGCGGGCCCAGGGCCGCGACCTCGGTGGGTTCGAGGTTGGCGCTCCGCACCAGCGCCATCGTGTGCCGGGGACGGACCCGCTCCGGCGCGAGCCGCCGGAGCCCCTCCACCGCCTCCCGGAGCGGGATGTCCCCGCCGTCCTTCCCCGCGGCCGCCGCGGCGACCTGCTCGAGGCCCCGGGCGGCCTCCGAGGCGCGGGTCTTGTCCGCGGCCGCCAGCTTCTGGTAGGCCGAGGCCGCCTCGCGCAGTTCGCCCGCCTTGAGGGCGGCGGCGCCCAGCTTGGCCCACACCTTCGCCTCGTCGCGGCTCTTCGCCGCGGCCTGGTACTCCCGGAGCGCGGTGGGGTAGTCGCCCTCCACGTAGGCGGCATCACCCAGGAGCTCGTGATCGGAGGCGGAGCCGCCGCAGGCGGCGGCGAGGAGAAGAAGGACGACCCAGCGCTTCACTCGGCGGCGCGCTCCAGCATCGAGAGGTAGGCTTCCACCCGGGCATTCTTGGGACGCGCGAGCAGGCATTCGTGCCACACCTGCTGGGCGCCGGCGACGTCGCCCGAGAGGAACCGGGCGAGCCCGAGGGAGGCGAGGGCGTCGACGAAGTTGGGCCGGTCGGCCACCACCCGCTCCAACTCCTCCCGGGCCGAGAGCACGTCGCCGGTCTCGAGGAGGACCCGGGCCAGCTTGTAGCGCAGGTCGGCGAAATTGGGCCCCAGCTCCACCGCCCGGCGGTACTGCGCGATCGCTTCCCGGATCGCGCCGGACTCGGCGTAGGCCGCACCCAGCTGGGCGTGATGGTTGGCCAGGTTCGCCGCGACGTGCGCCGGGAAGCCGGAGGACTGCGGGGTGTTGTGGGTGGAGGCGAGCCGGAAGGCCTCGGCGGCCTCGTCGGTCCGGCCCAGGTCGTTGAGCAGGATCCCCCGGTGGATGTGGGCCTCGATATAGCGGGGATTGAGCTCCAGCGCCTTGCCGAAATGCTCCAGCGCCCGGTGCGACTGCCCCAGCATCGCGTAGCAGAGGCCGAGCAGGTGGTGGCAATCGGCGAAGCTCCGCCCCGCCTCGGTGATTTCCTGCAGCAGATGGATCGCGCCGTAATAATCCTGCAGCGCGAATCGCTCGCGCGCCTGGTTGATCAGCGGCTCGTCACTGATGCGCATGGGGTCCCCGGATCAGGGCCAGAGTCCGACGGCGGAACGCCACCAATATAGGCGCGCCACCCTCAGCCCGTTGCCTGCTGGCGGAAGAACTCGATGGTCCGGACGAGGCCCCGTTCCAGCGGGACCTGGGGGCTCCACCCCAGGATCGACCGGGCGCGGGTGATGTCGGGCTGCCGGATCCTGGGATCGTCGACCGGGAGGGGCCGCAATTCCACCTGGGAGGCGGAGCCGGTGAGTCGGAGCACCAGCTCCGCCAGCTCCTGCACCGTGAACTCGTTCGGGTTGCCGATGTTCACCGGGTCGATCTCGCTGCTCTGGAAGAGCCGGTAGATGCCGTCGACCAGGTCGGAGACATAGCAGAACGACCGGGTCTGGCGGCCGCTCCCGTAGACCGTGAGCGCCTCTCCCCGGAGCGCCTGCACCACGAAATTCGAGACCACCCGCCCGTCGCGGGCCCGCATGCGCGGGCCGTAGGTGTTGAAGATGCGGACGATCCGGGTGTCGAGGCCATGGTAGCGGTGATAGGCCATCGTGATGGCCTCGGCGAAGCGCTTCGCCTCGTCGTAGACCCCGCGCGGCCCCACCGGGTTCACGTGCCCCCAGTAGCTCTCGGGCTGCGGGTGGACCTGGGGGTCGCCGTAGACTTCGGAGGTCGAGGCGAGGAGGAATCGCGCCCCCTTCGCCTTGGCGAGCCCCAGGGCATTGTGGGTGCCGAGGGAGCCGACCTTGAGGGTCTGGATGGGGAGCTCGAGGTAATCGATCGGGCTCGCCGGCGAGGCGAAGTGGAGCACCCCGTCGAGCGGCCCGTCGACCTGGATGAACCGGCTCACGTCATGCAGCACGAACAGGAACCGGCGGTTCCCCGCCAGGTGCGCCAGGTTCTCGCGGCTCCCGGTGATCAGGTTGTCCATCCCGATCACCTCGTGGCCCTCGGCCAGGAACCGGTCGGTGAGATGCGAACCGAGGAACCCCGCGGCGCCGGTGATCAGCACCCTCACGCGGGACCTCGCCCGATCCCGGTGTAGCGCACGCCCAGGGTCTTCATCCGGGCGGGGTCGTAGAGATTGCGGGCATCGAAGATACGGGGCGACGCGAGCAGCGACTTGATCCGCTCGAAATCCGGATTCCGGTAGACCAGCCACTCCGTCACAATCGCGAGCGCATCGGCGCCGTGGAGCGCGCTGTAGGGGTCGTGGGCATAGGCGACCCGGTCCCCGAAGAGCCCGCGGGCGGTGTCCATCGCCTTGGGATCGTGGGCCTGGACCCTGGCGCCCGCGGCGAGCAGGCCTTCCACCAGCGGAATGGCGGGGCTCATCCGCATGTCGTCGGTCTCCGCCTTGAACGCGAGACCCCACAGCGCGATGACCTTGCCGGTGAGATCGCCCTGAAAGTCGGCCCGGATCTTCTCGAGAAGCACCAGCTTCTGGCGCTCGTTGGTCCGCTCCACCGCCTCCAGCAGGTCGAAGCCCAGGCCCACCTCCCGGCCGGTGCGGATAAGGGCCTGCACGTCCTTGGGGAAGCAGGAGCCACCGTACCCCGGGCCCGGAAAGAGGAAGGCGGACCCGATCCGCCGGTCGGTGCCGATCCCCTTGCGGACCTGGTTGACGTCGGCGCCGACCCGCTCGCAGAAGAGCGCCATCGCGTTCATGAACGAGATCCGGGTGGCGAGCATCGCGTTGGCCGCGTACTTGGTGACCTCCGCCGAGGGAACGTCCATGAACAGCACCGGGTTGCCGGTGCGGACGAACGGCGCGTAGAGCTCGGCCATCACCTCGCGGGCGGCGTCGTTCTCCACGCCGACGACGATCCGGTCGGGCTTCATGAAATCGTCGATCGCCGCGCCCTGCTTCAGGAACTCGGGGTTGGAGCAGATGCTGAAGGGGGCCGTCGCGCCGCCCTCGACCAGCGCGGTCCGGACTTTCGCGGCCGTCCCGACCGGGACCGTCGACTTGGTGACCACCACCACGTCGGGGCGGAGGTGCTTCGCGATGGTCCGGGCCACGGCGATCACGTGCTGGAGGTCGGCCGAGCCATCCTCGGTCGGCGGCGTACCGACGGCGATGAACACCACGCGGGCCTGCTCCACGGAGCCGGCGACGTCGGCCGTGAAGGTCAGCCGGCCTTCCTCCTGGTTCCGCCGGATCATGTCGTCGAGGCCCGGCTCGTAGATCGGCACGTCGTTCCGCCGGAGCCGCTCGATCTTCCTCGTGTCGATATCGGCGCAGACCACGTCGTTGCCGGTCTCCGCGAGACAGGCGCCGGTCACCAGCCCGACATAGCCGCTTCCGATCACGGCGACTCTCACGCGGGCACCTCCAGCAGGAAGAGACCAGTCACGGGGCTACGCATAGAACGCGCCGATCGCCGCGATCACGGCGTCCTGCTGCTGGTCCGTGAGTTCCGGATAGACCGGCAGGGAGAGCACGGTGCGCGTGGCCTCCTCCGTCACGGGGAGCGAGCCGGGCCGGTACCCCAGCTCCCGGAAGCAGGGCTGCAGGTGCAGCCCGAGCGGGTAGTAGATCGCGCAGCCGATGCCGCGTGCCTTGAGATGGGCGGCCAGCTCGTCGCGCCGCTCCGCGCGGATCGTGTACTGGTGGAAGATGTGGTCGTTCGCCGGGTCGACCACCGGGGGCGTGACCGCGGGATGCCCCGCGAACGCTGCCGTGTAGCGCCGGGCGATCCGCTGCCGGGCCGCGGTCCAGGCCGCGAGGTGGGGCAGCTTGGCCAGCAGGATGGCCGCCTGGAGCGTGTCGAGGCGGCTGTTGTACCCGACCTCGTCGTGGTGGTACTGCTTGGACCCGCCGTGGGTCCGCAGCCGCCTGAGCCGCTCCGCCAGCGCCTGGTCCTGGGTGACCATGAGCCCGCCATCGCCCCAGCCGCCGAGGTTCTTGCTCGGGAAGAAGGAGAACGTCCCGGTATAGCTCAATGAGCCGGCCTGGCGCCACCGCCCACCGATCTGCTGCCGCGCCCCGATCGCCTGGGCCGCATCCTCGATCACCGGAAGGCCGTGCTTCGCCGCCACCGCGAGGATCGCCTCCATCGGCGCCATCTGTCCGAACAGGTGCACCACGACGATCGCGCGGGTCCGGGGCGTGATGGCCGCCTCGACCAGGTCGGGGCGGAGGTTGAACGTCCCCGGATCGATGTCGACGAACACCGGCCGCCCACCGGTGTTGTGGACCGTGCCGGCGGTGGCGAAGAAGGTGAACGAGGGGACGATGACCTCGTCCCCCGGCTCGAGGTCGAGGGTCCGCAGCGGCAGGAGCAGGGCATCGGTCCCGCTGGCGCACCCGATGGCGAACCGGGACTCGGTGAGCTTCGCGAGCTCCGCCTCGAGCTGGCCGACCTCGTCACCCAGGATGAACTGCTGCCGTTCCGCCAGCCGGAGAATGGCCTGCATGACTTCGTCTTTGATCGACTGGTACTGCGCGACAAGATCGAGGAGGGGAACGTTCACTTCAGCCCTGGTGACTCGAGGTGGGAAGCCGCCTGCCCTATCCATGCGACTGGCCCGGCAATTCCGGGCCAGTCGAGGTAGGAAGCTACCGCCCCGACCCCGGGGGGTCAATCATCCTAAGTTCGCCCGCCTCTTCGCGATAGGACGCGCCGCAGGCCCCGCATTTGGCAGCCCCCTGGGCCAGGGCCAGTCGCTCGCCGCACTGGCAGATCCAGCCGACCCGCCGGGCCGGCACGCCCACCATGAGGCCAAAGGCCGGGACATCGCTCGTCACCACCGCCCCGGCCCCGATCAGGGCATACCGGCCGATCGTGACCCCGCAGACCACGGTGGCATTGGCACCGATCGAGGCGCCCTGCTGCACCAGGGTCGGGCGGTATTCGTGTTTCCGGGAGACGTGACTGCGGGGATTGGTGACGTTGGTGAAGACGCAGCTCGGTCCGCAGAAGACGTCGTCCTCGAGGATCACGCCCTCGTAGATGGAGACGTTGTTCTGCACCTTGACGTTGTTGCCCAGCCGCGTGCCACCCATGACGACGACGTTCTGCCCGAGGTTGCACCGCTCGCCGATCACGGCACCGGGCATGATGTGGGAGAAGTGCCAGATCTTTGTGCCCGCCCCGATGCGCGCCCCGTCGTCGACGTAGCTCGACTCATGGATGAAGGGATCGACCATGGGCCCAAAGATAAGCCCGGCTCAGCGAAGCGGGAGCCGCAGCAGCAGCGGTCGGGGCCAGCGGGCGCCCGCCTTCACCGTCCCGTCGTCGTCGTAGTTGCTCCAGGGGCTGTTGGCGACATACACGTAGCTCCCGCCCGTCACCATCCCCTGGGTCGGCTCGGAGGCCTCGGGCAGGTAGCGGTCGATCGCCTCCACCCGGTCGATCGCCGTGCCGTCGGGCGACAGGGTCAGGCGGACCACCCGCGCGGGGGTGGTTCCGTTCTGGATCCCGATCAGCTGGCGCTCGTTGAGCCGGACCAGGCCATCGATGCCAAGCACGGTGCCCTGCGCCGGCGGCGTGAGGGTGCGGACCGCGCCGCTCGAGAGGTCGATCGCCGTGATCCCGAGGGAGTAATCGGCGACCAGGAGCCGGGGGCCGTCCGGCACGATGCCCTGCGGGCTCCGGAGCCT
>DASZPT010000306.1:0-1530 GCA_035549935.1 Gemmatimonadales bacterium
CCACGTTCTGATCCGCCTTGTTGGAACAACCCCTCCAGGCGGTCGGGATCCCCACAGTGGACCTGATCGACCTCGAGTATGGCCCTGGCAATGCCTGGCACCATACTGCCGAGGATACCCGCGACAAGCTCTCGCCGGCTAGCCTTGCGCTGGCGGCCCACCTGGCCACGGCGCTCGTGCGCGAGGAGCACTAGAACGCGACGCCTAACCACCGCATGAAGCTGACGTCCTCGGCCGTCGGTTTGTCGGGTCCTACGGACCGCCATTCGTCGACCCGCTCGCTTGCGCGAGCGCGCCTCGGGGCGCAGCTTATGCGGGGTCGTTAGCCTGCGGTTCGTCCCGAGGCATGGCCGCCATCGCCTACCCAACCAATACAATCAACGAGTGCGTGCCCAGCCTGCGGCTGACTTGAGACTGCGACTCTGCGCCGTCCTGCTCACGGTAGCGGTTCTGGCGTGCCGGCGCACGGGGGTTCTGCCAGGCTTACCGACGCCACTGGCCCCTACAGAGGCTGCCATCCTCGGCTCCTTGAGAGACGGTCGGACCGGCCAACCTCTTTCCCACGTTCTGATCCGCCTTGTTGGAACAACCCCTCCAGGCCTCGTCTCGGACTCAGCCACCACCGATCAGCATGGTCGCTTCGTGCTAGGCCCAGTGCCTGGCGGGGAGTACGAAGTATCTGTGGCCTACCCTGGTTATCATTCGATCGCCGCGCACCTGCGACTACATGGCAGCCAGACAGACACACTACTGATGCACCTACCGCCGCTCCAACCACCTCGGCTTGAGCAGACGTCTCATCCCGTAACGCCGTGACGACACGGACCCAAGCTTCTCCTGTCGCAGGCTAACTACCGCATGAAGCTGACGTCCTCGGCCATCGGTTTGCGGCCGTCCAAAGTCGGCCCACCGTCGGCCCGCTCGCTTGCGCGAGCGCGCCTCGGGGCGCAGCTTATGCGGGGTCGTTAGGCAGCTACGTGCATCTCAAGGGTGGGTGTATGGCTGACGCTGAGACGGTCCATCGCGCACGCCGTAATGGCAGGAGCTCCAAGCAATTTGTCCCAGCTGGTGGTGCCTCCAGTAACGTGGATCATGTCGTCGACTTACTCGTTAACTCCTCAGACTCGGGGCATAAAGGGCTTCGTAGGTGCGCGAACGCGCTGCTTGAGGCCATGAGCATAGACTCCCGGTGGAGGGTAACGGCCGGCTCTCATCGCGGCGGCACCGGCGGCGCCGTCGGTGGCCCAGACCAGAACCGACACATTACGTTGCGCGTGCGCAACACAGGCTACCACCTGCAGTTAACGCCGGCCGGCTACATCCGCGCGATCACCTCCGACGATGGACGCGACATTGTTCCACCCTACCTCCCGCCTGGCGCTCCGATCCCTGATCGGGAGTAGCCCGTGGTCGGCTATTCACGTTCAATGAGCCCACTTCACGCTGCCTAACCACCGCATGAAGCTGACGTCCTCGGCCATCGGTTTGCGGCCGTCCAAAGTCGGCCCACCGTCGGCCCGCTCGCTTGCG
>DASZPT010000307.1:0-12151 GCA_035549935.1 Gemmatimonadales bacterium
CGGTAGCGCTTGCGCCCGCACCGGCGTCCTTCCGGCAGCCGGTCCCGGCGAGGGCGCAGGCCAGGAGCAGGAGTGCGTGGCGGGTCATGAGCGTTGCACCAGCAGGGTCAGGTCCTTGGTCCAGTCCGCCTGGCGGATGCCAAACGGGTAGACCACGTGCGCCAGGTTGTCGCTGCCGAAGGCGAGGACGATTGCGGCGTGCCCGATGGTGTAGACCGCCGGCTTGGTGCTGTCGGGGCCCGCTTCGCGCATGGTCTGGCCCAGCCGCAACTGGGTGAAGGCGCTGGCGACGCTGGCGCTGTCGCCCCGGAGGCCGATGAACCGGTCATCGAAGTGATCGAGCCAGGTCCGGATGACCTCGGGGGTATCGCGCACCGGGTCCACCGTCACGAATACCACCTTGATCTTGTTGGTGATCTCGGGGCCGAGCTTCTTCATCGCGCCGGCGATGTTGGCCATGTGTACCGGGCAGACATCGGGGCAGTTGGTGTATCCGAAGAAGAGGAGGGTCACGTACCCCTCGGTGTCCTTCCGGAGGTCGAACGGCTTGCCGTCGGTGGTGGTCAGCACCAGGTCGGGCTTGGGCAGCGGTGGCACGATCTGGGGCCCGGACAGGCCCTCGCCGTTGAAGGGCTTCGGGGCCGCGGGCTTGCAGGCGGGCGCGGCCACCAGTGCCACGAGGAGGAGCGCGCGCGGAAGGGCGGTACGCATGAGTGCACTCACAATGTCGGCGCCGGCAGCGCCACCAGCACGGCGGTGACGGCGATGAGACCAAGTCCGATGGCGAGCTCGACACCGGCGGAACGGCGGAGTTCACGCGTCACGCCGGGCTCACCGAGGCGGGGCTTCACGTTGGTCCAGTTCCAGGCCCCCAGACCCATGGTGATCATCAGCAGCACGACCTTGAGCACGAGTGCCCGGCCGTAGTTGCTCTGGACCAGTGCATTGAAGCTACCGACATAGGCGATCCCGAGCAGGGAGCCGGCGGCGACGGCGAGGGCGGCGCCGGCCAGGGCCACGGGCGAGAAGGCGCCGACCATTTCCGCCACATCGGTGGCGTCGCGATCGCGGGCGGCGCGAAGCCCGGCCTGGAACAGCGTGAAGAGGGTGTCGAGCCAGATCCCGCCGCCGAGGAGATGCAGGGTGTGGAGCCCGACGCCGAGGGTGGCACCCCAGGGATGCTCGAGGGCGTGGCCCGTGAGCGGCTCGGTGGCGGCGACGGCGAGGGTGGCGGTGCCGAGGATGCCGAGGCCGGTGGCGGGCCGGCGCCGGGCGATGCGCGCCGCGGGCAGGGTGAGGAGCGCCGCGGCGACCTGCGCCATCCAGCCGCGGCCCCATGTGGTGGAAAAGAGAATCGGCTTCACCGACTCCCACGTGATCGGATCGGGGTCGAGAAAGGAGCGGGCCTGGCCCCAGGCGCGGAGCAGGTGTGCGAGGAGGAGTGTCGGGGCGGCGAGCCCGGCGACCCGCCAGGCGCCTGCGAGGCTCCGCGCGGCGAGACTCTCGTCGTCGTCGCCTCTGCGGCGCCACCTTGGCACCAGGGCCGCGAAGGTACAGGCGCCTATGAGGACCAACGCCGCCGCGTAGGCCAGGGCCCGTGCGGCGGCGTAGAGATCGATCGGAAGCGGAAGATCGTCGTGATTCACGGGACGCGGGCCGTGCCGCCCCGGTCAGGGCTTTGCCGCGGCGGGCTCGTACTTGAAGGCGTACTTGCCTCGCACCGCGTGCCCGTCCTTGGATCCGGTGCGCCACAGCACCTGGTAGCTGCCGGGTTCGAGGGCGACGGGCAGGGTACCGGCGACGGAGAGCGGATCATCGGTCGCGGCCATCTTCACGGTCGCGACGGGCGAGTTGTCGGCCTTGAGGATGGTCGCGCCGGAGAGGGCGACCTCGGGGGCTTCATTGAACCAGAGCCGGACCTGCGTGGGCGCTGCCGTGACGGTGGAGTCGATCCCCGGTTCGGCCTTGACCAGGTGCGTGTGCATCGCCGAACTGGCGCCAAGGAGGGAGCCGGTCGCGGCGAGAGAGAGGAGCAGGGTGCGGAGCATGCCAGTCACCAGGTGAACGTGAAAAAACGCGTCGGCAATCTAAACCACCGACCGGATTGCCGCCTGTGCGTGTGGGGAGCGGGACCGGGATGCCGGTGACCGGAGCGACCTAGGGCTCGGGGGCCTCCAGCCGGCGTTCGAGCTCCAGGCGTCGTTCCCGCGTGACGCGGAGCCGGGCGCCGGTGCTCAGCACGACGATGCCGGCCCCGCGTTCGTGGGACTCCACGGCTCGAACCCGGCTCAGGTTCACGATGGCGGAGCGGTGGACCCGGGCGAAGCGGCGGGGGTCGAGGCGCTTCTCGAGCGACGCGAGCGTCTCCCGGAGCAGGTGAATCTGCCCCCCGACGTGGAGCCTGGCGTAGTAATCCGCGCCTTCGATCCAGTCGACATCCCGGGTCGGGACGACGACGATCTGACCGACCTCCCGCACGATGAGCCGGGCCACGCCCCGGGGCCGCTCCGGTGCCAGGGCCTGGAGCGCGGCGGCAACCCGCTGTCGCAGGTCCTCGCCGGCCTGCTCCTGCCGCTGGGTCCGCACCCGGTCCAGGGTCACCTCCAGCCGTTCCCGCGTCACCGGCTTGAGCAGATAGTCCAGGGCGTTGAGCTCGAAGGCGCGGATGGCGTAGCGGTCGTGCGCCGTCACGAAGACCACGCTCGGCAGGGGCGTGTCCACCAGCGCCTCGACCAGCTCCAGTCCGTTCATCCCCGGCATCTGGATATCGGCGAAGAGGAGATCCGGACGTGCCTCCGGCAGGGCCGCGAGGGTGGAGACCGCGTCGGCATGGGCGCCGACGACGCTGATACCGGGGTATCCCTCGAGCAGCTCCACCATCCCCTCGCGGGCGAGGGGCTCGTCGTCCACCACCATCACGCGGAGCGGGATCACGCGGCGGCACCGCGGGACGCGGGGATCGTCACCGTGACCCGGGCCCCCCGTCCGCCGGGTCCGCTGGTGAGCGAGAGGCTGGCCCGGTCTCCGTAGAGGCCGGCGAGCCGCGCCCGCGTATTGCCTAGTCCCAGGCCATCGCGTGAACCATCGTCGCGGTCAAGGCCGGCGCCGTCGTCCATCACCGTCAGGACGAGCCCGTCGGGGGCGGGTTCGCCGCGGATCGCGAGGTTGAGGACGGTATCGCTGTCGACGAATCCGTGGCGGATCGCGTTCTCGGTCAGGGGCTGCAGGAGGAACGAGGGCACGATGCGCTGGTGCAGGCCTTCGGGCACGTCGAGGTCGACATGGAGCCGGGCCCCGTAGCGGACCTGCTCGATCTCGAGATACTGCCTGAGCGCCGTCAGCTCGACGCCGAGGGTGACGAGCTGTTCCCGGGAGGACTCGAGCGAATGCCGGAGCAGGCCGGCCAGCCCGGTCACCATCTTCTCGACCGACTCGCCCTGCCCTCGGCGGGCCAGGACCGCGATGCTGTTGAGCGCGTTGAAGAGGAAGTGGGGGTTGAGCTGGGCGCGCAGGGTCTCGAGCTGCGCCTCGGCGAGTTGGCCGTGCAGCCGGGCCGCGGTCGTCTCGAGGCGCCGGGTCCGTGACACGGTGAGGTATCCCCAGGCGACCGCGACGAGACTCACGCCCAGGAGCAGGTTGGTGGGGATGTTGTGGCCCAGGAGATGGCTGTAGGTGGCGGGCCACCCCTGTCCCGCGGGCAAGAGCAGCTTGTGGACGGGGAGCGCCAGCGCGGGCACCGCGAACACCGGGACGAGGATCAGGAGCGCGGCCTCTGCGATCCCGAGCGTCGCCGGAGGGCGCCGTTCGACGAGGCGCTCCACGACGGGGACCAGGGCCAGGGCCCAGAGCGACCACGCGACCCAGTAGGCGCCCTGCAGCACCACCACGGTGAGCGGGGAGAGCGTCGACCCCATCGCCGCATTCAGCTCGAAGGCCTGAATGGTTCTGAGCGCGAACGCCCCGAGGGCGGTCGCGCTCAGGACCAGGTAGAGCGCGCGGCCCGGCCGGGCGATCGGCGCCGGGCCGGCGTCGGCCACGGGTGTCATGGACGGGGGGGCGCGCTCCATGCCGATAACATACGGATTCTCCCGTCTCCCGCTTCAGAGCCCGCTGTTCAGTGCCGACGACGGGTCGACCCGCACCGCCCGGCGCGCCGGGACGACCGCTGCCGCGATGCCGGCGACCGCGGCCGCGCCCAGGACCACACCGAGGGCTCCGGGATCGAGCGGGCCCACGCCGTAGAGGAGCCCGGCGAGGAGGCGGGTGGAGAGGAGTGCGCCGGCGAAGCCGATCGCGGCGCCCAGCAGCACCAGGGTGGCCGACTCGCGCGCCACCAGCGTGATGATCTCCCGCGGGCCGGCGCCGAGCGCCATGCGCACCGCCAGCTCGCGGCGGCGCTGGCTCACCAGGTAGGCCAGCACCGCGTAGGTCCCCGCCATCGCGAGGAGGAGGGCGGCGAGGGCGTAGCCGGACATGAGCCGCGTGGCGGTGATCATCCGGGCGCGCGCCTCCTCGATGATCCCCCTGAGCGAGGCGATCTTGTCGGCGGCCACGTCCGGGGCCGCCTGGGCGAGCACCGCGCGGATCCTCCCCGCGAGGGCGGTGATGTCCTCCCGCGCGCGGACGACCAGCGTGATCTCGGTGCGGAAGGCGAGGTTGGCCCAGGTGCCGAGCCCCGGTGCGTAGAGCTCGGGGCGCGGCGGGTCGGTGAGGCTCCGGTTCTTCGCGTCCGCCACGACACCGACGATCGGCATCCACGGGGCGGCAGGGCCGAACCGGAGCCGCTGGCCGACCGGGTCGCTGCCGTCGGGGAAGAGCTCGCGGGCCAGTCCCTGGCTGATCACCAGCGGCGTGAAGCGGGCGTCGGCTTCATCGTCGGTGAAGAGCCGTCCGCGCACGACGGGAATCCCCATCGCGGCGAAGTATCCCTGGCTCACCACGCGATAGTCCGCCAGCGGATCGGTGCCGTCCGCCTTGAAGGGCCGGCCCTCGACGGCCATGGCGAGGTCCTGCCGCCCGCGCTGGAGCGGGAGGGCGTTCACCAGTCCGGCGGCGGTCACACCGGGAAGCTGGCCGACGTCCGCCACCAGCCGGCGGAGCAGCGTCTCCCGCGCGGAGCGGTTGCGCAGCGTGGCCTCCGGCAGGTTGAACCGCACCGTGAGTGTCGAGTCGGGCCGGAACCCGAGATGTACCTGCTGGACGGCGCGCGCCGAGGCGATCAGCAGGCTCGCGCCGTGCACGAGCAGCACCGCGAGTGCCACCTGGGCCGCGGCGAGGGCCCGCCGCAGGCGATGCGCGGCCGCGGTTCCGGTGCCGGCGCGGTTGCGGAGCGCCGCGCCCGGGTCCCGCCGCACCACCACCGCGACAGGGATGGCGCCGACCACGGCCCCGATCGCGAGTACGGTGATCACGGTGACCGCGAGCAGGCGGGCATCGGCCAGCGGACCGTGGAGGGCGACCCCCGGCGGGAGGAGTGTGGCCAGCACCGAGGCGCCGGCGGCCGCGAGGAGGACACCGAGCACCCCGCCGGCCGCGGCGAGCACGATGCCCTCGATGAGGGCGCCCCGCACCAGCTGGCCGCGGGTGGCTCCCATCGCGGCCCGGACCGCCAGCTCCTCTCCCCGGGCAATGATGGTCGCCAGCTCGAGGTTGGCGACGTTGGCGCAGGTAAGGAGGAGCAGCATGACCACGCCCGCGAGGAGGAGCCGCACCACCGGGCGCGCGTCGCCCGCGATCACGTCGGCCAGCGGCTGCACCGCCGCGAAGAAGCCGGAGGGGTCGAGGGCCGAACCGGGATGCGGACCGGGATACTCCCGGCCCACGGCGCGCAGGATATCCGTGAGCTCGGCACGGGCCTGCTCCGGTGTCGCTCCCGGCGCGAGGCGCGCTACCACGTTGAAGTGGTTCTGGTACGGGTTGACGGCCGCGGGATCGAGCTGGAGCGGCTCCCAGGCGGCGATCTCGCGCGAGGGATACGATGCCCAGGACGGAAGCACCCCCACGATGGTGTAGGGCTCCCCCTCGAGGTTGGCCACCCGGCCGATCACCGCGGGGTCGGCCCCGAAGGCGGCGTGCCAGAGCCAGTCGGAGAGGAGCAGCGCCCTCGGTCCGCCCGGGGTGTCCTCGTCCGCGGTGAAGGACCGTCCCAGCGCCGGCTGCATCCCCAGCACACCGAGCAGCGAGCCCGACACCGTGGCGACGACGAGCCGTCTCGGTGTGGACGACCCGAGCAGATTGGCGTCGCGCGTGTCCCAGGCGGCCGCGGCCGCGAGGGTGTGGGCGCCCGCCAGCCGGCGGAATCCGACGTCCGAGTAGGCGAGCCGGAGCCCGGAGAGGGCGGGGACGTGCTGCGTGATGCTGACCAGCCGGCCGGTATCCGCGTTCGGCAGCGGCCGGAGGAGGACGGCGTCGACGGCCGCGAAGATGGCGAGCGAGGCGCCGATCCCGAGTCCGAGCGTCAGGGCGATCACGGCCGAATGAAACGGCCGATGCCGGATCCGGCGGAGCGCGAACCGGAGGTCGTGAGACATGGTCAGTTGCCGGACCCGGCCTTCCGCCGGCCATCGACGGTGCCCGCATCGCCATTGTAGGTGAAGGTCCCGCTGACCTGGTCTCCGCGGAACTCGAGGTCATAGTGCACGTCCATGCCGGCCGTCGTGGGCACCAGGGCGAGACGGTTCCCCCGGCGGGCCCCGGCGCGTACCGGCGAGTCGTGATCCCCGACCTGGAGCCTGGCGGTCAGGCTGTCGCCGGCCTGGGCGAGCGTGAGTGTCCCCTGCATGACCCCGCCGCCGAAGGTGATGTCGAGGGCGTAGGTGCCGGGGCGAATGTCGGCGGACGGCGCGGCCTGGCCCCATGCCGCGGGGGCGAGCAGGGTGACCAGCAGGGTGGTGAGCAGCGGGCGGCGCATGAGACTCCCTCGGGTTGAGTGGGTCTCAAGCATTCATGGGGGAGCGCCCGGGATGCGACGGCGATGCAGCGAAGGCGACGAATGGCGCAGCCAAACGGTCGTTCGGCGCGCGGTGGCTAGAGGCCGGCCCAGACCCCGAGGCTCAGGGTCCGGCCGGGGAGCACGGTCAGGTTGTCCGGCTCGCCGGTCTGCTCATTGAGGAGGTTCTCGCCGCTCAGCGTCACCCGCAGCGAGCGCCCCAGCGACCGCGAGGCCGACGCGCGAAGCCGGGTGACGCCGGGGTAGGTCCGCCAGTACTGCCGGAGCTCGGCGCCGGCGAAGCGGACCCCCGCTCCGCCGCCCGCGAAGGCGGAGGCGAGCGCCAGCCGGTCGTAGTCGATCCAGTCCTCGGCCCGGCTCGCGCCGGCCGCGAGCGACCAGCGGGCGTCGCGCCAGCGGACCGAGAGACCCATCGTGCGGGCGGGGACCTCGAGCATCCGGTCCCCGGCCTGGAGATCGCCGCGATAGCGCTGCGCCACCTTCTCCACCCGGCTGTCGACCAGCGACAGGGTGCCGACGAGGGAAAACCCCCGCTGGCCCACGGTGGCCGTGAACTCCCAGCCGCTGTTTCCGATCTCCCCGACGTTCTGATACTGGTAGGCGATGCGGCGACGCGGTGGCCCGCCGGCCGAGTCGAGCGCGATCGCCACGCGCTGAATCAGTCCCGATGCGGTCTGATCGAAGCGGGTGGCCCCGGCGGAGATCACGTCGCCCAGGAGGACGTCGATCCCCATCTCGACGCCCGACTGCACCTCGGGCTCGAGACTGGCGGGGAGCAGCACGGGGCCGGGCCCCCCCTCGCCGAAGAGCGTGCGGCGCGCCGGGGTGAGCGGCCAGCGCACGCCCCGTCCCCAGGAGCCACGCAGCTTGAGCGTGAGGTCGCCCGCGCGCTGGACCAGCGTGGCCCCGACCATCGGCACGAATTCGGGGTCGTTGTCGGTCGTGCCTTCCACCCGCGCTCCCGCCGAGAGGAAGGCCTTCCCCGCCAGCTCGAGGTTGCCGAGAAGGCTCGCGCCGGTCGTATGACGCCAGGCCGGCGCGGTCGAGCCCGCGGCGGCGCTGTCGGAGGCGGACCACTGGTGCAGGGTCGAGTGCTCCACGCTCAGGGCGAGATCGGCCGGTGTCCGGGAGCCGATGCCGAAGCGGCGCAGGCTCCCGACCCGCACACTCGCCCGGACCGCGCCACCCTCGGCGGCGCGGAGCGCGGAGTCGGCGGCGGAGATGATCGGGGCGCGATCGTCGATCACGCCGTCGAGGGTGTAGCCGTCGAGACCCACCATGACGGTGTGGGTCCAGCGTTCGCTCGGGATCAGCTTGAGCGTGCTCCCGATGGTGTAGCCCAGCACCGACTGGCGTTTGACGCCGCGGAGGGCGGGCCGGAGGAGGGAATCGGGGAGCAGCGGGCTCGCGGCGGCGCGGGACTCGTCGGTCGCGAGACGGGCGAGCCCGGTCCAGATGGTGCGGGTGCCGACCGCCCGGGCGCCGCCCTGCAGCGAGACCCGGGTGCTCGAGGCGCCGGGCGTGAATTCGCCGACCGAGCCGAGCGAGGCGTGCAGCGAGGCCGCGCGGAGATTGCTGCCCACCCGGACCGCCAGGGCGTGGCGCTGGTCGACCACCGTCCCGGTCTCATAGTCGGTCGCGGCCACGCCGACCCGGCTCTCCACCGAGACCCGCGCGGCGTCGGGGTCGGCGGCGGCCTGGCGGGTGACGATGTTCATCACGCCGCTGATCGCGTCGGCGCCGTACAGCGCCGCGCCCTGCGGGCCGCGGATCACCTCGATCCGCTCGATCGCGTCCGGCTCGAGACCGGTGAGGATCAGGGGATTGGCGACCTCGATGCCGTCGATATACACCTTGGGGTAGCTCAGGCCGAACGAGCTCGCGCCGCGGACACTGGCGTAGCTCGTGAGCAGGCTGGTCGGCGGTTGGGACCAGATCCAGAGTCCCGGCACCGCGCCGTCGAGCGCGGCGGCGAGGGCGGTGGTGTTGAACGCGCGGAGCTCCTCACCGCTCACGACGTCCAGGGCATACGGCAGGGGCCGGCGGGTGCTGCCGGCGGCGCTGCCGGTCACCACGATCGTCTCGAGCGGAACAGCGCGGGCGCTCTCGCCGCGCGGCTCGGGATCGGGCCGCCGGACCGGGGCGAGGACCACGACGTCGGCGCTCACCGGGACCGCCTCCACCGCGCTTCCCGCGAGCAGCCCCTCGAGCACCGCGCCGAGCGGGATACCGGTCGCTTCGACACAGGCCTCCCGGTCGAGGGGGAGATTCTCGGAGCTGTAGGAGAGCCGGAGCCGGGCCGCGGCCGCGAGCCGGTCGAGCGCGTCGCGGAGCGACAGGTTCGTCGCGATCAGCGAGACCGGGCGGTCGAGCGGCGGGGTCCAGTTCTTCGCGAGCGACGCGAGGGGAGGGGCGCAATGCTGCTGCGCGCCGAGGGGTCCCGGCGCCAGCAGCAGCAACCCCAGCGCGAGCAGGGGGGACGCTCTCGCGCCGATCCCGGTCACTGGGCGGCGGGATCGCCGGTCAGGCGGAGGATCGCGGTATCGCCGCGCTGTTCGACGCTCGCCCCCAGCGCGAGCGCGATGACCTGCAGCACCCTGGCGACCGGCTCGCCCTGGAAGGACGCGGTCACATGCCGGCTCGCGAGGCTCGAATCGCCGAGGCGGAGGTCGAGTCCGTACCAGCGACGCAGCTCCGCCCGCACCTCGGCGAGGGTGGCGTCCGCGAACTCGAGACGGCCGTCGATCCAGGCCGGCCGGGCCATCCCGGCGACGGCGGACCGGGTGATGGCGCCCCCCTCGACCCGGCCGGCACTGCCGCCCTCGATGACCAGTCGCTGACCCGCCGCGGAGCGGAGCTCGACCGAGCCCTCGAGGACCTCCACTTCCACGGGGGACCCGGCGTGGCCGCGCACCGAAAAGACCGTCCCGAGGTCGGTTATCTCGGCATCACCCGCCTTGACGGTGAACGGATGGCGCGGGTCGTGGGCGATCTCGAACCAGGCCTCTCCCTCGAGCCGTACCTCCGCCGGACGCATACCTGCCTGGTGCCGCGCGACGAGCCGGCTCCGGGGCGCGAGCACCATCCGGCCCCCCTCGAAGGGGATCACCTGCGGGACACCGGGTGGCGCAGAGTAGGCCAGTGCCGGCGCACGACCCGCGCGCTGCCAGGTCCAGAGGCCGCCGAGGACCGCGAGGAGCAAGGCCGCGGCGACCGCGAGCAGGTTGCGCCAGCGGGCGTGTGCGGGGCGTGACGCGGCGGCGTCCGGGTCATGGAGACGCGCGGCGGTCCGCTGCCAGGCTCGCTCGAGGTCGACCGGGGGAGTCGCTCGACTCAGCCGGGACGCGGCGTCCCGCACCAGCCTGAAGGTGGCAGCCTCCTGGGGATGGCGGGTGAGCCACTCCTCCAGGGCGGCGGCCTCCTCAGGCGAGGATTCCCCGGCCAGGTGGCGGGCCAGGGCATCGTCGCGATCGGCGGATGACTCGGGCATGTGAAGGAGACACCTCAGTGATCCAGGACCCTTAGCGGCCGGTGAGCCATGCCGCTCCACGATGGTGCCGCAATGTGTACGTTTCGACCAGTGTCGCCGCCAGTCCCCGCCCACGAGGCTGCATGACCAGTCCCCCACTGGATGCGCGCGTCTTCGAGCAGATCTTCCGGGATCACTACGCCCGGATGGTCTCGATCGGGGACCGGCTGCTGGGGGATCCTGCCCGGAGCGAGGAACTCGCCCAGGATGTCCTGCTCGAGCTGTGGCGGAGCCGCACCCGGTTCGACGAGACGATACCGCTCTCGGCCTACCTCTATCGGTCCATCCGCAACCGGGCGCTCAATGAGCTGCGCCACCTCCGGGTGATGCGCGACGCCGCTCCCCGGCTGCACCAGAATGAGCATGCCCGGCCCGCGGACCTCTCGCTCGAGGAGCAGGAGCAGGACGCGGCGGTCCGCCGGGCAATGGCCCAGCTCCCGGACCGGTGCCGGGAGGTCTTCGAGCTGAGCCGGGTGGACCAGCTGAGCTATGCGGAGATCGCGGAGGTGATGGGGATCACCACCAAGACGGTGGAGGCCCACATGGCGCGGGCCCTCAGGACGCTGCGCGGGGCGCTTTCGCCGTTTCTTCCCGGCACGCGGGACCGAGTAGGGGGACCGGGCCACTCGGGTGTATGAGGGAGGACGCCGGCCAGCACTCTCGAATCGCGGCGCCGGCCTTCACCCTGGAGATTCACGATGCGTCGTCTTCTCAGCCCGGTTGCAGCCGTCCTGGTCCTTGGCGTGGCGGCCTGCCAGGATTCCGGCTCCCCCACGAGCAACAACACCAGCGCTGCCCTCACCGATGCATTCGCCACGGTCCCGCTCGGCTTTGGTGAGGTCCAGAGCACCTTTACCACCTCCGCCGACAGCGGGATGATCGCCTGGAGTCCGGGGCGTCCGAACCTGGGCGGGTTCCACGACCGCGGCGGGATGATGTGCGGCGGGGAGCGCGGGTTCCTCAACTTCGGCATGCTCTTCGGCCTGGGCCGGGGCTTCTTCCTCGGGTACCTGCCCGGTACCTGCACCTTCAACGCGGTGAGCGGCCGAGTGGAATGCGATACCGTGACCCGTCACGGTCTCACCATCGTCCGGTCGGCCCAGTACAAGGACGCCGACGGGAACGTGCAGGAGGCGTTCGATACGCTCACCAACAGCGTGAACGTCAAGATCGACGTGAGCGGCACCTTCACCCGTCACGACAACGACACCACGGTGGTGGAGCATCACAGCGACCGGACCGTGACCGGTGTCGCGCGCGGCAGCACCTCGCGGACGATCAACAGCACCTCGGCGGGCACCGAGACCACCACCGGATCAGACACCACCGGCGCCTTCACCGCGGTGCGGACCGTGGGTGACACCGTGACCGACCTGGTGCTCTCCGCCCCGACCGACTCGACCCGGGCCTGGCCCTTCCCGACCAGCGGCACCATCGTCCGCGCGATGAGCGTGACGGTGACGTACGACGGGCAGGCGCCGCTGACCTCGAGCCGCCGCGAGGTGATCACCTTCACGGGTGGCAACACCGCGACCATCGAGATCACGAAGGACGGCACCACCAAGAGCTGCACCCTGAGCCTGCCGCACGGGCATCTCAGCTGCTCGTGAGCCGAGCCGGTCAGACCAGGCAAATCGCGACGGGCCGGGAGCTGTCGCTCCCGGCCCGCCCTG
>DASZPT010000308.1:0-3285 GCA_035549935.1 Gemmatimonadales bacterium
CGATGCTCGCGAAGATGATCCCCAGAACATTCATGGTGCCAGGTCCGTCAAAGATGGTGGATGCGAACGGGTAATAGCTTACTCAGAAGCCCCACGGGATTCAACCAACCGGACTCCGATCATGAAGCCCATCGCCGCCGCGCTCCTCCTCCTCCTTGGCCTGCCGGGGATCCTCGCCGCCCAGGCCGGCAACGACCACGGTCCCGGGAAGAAGCTTGAACATGGCGGGTCGCTGCCGCCGGGATGGGCGGCCCGGGTGGACGAGGGAACCGTCTCCCAGGTCGAGCTCACCGCGATGGCGCCCGGGTGGCACGCGACCACCGCGACCTCGACGATCTTCTACCGGGCGCAGGACCAGGCGAGCGGCGCCTACGAGGTGACGAGCAAGCTCCACCTCTTCCCCGAGGGACCGGGGCACCGCGAGGCCTTCGGGATCTTCATCGGCGGGAAGGACCTGCAGGGCGCCAACGAGCGGTACACCTACTTCCTGATCCGGGGCGACGGGACCTACAAGGTGAAGCGCCGGGCCGGGGCCTCCGCCACCGACATCACCAAGGACTGGACGCCCAACGCGGCCATCGTGAAGGCCAAGCCGGACGGCTCCGTGGCGAACGTGCTGTCGATCGCGGTGGCGAAGGACCGGGTGAGCTTCCGGGTCAACGGGACCGAGGTCTACGCCGCGCCGGCAGGCAGCGTCGACACCGACGGAATCGCGGGGCTCAGGATCAATCACAACCTCTCGATTCACGTCGAGAACCTGACGATCACGAAGAAGTAGACGGACCGGGAGCCGGTTCCAGCGCGCGCCGGGCCACAGCCGCGACCTCGCCCTGGCCCTCCGCCGCGATCCGTTCGAGCGCCTGGCGCGCGGCCGGCGTGTTCGCCGCCGCCAGCGAATGCACCACGCCGAGCCGGCGGCGGAGGTGCGCCTTCCCGAACGAGAAGAGCCCGTGGCGGCCGAGCGCCACCTGGGTCAGGGCGGCCACGGATTCGGGCGCGTTGATCCCGGCCAGCGCCAACAGCAGGTCCTCCCAGGTGGCGGGGTCCTTCTCCGCCTCGAGTGCCGCGAGGAGCGGCATGGCGTAGGCGCCGGAGCCTCGGGCCGCGAGCGCCTGCCCCGCCCGGCTCCGGGTGGCGCTCGAGGGATGCCCCAGCGCCTTCCGCAGCGGCTCGAGCGCGGCCTTCTCGCGGAAGCGGGCGAGCGCGTCGATGGCGCTGAGCCGGATCCGTTCGTCGGCATGATCCACCAGCGGTGCCAGGTCCCTGATCGCCTCGCTGGTGCCGAGCCGCGCGACGAGTTCCACGCCCAGGCGGACCTCGTGCGGCCGCCGGCTCCGGAGGAGCGGCACCGCCAGGGGTGACGCCTCCGGCATCCCGCCCAGCGCGTCCAGCAGGAAGGCCCGCGGCCCGATCGTCTCGCTCTGCTTGAGGATTTCGAGCATCCGCTCCGCCGCCTGAGCTCCCGCGACCCGGAGCACCTCGGCGGTGCGGGCCTGTTCCTCGGGGATCCGGTATCCCTGCTCGATCAGGGCCTCGAACACCGGGCGGGTGAGCAGCCGCTTGAGCGCGAGGTGCAGGGTCCGGCGGAGATCCTCCCGGACCTGGGGCAGGAAGCGGAGCGC
Organism: Gemmatimonadales bacterium; assembly: GCA_035549935.1. Classification (GTDB taxonomy): domain Bacteria; phylum Gemmatimonadota; class Gemmatimonadetes; order Gemmatimonadales; family GWC2-71-9; genus JADJOM01. The sequence continues at coordinate 1,623 of DASZPT010000308.1, forward strand.
GGCCTGGGCGTCGTGCAGGGCGGCGAGCCACTGCTGCCGCGCGATCGCCTTCTCGAGCTCGCGGAGGATCCCCTCGACCATACCGGCGAGCTGGTCACTCCCGCGAGTGCGCGGCACCGGGGAGGCGCCGGCCGGGTCGATCGACTCCCGTGGTCCCGAGAAGGCGAGCGGCATCGGGTCGGGGAGCAGCTTCACGCGGACCGAGGCGGTGCTCGGGATCGGCGCGTCGTCGGTGGCGAGGGCTCGGCCCAGCTCGAGGAGCTCCAGCGGACCGGTCCCCGGCGCAATCAGGATCGCGTCGACCCGCCGCGCCTGGAGCCGCTCCTTGAGCGGGTCGCCGTCGATCGCCCAGCTGTTTTCGATGCCGGCCTCGATGAGGGCCTCCTGGCGCGCCACCAGTTCGGCGACACGGGCGAGCGCCTCACGGACCGCGGGCTCGGGCTCGGGGCGCTGCCGCAGGAGGTCGAGGAGCTGGCCGAAAAGGGCCGGGAACGGCGCGGTCATGAGGGGAGTATACTCGGCGCGGGCTTGCTTGACAGCGCCCTGCCCGCGCCGTATATAGCGTTCATCGCGGCACCACGCAGGCAGCCCGCGCTCCCACTCGGATAGTCAACGCGCCATGGCCATGCTGGCCCGGTCCAATCATCCGAATAATCTGAACCGAACCGACAGCGGAGCGGCGCGATAGCGTTTGGTGCAGGTGCTCGACGCCATCGGCCCGCTCCCCTGGAGCGGGCCGTCCTTTTTCTGTTCCCCGAGACCCACGGCAGTCCTGACCGACAGTGTCCTTCAAGCGAGGAGAGACGAGATGCGCGCATTTGTGGTAGGAGCTTCGCTCGCGGCCCTGGTCGCGGCCACCGAAACCGCTGCCGCCCAGACCACGCTCGGCTGGGATGCGGCGGTATTCAGCAGCTATGTGTGGCGCGGTGTGACCTACACCAACAAGCCCGTGCTCCAGCCCGACCTGTACCTGACCGTCCCGATCGGGAAGGCCTCGCTGACCGCGGGCGGCTGGGCCAACATCGACATCGCGAAGTACGACGGGTCCTCGGATATCAGTGAGTCGGGCGGCGAGTCGGCCTTCAACGTCGCGGAGTTCGACTGGTGGGCCGAAATCGGCATCCCGGCCGGCAAGCTCACCATCACGCCGGGCGCCACCGGGTACTACTTCCCGAACGATGCGGGCTTCACCAAGGCCAGCAACACGATCGAGATCTACGGCAAGCTCGCGCTCGACGCGCCGCTCAGCCCCAAGGTCAACGTCTACTATGACGTCGACAAGGTGAAGGGCGCCTACGTCGAGGGCAGCATCTCGCACGAGTTCCCGGTGGGCCCCAAGTCCTTGACGCTCGGCGCCCTCGCGGGCTGGACCGGCGGCCAGGAGTTCAGCACCAGCGACAAGTCCTTCAACTTCGCCGACAAGGGGCTCACCCACGTCGACCTCTCCGCCAGCATGGGCTTCACCGCCGGGTCGCTCTCGATCACCCCGTCGATCCATGGCGTGATCACGAGTGACGATGCCACCAAGATCACGAAGCCCAACGCGCTCGACACCGGCTTCAAGGTCTGGGGCGGCGTGACGATCAGCTGGTCGAAGGCGTTCGGCGGGAAGGCGGAGGAGTAACCCGAACGGAGCGGGGGGGGGGGGGGGGGGGGGGGCGGG
>DASZPT010000309.1:0-19534 GCA_035549935.1 Gemmatimonadales bacterium
AGCGGCTGGGAGAAGACCGACCGCCCCCCCTGCCACAGGTTGCGGGAGGGGCGGCCGGGTATGCGGGTGCCGCCGCCTACAGCTTGAAGTTGATCCCGCCCCCGAACTCCACCCGGTCGGCGTCACCGATCACGACCCGGATCTGGCCGAACGGCAGCACACTGACCTGCTTGAACATCCAGCCACCAGTGAGGCTGAGACCGACACTGCCGTCGGAGACCGATCCGGGACCCGGCGGATTGAAGCTGGTGTGGGTGTAGTTGAGGCCGGCGCCCGCGTAGAGACCGGGGTTCTTCATGTTCAGCTTGGGCCAGTACCGCACCGACCCGTCCAGCGTCCAGACGTGGACGCTGTTCCCGGGAAAGTAGTAATCGAAGGTGGGGAGGATGTCGATGCGGTTGACGATCGGATAGGACAGGTGCGCGCCGATCCCGAAGTCCAGGTCGTTGGTCGCGAACTCGGCGTGAGGCCCGACGAGGATCTTGTCCCCCTGTTCCTTCTTGGCCTGCGCTGCCGCCGCGGTGGTCGTCAGGGCGGTGGCAACGGCGGCCAGCATCAGGCGTCGGATCAGAACGGTCACGAGAGCGCTCCTTGCGAGAGAGTGAAGTGAATCGGGCCGGTGCGTCGGCCAGCCCGGGCCCTGCCGCGGCGAACCGGTGCGCTTGCCTTGCGCAGGGGGCCGCCGAAAGCCGTCACATATAACGGAGCCACCCGCCTCCGCGGCTCAGAATTCCGCGCCCACCCCGAGGTTGAGGTGGTCCGCGGTGGCGGTTCCGGGACCGTACGTGGTCCGGATGTGCCGGTATTCAAGCCCGAGGACGAGCGGGGCGGGGCGCCACTGGATCTGCCCCACGATCGTCTCGTTCTTTAGCCGCATCGTGGCCGGGTCGAGGTCGGCGTCCTTCGGGTCGTCGATCCCGTAGCTGCCGCCGAGCTCCCATGCCGCGCCCGGCTTGATGAGGAGCTGGCCCCACCCGCCCCGGGTCCGCACCGGAACGCCGCCCACGCCGAGGTTCTGTCCAATCCCGCCGCCGCCCAGTCCCGCGATGGCCTTGCCGGCAAAGGCCTCGCCCCGGATCTCGAGCACCTTGCCGAGCGGGAGCTGGAGCATCACCGCGGCGGCGCGCGAGGGGATCAGGCTGTCGCCGGTGGTCGCGAGCCAGCCGAGATGCCCTCCGACAGAGAGCTCCCCGGGCACACCATGCTGGCTCCACCGCACGCCCAGCCGGCTCTCGAGGTAGGGCCGCTTGCTCTGTTCCGCCCGGTCCGGCTGGGTCAGGAACGGACCCTGCGCGGTATACCCCGTCGGCGCCAGGACGCTCCCCTCCAGGTATACCCGCGCACCCTCGCCGCCGTTCAGGTCACCCTGCACCCGGAGCTGCGGGATCCAGAGCCAGAGGTTGCCCGAGCTCGAGAGGGAGGAGAGACCGATGCTCGCGAGGGAGGACGGGTTGAGCTCGGCGATCGGTGGCGCCTCCTGCCCCGCGAGGACCCGGATCCTGTCCCAGCTCATCTTCGCCCAGGCCCGCCGGATGCGGAGCAGCGGGAAGGTCCGCCCGCCGTTGGAGGGCTGCTGCCCGCCGAAGAAGTCGACGTCGACGAGGGCGCTGAACTCGCCGCCCAGCGTCCCGGCGGCGAAGGCGCGGGCCTGGACCCGGGTCTGCCGCAGGGTGGCCCCGACGCCCTCGGAGGGGAAGCTGTCCGACGCGTCCCGCCGGACCGCGAACTGCGGCAGGTCGCTGTTGTTGGTCTTGGCCGAGGTGTAGAAGCCGTTCATCAGCACCGTCGCCGAGAACGAGACCTCGGGGGCGGGACGCTCCTGGGCCGTGAGAACCGGTGCGGCCGCGAGCCACGTAGACAGGGCGAGCAGGACACGAGTCATGGCGAACCGAGGGTGAAGTTTGGCCCGGTTGACGCCCCTCGGGTGCGGGGGCTAAGCTACGCGCAATGCACAAGATACGAAGTTCGGCCACGCTGCCGATACTGGCGGTGGCGGCGCTCACCTTCGGCGCGGTCCCACCCCTGCCGGGTCAGGCCGCCGGGGTGGTGGCCGGGCGGGTCATGCTGCTCGAGAAGAACAACCGGCCGGCGGAGGACGTGGACCAGGCGGTGGTCTGGCTGACCGGTGCCCACCTGGAGGCCCCCGTTCCGGTCACGGTGGAAATGGCCACCGAGAACAAGCAGTTTGTCCCCCGGCTGGTGGTGATCCCGGTGGGTTCGACGATCAGCTTTCCGAACCACGACCCGTTCAACCACAATGTCTTCTCGCTCTCGCCCGAGCAACCCTTCGATCTCGGTCTCTATGGCCGGGGCGGGGCGAAGACCGTGACCTTCGAGACACCGGGCGTGGTACGGGTCTTCTGCAACGTGCACGCCCAGATGCGCGCCAACGTGATGGTGCGCGAGAGCCGGTTCGTGACGCAGCCCGGCGCCGACGGGTCGTTCCGCCTCGACTCGGTGCCGCCGGGCGACTACCAGCTTCACGTCTGGCACGAGCGGGCCGCCGACCTGGTCCGGCCCCTCAAGGTCGGGACCGGTGCGGTCCCGTCGCTCACCCTCTCGCTCGACGCCCGGGGGTACCGATTCGTGCAGCACAAGGACAAGAACGGCAAGTCGTACGGCGACCGGAGCCGGCGCTATTAGCCCGCGGGCGCTGAGCGGCCTCGGGCTCAAGTTCTTCCTCGCCATCCTGGTGGTGGTCGCGGCGACCCTGGGGGGAGCCCTCGCGCTCATCCGGCTGCGGGCGAGCGGGGCGGCGGACGCGGCCATCGACCGCGGGCTGGTCGCCACCCAGTCCTCGATCGAGGATGCCCTCGCCGCGCGGAGCCAGGCGCTGCTCAAGGCCGGCTCCATCCTGAGCCACGTCCCCACCTACATCGCTTACGTCGACCAGTCCCTCCGCTCGGGGGACCGCTCCAGCCTCCTGGCCCACGCCGGCGAGATGCGGGATCAGGCGGGCGCCGACTGGGCCCTCATCACGGGACCCGACGGGGTTCTCGAGGCCTCCACCCGCGCGCCCCAGAGCTTTGGCGATTCCCTGGGAGAGAGCGCACTGGTGGGCGAGGCGCTCACCGGGGTCCCGACCCAGGGGATCTGGATCGAGGACACCCCGGCCGGCGATTCGCTCTTCCAGGCGGTGGCGGTGCCGCTCGCTTCGGGCGGCGCGGTGTCCGGCACCCTGGTCCTGGCCCAGGTGATCGACAGCAACCTCGCGGCCCGGCTCAAGCGCCAGACCGCCTCGGAGGTGGTCTTCATCACGTTCGACACGGCCGGGGTGCCGAGGGTTGCGACCAGTACCCTGGCGCCGGGCACGCTCGACCAGGCGCTCCAGGCCCGGTATCCCGCGGGGACCGGTGAGCTCGACTCGCTCCCGAGCCGCCTGACGGTCGAAGCCGGCGGCCTCACCTGGGTCGCCGCGGCCGGGCCGCTGACGACCTCCGCCGGGCGGATCGTGGGCGAGTATGCCGGGCTCCGTGCCCGCCAGGCGGAACTCGCCCCCTTCGACGCCCTCCAGCGCTCGATCCTGGTCGCCTTCCTCGGCGCGCTCGCCATCGCGCTGGTGATCTCGCTGATCCTCGCGCGGCAGATCACCCGCCCGCTCAGCCGCCTCGTGGCGATGACCAGGGACGTGACCGAGGGACGCTACTCGGGACAGGTCGACATCCGCTCGCGGGACGAGATCGGCGAGCTGGCCGAGGCCTTTCAGCGGATGCTGGGGGAACTCCGGGAGAAGCAGCGGCTGGTCGATTTCCTGGGGGGGACCGGGGCGATCACCCTGCAGGTCCCCGGGGCCGCCACCGCGGCCACCGCGCCCACCCTGATGACCCCCGCGGTCACCGGCCGCCTCGCGCCGGGCACGATCCTGGCCGGCCGCTACGAGCTGCGCCAGCAACTGGGGGCCGGCGGGATGGGGGTGGTCTACCGGGCCTGGGACCGGGAGCTCAACGAGGCCGTCGCCATCAAGATGCTCAAGCCCGAGCTCCTCGGCGATCCGACCCTGCTCGAGCGCTTCAAGCAGGAGATCCGGCTGGCCCGCCGGATCTCGCATCCCAACGTGGTGCGGACCCACGACCTGGGTGAAGCTGACGGGGTCTACTTCATCACGATGGAATTCATCGAGGGCACCAGCCTCGACGAGCTGCTCAAGCGCCGAGGGTCGCTCCCCCTCGACGTGACTCTCACCGTGGGCCGGCAGCTCTGCCGGGCGCTCGAGGTGGCCCACGCCCAGGGCGTGGTGCACCGCGACATCAAGCCCCAGAACCTCGTGGTCGACGGCAAGGGCTTCCTCAAGGTGATGGACTTCGGCATCGCGCGGCTGGTGGAGGGCCGGCAGCCGGCGGGCCAGGGGCTCACCGCGGAGGGCAGCATCATCGGCACCCCGGAGTACATGGCCCCGGAGCAGCTGATGGGCCAGCCGGTCGACGGCCGCTGCGATCTCTACGCCGCCGGCGTGGTGCTCTTCGAGTGCGCCACCGGCCGTCGGGTGTTCGACGGCACCTCGTTCGCCACCATGCTCCTCAAGGCGGTGCAGGACCCGCCCCCCGATCCCCGCACGATCGTCCCGGCGCTGCCGGAGGCGTTCGCGCAGGTGGTCCTCAAGGCGCTCGCCAAGAAGCCGGAGGACCGCTGGCAGACAGCGGGCGAGTTCCACCAGGCGCTGGAGCGGATCCGGGTATGAGCGAGGACGAACGGCTGCGCCGCATCGAGCAGCGGCTCGAGACGCTCGAACGGCTCGTGCGGCAGCTGACCGCGGAGAAGGGTTCCGGGTTCCGGGTTCAGAGTTCCGAGTTGGAGGCACACCCACCCTCGGTGCCGGAGTCGTCCCGCGTCCCGCGGGAGCCGGTCCCGCCTCCGCCGAGACCCGCTCCAGGGCGACTCGGAACCCGGAACTCCGAACCCGGAACCTCGCTCATCAGCGAAGAATGGCTCGGCACCCGGGGCCTCCTCGCCGTCGGGGTGGTCTTCCTGGTCCTCGGCGCCGGCTACCTCCTCAAGCTGTCGTTCGACCGCGGGTGGATCTCGCCCCTGGTCCGCTGCACCGGTGGCGCGCTCGCGGGCTTCGGTCTCGGCGCCCTGGGCTGGCGGATACACGGGAAGGGGTATCGCACCTACGGGGCCGCGATCATCGGGGCCGGCGGGGCGATCATGTATCTCGCCGCGTGGGCCGCCGGGCGTCTCTACCAGTTCCTGCCCGCCACGCCGGCGATCGCAAGCCTCGCCCTCATCTCGCTGGCGCTCGCCGCGGTTGCCTGGGCCATCGACATCCAGGCGCTCGCCTCGGCCGCGGCCCTCGGCGCCTTCTTCGCGCCGATCGTCATCGGCAAGGAAGCCGGCAGCGTCGACCTGCTGCTCCTCTACCTCGGCGCGATGGGCGCCTGCCTCGGCGCGGTGGCGTGGGCGCGGCGCTGGCGCCTCACCGCCTTCGTGGTGGCACTCGCCTACTTCGGGATCGTGCTGGCGGGGGTCCTCTCCCGGGCGCATCCCGCCGGCCTCTACCTCTACGCCATCCTCGGTGGCAGCGCCGGCCTCTATCTCGGCCTGACCCACGGGTGGCTCGAGACCCGCTTCCTCGCCTTCTGGGGCGGCTGGGGCGTACTGGCGGTCGCCAATTCGGCCGCGCACACGCACTGGGCCACGGCGGTGGGTGGCGCCGTGCTCGCCGCGCCGGTCTGGTGGCGCGCGCTCCGGGACCACGCCGTGCTGCCCGATCTCCTGGCCGACGGCCGCATCGGGATCGGTGACACCTTCTATTTCTATCTCACGCCGATCCTCTTCGGCTGGGCCCTCAGCACGGTGATCCACGGGGACCTCGCACGGCATGATGGGCTGGTCCCCGCGCTGGTGGCCCTGCCGTATCTCGCCGCCGGAGTAAGCGCGCCGCGGCGCCCCTTCGCGCTGGTGGCCGCGGGGGCGCTCGCCTTCGGCGCGCTGGTCGAGTGGCAGAACCTCAATGCCGTCTGGGTGCTGTTCGGGCTGGCTCACCTCTGGGCCCTGCTGGACCATGCGGCGAGCCGGTCCGACGGCCGCTGGTATGCGATCCTCACCTTCGCGGCGGGGTTCGCCCAGCTCATGTACCTTGAGGACCGGCGCCCGGTCGGCGACGAGGCCTTCACCGGCCCATGGGCCCTGGCCCTCTGGCTCGCGGTGGAGGTGCTCTTCGCGTTCGCGGCCGGGCTGGTGCGCCGGCAGGCGGACGAGCCGAGCCGCTGGCTCCGCCCGCTCCTCTGGGGCGCGGGGGGCCTGGTGCTCTTCTTCGGGGTAACGGGAGAACTCCGGCGCGCTTTCGAGGGGCAGGAGCTCGCCGGTGGCCTCTCGGTCAGCGCCTGGTGGATCCTTTTCGCGGCGGGCTGCTTCGTCCTCGGCTTCCTGCGCGCCCAGAAACCACTCCGATATGCCGGGTTCGTGGTCGCGGCCCTGGCACTGGGGAAAGTCCTGCTGGTCGATCTCTCGACGCTCGACGCCTTCTACCGCATCGGTTCGGTGCTGATCCTGGGCATCGTGTCGCTGGGCGTGGCGTATACCTACCACCGGCGGGCCGGCAGGGCGGAGCAGGCACGCGGAGGCGCTCGCACGTGACCCTGGCCCCGATCCCCACCCTCACGCCCGCCGCGCTGCAGCGCGCGACCTGGGACGACCTGCTGCCCCTCTACCGCGAGCTGGTGGAGCGCCCGGTCACGACCGCCACGGTCGAGGGGTGGCTCGCCGACTGGTCCCGGCTCGAGGAGGTGGTGACCGAGGCGGCCGCGATGGCGATGATCGCCTACACCTGCGATACCGCCGATCCCGCGAAGGAGGCGGCCCATCTCCGCTTCTCCGCCGAGATCCTGCCGCGGGTGGAGGAGCAGGAGGTCCAGCTCGCCAACCGGCTCCTGGCGCTGGGCTACACCCGGCCCGACCTCGCGGTCACCATCGCGCGGTTCCGCACCGCCAGCGAGATCTTCCGTGAGGAGAACATCCCGCTCTCGCAGGAGATCGAGGAGCACAGCGCCCGGTACCAGAAGATCACCGGCGGGCTCACGGTCGACTGGGACGGCGTCGAGAAGACGCTGCCCGAACTCCAACCCTACCTGCAGAGTCCCGACCGGGCGGTCCGCGAGCGCGCCTTCCGGCTCAACTGCGCGGCCTATTCCGCCCGGCGCGAGGAGCTGGCGGACATCTTCGAGACCCTGTTCGACCTCCGGGTGAAGACCGCGAAGAATGCCGGCTTCGCCGACTTCGAGAGCTATGCCTTCAAGGCCAAGGCGCGGTTCGACTACACCCCCGCCGATTGCCGCCGCTTCCACGCCGCCTGCGAGGAAGTCGTCGCGCCCGCCGTCGAACGCCTGATGGCCCGGCGGCGGGCGGCGCTGGGGGTCGACCGGCTCCGGCCGTGGGACGTGGGTCCCGACCCGAAGGGCCGCCAACCGCTGCGCCCTTTTGCCGAGGTGGGCGACCTGATCGGGACCAGCCGCCGGGTGTTCGGGCAGGTCTCGGATCACTTCGGCCGGCAGTTCCAGACGATGATGGATGAGGGGCTGCTCGACCTCGGGACCCGCAAGGGCAAGGCGCCGGGGGGCTACTGCGAGACGCTCCACTACCGCGGCCGGCCGTTCATCTTCATGAACGCGGTCGGCGTGTTCGACGACGTCTCGACCCTGCTCCACGAGGCGGGGCACAGCTTCCACGCCTTCGAGGCGCACGAGGCGCCGTACATCTGGCAGCGGCACCCGGGTCTCGAGATGTGTGAGCTCGCCTCGATGGCGATGGAGCTGCTCGCCTTCCCCTACCTCGACCGCCAGCACCAGGGGTTCTTTCCCCCCGAGGAGTTCGCCCGTGCGCGGGTGGAGCATCTCGAGGATGTCCTGGTCACGCTCTCGCATGTCTCGTCGGTCGACGCCTTCCAGAGCTGGATCTACACCAGCGGCGAGGGGCGGGACCGGGATGCGCGCGACCGGGCCTGGCTCGCGATCCGCAGCCGCTTCGAGCGCGGAATCGACTGGGGCGGGCTCGAGCGCGAGCGGATCACCCGCTGGTACCGCCAGCTTCACATCTTCCTCTACCCGTTCTACTACATCGAGTACGGCATTGCCCAGGTGGGCGCGCTGCAGGTGTGGCGGAACAGCCTCCGGAACCAGGCCGGCGCGGTGGAGCAGTACCGCCAGGCCCTCGCGCTCGGCAACACCCGCTCGCTCCCCGAGCTCTACCGGGCGGCCGGAGTCGAGTTCACGTTCGACGCGAGGGTGATCGGCGAGCTGGTGATGCTGGTCGAGGAGGAGCTGGAGAAGTGGCGGGGGGTGGCGGGGCTGGGGTGAGGACGGGCCGGTGGCGGGAGGCCGGAGTCGAGCCCAGACCACCCGAGGACGCTTGTGCCCCATAGGCTGATTCGACCGGCCCCCGGCCACCCGCCACCGGCCCGTTGTGCAATCGAGTTGCGCCAGTGGGCCCCCAAGGCAAGATTCCACCCCCTGTCAGGGCAGTCCCAACTCTTGTCGGAGAGCGTGAATGGCGAAGGAAGAAGGCATCGAGATGGAAGGCGTGGTCAGCGAGGTCCTGCCCGACCGGAATTACCGGGTGCTGCTGGAGAACGGGCATTCCATCCTTGCCTACGCGGCCGGCAAGATGAGCAAGTTCAAGATCCGGGTGCTGGAAGGCGACCGGGTCACGGTGGTCCTCTCCCCCTACGACCTCACCCGCGGCCGGGTGATCTACCGCCACAAGTAACCCGGCGCCCGCGCCGGGGCCCCCGCGAGACCAGGGAGAACGACGAAGGGCCGGGAATTGCTCCCGGCCCTTCGTGTGTTCACGGTGCGCGTCTGCGCGCCCGGGTTACTTCATCTTCGTGACGTTCTCCGCCGCGGGCCCCTTCGCCCCATCGACGATGTCGAACTCGACCCGCTCACCCTCGGCCAGGCTGCGGAAGCCGTCGGCCTTGATGGCGGTGTGATGGACGAAGCAGTCCTTGGAGCCGTTTTCAGGGGTGATGAAGCCGTAGCCCTTGGCATCATTGAACCACTTCACGGTACCGGTGACGCGAGCCATACTGCAGTACTCCATGCGGAGGGGAACATCGTCAATGCCCGGCCTCTCCCGTGCATTGACAGGGACATGGGTCGGCGGAATTGCCCGGCCCACAAAAAAACCCGGACGAGGTGTCCGGGTCGCGCAGTATCCTGAAGGGAAGTCCTGCTCGATTATCACCCGGCCAAACCTTCTGGCCTCAAAGCCGGAACAAAGATGTGATAAATGGCCAATTCGTCAAGGGGGGACCGCCCCTTCAGGGCTTCCACCACCGGAGCGCCGCCTTGGTCCACTCCCCGCTCTTGCGCCGGAGCCCCTTCCCGGTGGCCCGGTTGAGGGCCAGCAGGAACTCCGCCGCCGACGGGTAGCGCTGCTCCACCTCGGCATGAAGGGCCCGCTCCAGAACCCGTGCAAAATCCTCCGAAATGTCGCCCCGCCGGGTCCGGAGCTCGGGCCACTGGTTGGTGGTCTGACGGGTGAGAACCTGCTCCACGGTCGCGCCGGTGAAGGGCGGCTCGCCCAGCAGGGCGAAATAGGCCACCGCCGCGAGGCTGTAGAGGTCGCTCCGCTGGTCCACTCGCTCGCCGAGGAGCTGTTCCGGGCTCGCGAACATGGGGGTTCCGCTCTGGCTGGTCGCCCCGCCGAAGCGGCCCGGGGCCCGGAGCGCGAGGGCCAGGCCGAAGTCGGTGATCCGGAGGCTCCCGTCCGGCTCGAGCAGCATGTTCTCCGGCTTGAGGTCGCGGTGCACCAGGCCGGCGGCGTGGGCCTGCGCCAGGGCGCTGAGCGATTCGCGGAGGAGCCGCACCACCTTCTCGACCTGGAGCGGGCCTTCCTTCTCGACCAGCTGCGCGAGGTTGGGGCCCTTCACCAGCTCCATGGTGTACCAGAGAAGTCCCGCCCGCCCGCCGATGTCGTAGATGTTGACCAGGTTGGGGTGATTGAGGCGGGCCGCGAGCTGCGCCTCCCGCCGGAACCGCTCGACCACCGCCGGATCGGCGGTGAGGTGCGGGTGGAGGACCTTGAGGGCCACCTCGCGCTCGAGGTGGAGATCCCGCACCCGGTAGACCCGCCCGTAGCCACCGCTCCCGAGGAGCGAGAGCAGCTCGTAGTCGTCCCCCAGCGCGCGGCGAAGCCGCTTCTCCCAGTGCCGCCCGTCGTCGCTTTCGCTCGGCAGGATCCGTGGGCTCATCTGGACCGCCGCCGGGCTCTCGTAGGTCCCCGCGTCGGAGGCGAAGTCCTCGAGCATCTCGGCGGCGGTGAGGTACCGGTCGTCCGGCGCCGGCCGGAGGGAGCGGAGCAGGATCCGCTCGATGGCGCGGGGGCAGTTGGGCCGGAGCGCCGACGGGGGCTTGAGCTGGAGGCTGTCGAGCGGCGGCTCCACCCCGGTCACCGCGACGTAGAGGATCGCGCCGGCGGTGTAGATGTCGCTGGTCGGGTCGCCCGGGGCGCCGCCCCGGATCTCCGGCGCCATGTAGGCCTGGGACCCGGGGATCTCGGTCGGGGGGATCGCCGGCAGGGTCCAGTTGCAGAAGCGCAGGTCGGTCACCGTCCCGCGGCCCGCCAGGTTCACGAGCAGCGAGGTGGGGGCGATCCGGCGGACGATGATCCCGTGCGCGTGGGCATGCTCGAGCCCGCTCAGCATGTCGCGCGCGAGGACGTGGACCGCGGGGAAGGGCCGGGGCCCGCGCTGGACCGCCTCCTGGAGACTTTCGCCGTCGATCCAGTTCCCCACCCGGTAGGCCAGGTCGCCCACGATCCCCGCGTCGTACACGTGGCGGATCGCCGGGTGGTCGAGCTGCGCCAGCGCCTCGGCCTCGCGCAGGAACCAGGCGCGGGTGGTGTCGTTGGGGTAGAGATTCACCCGGAGCGACACCCGGCGCGAGAGCAGCTTGTCCTGGGCCGTGAAGAGCACCCGCTCGCGCGAGGCGGCGACCATCGTCTCGAGCCGGTAGCGCTGCCCCAGGGCGGCCTCGACCCGCTCGAAGATCGTCAGCGGCGGTGGGGTATTCATGCGGCGCGGCTCAGGTCTCGTTCACGATGGGCGTGAGTCGCGTGCGCCGGCGCCGCTCGGTCCGGCCCAGCTTGCCGCACCGGGTCCCGCTGCACCAGCGCCGGGACTGGTTGGAGGTCTCGTCGAGCAGAAAGAGTCCGCAGGCGGGATTGGCGCAGCTCCGCACCACGGCCACCGGGGTGGCCAGGGTCTCGGCGGCGGAGCGGGCGATGGCCTCGACCGCGGTGGGGGCGCGATCGGGGGCGTAGCGCACCCGCCAGGCCCCGCCGACCCGTACCAGCCGCTCGGCCCCGGGCCTGGCGGCCAGCCGCGTATTGATGGCCTCGATCGCCCCCGCCGGCGGGGTCCGCCCCGCCTCGAGCGCCTGCGCCAGCCGGGTCAGCTGGTCGCGGAAGCGGAGCGCCTCGGCAAAGGCCACCGCCGTCTCGGGGGCCTCGAGCCGCAGCGCCTTGGTCCACCGCAGGTAGGCCTGGGGGTCGGCCAGCGCCTCGGCGCGGCCCGGCGCCCCCTGGGTGTTCACGAAGTCGAGCCACAGCGCGTCGCCCAGGAGGAGGAACTCGGCGTCGCTCACGGTGCGCCGTCCTCCGCCCGCTCTACCGCGTCGCGGCCACCCCGCTTGGCGCGGTAGAGCGCGGCATCGGCCGCGGCGAGGACCTGCTCCGGCCCCTTCCCGTGCCGCGGCGCCTCCGCAATGCCCATGCTGAGCGAGGGATTGCCGAACTCGGGGAACTGCTGCTCCAGCCGGCCCACCGCGCGCTGGACCCGGTCCACGAAGCTCATCGCCTCGTCCGCCGAGGTCATCGGCAGGATCACCAGGAACTCGTCGCCCCCCATGCGGCCCACCGCGTCGAGCGAGCGGCACTGCTGCCGGAGGATCCGCCCGATCTCCACCAGCAGCCGGTCACCCACCGCGTGGCCCTGGGTGTCGTTCACCAGCTTGAAGCGGTCGACGTCGATGATCACCACGCTGGTGCGGATCTGGTGCCGGTGGGTCCGGGAGAGTTCCGCGGCCAGCCGGTCTTCCATCGCCCGGCGGTTGCTCAGGCCGGTGAGGGGATCGGTGCTGGCCGCGCTCTGGAGCTGCTCCACCAGCTGGGCGTTCTTGAGGGCGATCGCCGCGGCGTAGGCCAGCGTGCCCGCCAGCTCCGATTCCGGCGGGCCGAACTGCTGGTCGTGGAGCCGGGGTCCCAGGGTGAGCACCGCCAGGCGTTCCGCGCCCGCGTCGAGGGACACCACCAGCTGCGAAGTGGGCGGGAGGATCCGGGCGAGCATCGCGTCATCGGTGGTGGCGACGGGGGAGTCGGGCGGCAGCGCCCGGTCGAGCGCATCACGGGAGACGTTGTCGAGCGTCATCGAGCCGCGCAGCGATCGCACCACCTTGGGGATGTACTCGCTCCCCACCGGCCGGTAGAGGCAGGCCCACCAGCAGAAGAACACCTCCGCCATGAAGTCCAGCACCAGGTTCTCGGTCTCGCCGGTCGAGTGCACCGAGGAGAGCAGCCGGGCGACCTGGCGAAGGGCGCGGAGCTGGAAGACGGCGTCGTCCAGCTGGCCCTGGCGCTCGCGCAGGACGCCGTGGAGCTCCAGCATGACCGAGAGCCCGAGCGCGATCGGTGTCGCGTGGCCGCGGAGCTGGGTCGCCACGGCGGGATCGGCCATGATGGCGACGTCAGTCTGGCCGCTCGAGAGGCGCACGACTTCCACCGCGGTCGACAGCCACTCGGGCGGCGGCACCAGGCTGATGAAGGAGGTGGGGCTGGTGACGCTGAACCAGATACGGTCGCTGTTGAAGCGACGGGTCAGGGCCTCACGGCAACGCTCGAAGAGCTCGCTGTCGGTGCGAGCGTGGCGGCACGCCGTGGCAAAGGCGTTGGGGAGGGAGGCGAGTAGTGAGGTGGAGGACTCCATCTCGTTCAAGAATATAGCGATACGACCCCGCTCAAACACCTCCCCCGCCGGCCGATACTGGAAAACGGACTGACAGGCGCTCCCTCCGATCGGACGAGGCCCGTATGGACAGGAAGGCGATGGGTCTGGCGCTCCTCGGCGGGTTCGGGGTCACCTCCCTCCTGGGCGTTCTGGTCGTGCTCGGGATCGCCACCCGCCATGCCGACCACGAGGCGGTGGCGCTCCGCGCCGAGGTGGAGGAGCTCAAGGCGGCGCTGGGACGCCTCCCGGCGGATGGCCGGGGTCACGGCCGGCCGAATGTGCTCACCAGCTTCAATACCGACGTGCACGCCCCCGAGCTCCCCGCCGAGTCGTTCGTGGACCCCCAGGCGAGCGTGATCGGCGCCGTGAGCCTGGGGCATGACGTCTATGTGGCCCCCTTCGCCTCGATCCGGGGGGACGAGGGGCAGCCGATCGCCCTGGGCGACGAGACCAACGTGCAGGATGGAGTGGTGATTCACGCCCTCGAGACGGTGCAGGGCGGGGTCCCGGTCCCCAACCGGACCATCCAGGTGAATGGCCGGGACTACGCGGTGTACATCGGCAGGCGGGTCTCGCTGGCCCACCAGTCGCAGGTCCACGGCCCGGCCCGGATCGACGACAACGTCTTCGTCGGGATGCAGGCCCTGGTGTTCAAGGCCACGGTGGGGGCCGGCTCGGTGGTCGAGCCGGGGGCGCGCCTCATCGGCGTGACTGTTCCGGCGGGACGCTACGTCCCGGCCGGCAGCGTCGTGACCGACCAGACCGCCGCCGACCGGCTCCCCGCCATCACGGCGGACTACCCCTTCCGCACGCTCAACGACGCGGTGATCCACGTCAACACGAGCTTCGCGAAGGGATATGGCGACGCGGCGGAGGCGGCCGCGGAGAAGCGGGCCGAGGGGGCGGCGGATCCGAAGGAGACGAAGGTCGCGGCGGCGCCGAAAGCGGAGCAGGCCGCCGGCGACCACCACTAGGGCGGGCTACTCCTCGTCGAGCACCAGCTGGGAGAGACGGTTGGAGAGCTCCCGCAGTTCGGCGAGCAGGGCGGATCGCGGGCCGGTGGGGTGGCCCTCGTAGGCCTGCACCACCTGGGTGAACCAGTAGACCACCGTGGGCCCCCCACCCGGCGCGTAACTCGAGAGGTACTCGGTCCCGAGCCGGCGCACGTCGGTGATGAGCGCGCCGCACTGATGGACCTCGTTGGCCGTCGAGACATCCAGCGCCCGCTGGTCGCAGAGCGCCAGGTTCGCGAGGTAGTCGAGCTTGCACGCCTCCCAGCCCCGCTCCCGCCCCCGGGAATCGTACCGCGGTTCCAGCACCTGCTTCACCACGTTCAGCACCGGCTCCCCGAACTTGCTCCCGATCCGTCCCGCCAGCTCGTGCTGCCGGCTGTGCTCCACCTCGCTCAGCAGGGCGAGGAGGATCCCGGAGACGATCGTGAGCTCGTCGCACCCGTGGCGGGCGAGGATCACCGCCACGTTGGCCGGCCGGGTGGGCCAGGTGATGCTGCCGCCCCGGGGCGACGGGGTGGCGCCATGCTTGGCCGCGTAGCTCAGCGCGTGGGCGATCCGGTCGGAGTAGCCGGGTGTGTGGGTCATGCCTGCGTTGTGAGGGTGGGCCGCGGCGCTATGGGATGCCCAGCATCTTATGCGTCTGCAGACTCAATCGCCACTCGGGGTGCTCCAGGCAATACCGCACCGCCCGCTCGGTGTTGGTCGCCCGGTCGGGCCCGTCCATCGGCTGCAGGAAGAAATGCCGGAAGGCGAGGCCACGGTAGCGCTCCGGCTCCCCGCCGGCCTGCGGGAAGACCAGCTTGAGCTCGTGCCCGGTGCGCTGCACCAGCTCGGCGCCGGCCTTGGGGCTCACGCAGATCCAGTCGAGCCCGTCCGGGGCGGCGAGGGTCCCGTTGGTCTCGACCGCCACCTCGAAGCCTTCGCGGTGGAGCGCGGCGATCAGGGCGCCGTCGAGCTGAAGGAGCGGTTCCCCGCCGGTACAGACCACGAGTGGCCGCGCGGCGGGCGACGCCGCCTGGGGCCACGCCGCGCGCACCGCACCCGCCAGCGACTCGGCGGTGGCGAATTTTCCCCCGCCTGGCCCATCGGTGCCGATGAAGTCGGTATCGCAGAAGCGGCAGACCGCCCCGGCCCGGTCGGCCTCGCGTCCGGTCCAGAGGGTGCACCCGGCAAAGCGGAGGAAGACCGCGGGCCGGCCGGCATTGGCGCCTTCGCCCTGGAGGGTGTAGAAGAGTTCCTTGACGGCGTAGCTCATTCCGAGGACGAGGCCGGAGGCTGGGGGCGGGAGGCCGGAGCGGGAGCGCGATCGGGAGTCGTCGCGCTCCCGCCTCCGGCCTCCTGCCCCCGGCCTTGGTACGGCGCCGGATCCTCCACCCCATTCTCCGCGAACCCCCTCAGCCGCAGCACGCACGAATCGCACTCGCCGCAGGCCGCGCCGTCGGGCGCGGGGTCGTAGCAGCTCCGGGTGAGGCCGAAGTCGACCCCCAGGGACCGTCCGGTGGCGATGATCTCGCGCTTGGTCAGGGCGATGAGCGGGGTCCGGATGCGAAGCCGGGTCCGGCCCTCGACCCCTGCCCGGGTGGCGAGGTTCGCCATGTGCTCGAAGGCCGCGACGTATTCCGGCCGGCAGTCGGGGTAGCCGCTGTAGTCCAGCGCGTTGACGCCGATGTAGATGTCGCTCGCCTCGAGGACCTCCGCAAAAGCGAGGGCGTAGGCCAGGAAGATGGTATTGCGCGCCGGGACGTAGGTGACCGGGATCTCCGTGGTCATCGCCGCGAGGTCCCGGCGCCTGGGGACCGGGATGTCGGCGGTGAGGGCCGACCCGCCGAAGGCGCGGAGATCGATGTCGACGATCCGGTGCTCCGCCGCGCCCAGTTGCCGGGCGACCTGGCGCGCCGCCTCGAGCTCGATCGCGTGGCGCTGGCCGTAGCGGAAGGACAGGGCGTGGGTGCGGAACCCGTCCTGCGCGGCGAGCGCGAGCGTGGTGGCGGAGTCGAGCCCGCCGGAGAGGAGGACGACGGCGTTGGGCATGGCCCCGGGAACATAACCGGGGGTCCGCGACCCCCGACGCTACCGCCCCATCACATGCCGCAACGCGCCCTCGAGCTCCGGGAACCGGAAGCGGTACCCGCTCTCCCGGAGCCGCTCGGGGATGACCCGGGCACTGGAGAGGAGCAGCTCGTCGGCCATCTCGCCCACGAGGAGACGCACCGCGGCCTCCGGTACCGGGAACAGGGCCGGGCGGTGGAGGATCCGGGCCAGGGTGTCGGTGAAGGCCGCGTTGGTGGCCGGCTCGGGGGCCGTCAGGTTCACGGGGCCGCGGAGCGATTCGGTGAGGAGCGCGTGATAGAGCGCGCCCACCACGTCGTCGACGGCGATCCAGCTCATGTACTGGCGCCCGCTTCCCATCCGGCCGCCGACACCGAGCCGGATCGGGAGCATCATCGGCGGGAGGGCCCCGCCCGCCGGAGTGAGGACGATGCCGATGCGCGCCCGCACCACGCGGATCCCGGCCCGCTCCGCCGGCTCGGTTGCCGCTTCCCACGCATGCCCCACCCGCTCGACGAAGAAGGTCGCCGGTCCGGTGCGGAGCCCGGCACTCTCGGTGAGCAGCTCGTCGCCCCGGTTCCCGTAGATGCCGACCGCCGAGGCCGAGACCAGGACGGCGGGCTTCCGTGACAGGCGCGCCAGGGTCTCCGCCAGCAGGGTGGTGCCCCGGGTGCGGCTGTCCAGGATCCGCTGCTTCTGGGCCTCGGTCCACCGGCCGCCGGCGATCGACTCGCCCGCGAGGTGGATCACCGCATCCATGCCGTCGAGCGCGGCGGGATCGAGACGCCGGTTGGCCGGATCCCAGTGGATGTCGTCCCCCCCCGCCGGCCCGCGGGTGATGCGCCGGACCCGGTGCCCCTGGGTGGTGAGGAACGGCAGCAGCGCGCGGCCGAGCATCCCCGTGGCGCCGGTGACGGCGATGGTCCGTGCGCCCACCGGGCCGTAGCGCTGCGCCGCGCTGATGTCGTCCTGCAGCACCCGGTGCCGGTAGCGGAAGGTGCGACGGAGCCGGTCTTCCACCGCGTGCGCCGCGAGGGCGCCGGCGGCCCCGAAGGGCAGCTCGTAGTCGACATGATCGATGAGCCGGCTGGCCGCCTGCCGGCTCGAAGCGGTGCGTGTGCTGCCAGCTCGCGAAGGGGCCTTCCACCTGCCGGTCGACGAACTCCAGCCCCGGAGTGGCGCCGATGTGCTCGGCGACCCACCGCTGCCGGATCGGGCCCACCGGGACCTCGAGGACCACCCGGCCCCGCGCGAGGTTGCCGTGGCGCTCGAGCACCTCGACCCGGTCCCACGGCGGGAGCAGCCGCTCGAGGGCGCCGGGGCGTTCATGCCAGGCGTAGGCGTCCGCCGCGGGGATCGGGAGATCGGCCGTCGCTTCGAAGGTTCGGCTCATGCTCCCCATAATAGGCGGGTGCACCGGTCGCGCCACGCTCCCCCGACGGAACACTGGACAGCCCCGAGGCGCCGCATACCTTCTCCCTCGTGAGACACCCAATCCTCCTCGCGCTGGCGCTCGGCCTGGCCGCGCCGGCCGCGGCCCAATCGGTGGCAGACAGCTCGCCCTTCCGGCCCCTCGACCTCCCGGCCGCCAATACGATCCGCACCGGCAGCGGCCGCCCCGGGCGCGATTACTGGCAGCAGCGGGTGGACTACCGGATCCGCGCCTCGCTCGACCCCGGCAAGCAGGAGCTCGCGGGGCGCGAGACGATCCACTACGTCAACCGCTCGCCCGACCGGCTCGCCTATCTCTGGCTCCACCTGGAGCAGAACATCTGCGAGCCCGGCAGCGTCACCAACCAGCTCGACCAGCCGCCGCTGGTCTTCCTCGGCTCCACCTTCGATTTCTCCTGCAAGGGCGGCCGGGGCGGGTTGACGCTCGAGTCGCTCACCCACCTGGGCCGGCCGCTCGCGCACACGATCTACGGGACCACCATGCGGGTGGAACTCCCCGCGCCGCTCCTCCCGGGGGGCACGGTGGATCTCGACCTGGCCTGGCGCTTCGTGGTGCCGGAGTCGGGCGCGGGACGGATGGGGCGCGACGGGGACCTCTACGAACTCGGGCAGTGGTATCCCCGGGTCGCGGTGTACGACGATGTCCGCGGCTGGAATCACGAGCCCTACATCGGGGCGGGGGAGTTCTACCTCGAATACGGGTCCTTCGACGTCGCCATTACCGTCCCGGCGGGCTATACCGTGGCCGCGACGGGCACCCTCCTCAATCCGCTCGAGGTGCTCACCCCGGCCCAGCGGGCCCGCCTGCTCAAGGCCCGGACCTCGGACACCGCCATCGCGATCATCACGGCGGAGGAGGCGGGGAACCCGGCCAGGTCCCGGCCGCGGCAGACCGGGACGCTGACCTGGCGGTTCCACGCCGACAGCGTCCGCGACTTCGCCTTTGCCGCGGCGCCCAACTTCCGCTGGGACGCCTCCGCCTGGAAGGGGATCCTGGTCCACACCTACTACCGGCCCTCGGCCACGCTCTGGACCGAGGCCAACCGGATGGTGCGCGAGGCGGTCAAGTACTACAGCGAGCAGTGGTACCACTACCCCTACGCCCACATCTCGAGCATCGAAGGGCCCATCGAGGGGATGGAATACCCGATGATGACCTTCGACCCCACCGGGCCCGAGCGGATCGACCTGCAGTGGGTGCTGGCGCACGAGCTGGGGCACCAGTGGACCCCGATGGTCGTGGGCTCCAACGAGCGGCTCTACCCGTGGATGGACGAGGGTTTCAACACCTTCATCGACCTCGCCAACGCCGCGCTCTACTTCAAGGGCACGCCGTACGGCGACAGCATCGAGGTCCACCCGCTCCACCTGTATCGGGACCACGCGATTCCCGGCCTCGAGCAGCCGCTCATCAACCGGCCGGTCGAGGTGCACGACCTCTTCTGGGGCGGCTACCAGAAGCCGGCGCTCATGATGCAGCTGCTCCGGTACAAGGTGCTGGGGAAGGAGCGGTTCGACGGGGCCTTCCGCGAGTACCTGCGCACCTGGGCCTTCAGGCACCCGACCCCGGCCGACTTCTTCCGCCTCATGCGCGACCAGTCGGGCCAGGAGCTCGACTGGTTCTGGCGGGCCTGGGTCTACACGACGGCGCGGCTCGACCAGGCGGTCGACTCGGTCGTGGCGCGGGACGGGGTCACCGAGATACACCTCTCCAGCCGCGGCACGATGGTCATGCCCGCCGATCTCGCCATCACCCTGGTGGACGCGGCGGGGAAGGTGGAGTTGCGGACGGTCGCGCTCCCGGTGGACATGTGGAATCTCGGCTCGCGCTTCGTCTACCGTCTCCGGACCGACGCGACGGTGCGGAAGGTCGACGTCGACCCCGACCAGGACCTCCCCGACACCGACCGGAGCAATAACAGCTGGTCCCGGTGATGAACGCCCGCCGGCTGCTCCGGCTGGCGCTGGCGGTCGTTGTCGCCGCTGGGGTCTGGATTGCGCAGCAGTACCGGACGGGCCAGTCGGCCCCGCCCGCGCCGGGGACGGGGCCGGTGGCGACCACGGCCCCCGCGCCGCCGCCCTC
>DASZPT010000310.1:0-12378 GCA_035549935.1 Gemmatimonadales bacterium
TCGGGCTCCTGCAGGTGGGCGATGCCGACGCCCTCGGCGCCTGGGTGGACGAGGTCATCGCGGCGAATCCGAAGGAAGTCGAACGCTACCGGGCCGGCGAGGCCAAGCTCCTGGGGTTCCTGCAGGGCCAGGTCATGAGGACGAGCGCCGGCAAGGCCGATCCCAGGAAGGTCGGCGGGCTGCTGGCGGAGAAGCTCAAGGGGTAAGGGGCAGGGGGGCGCCCCCTTACTTCTCGCTTCTTGCTTCTCCCTCCTCGCTGCCCCCAAGCAGCCCCACCACGCTCATCGGATCGAGGGTCACGCCGCCGTAGCGCATGACCCAATGGAGGTGCGGTCCCGTCACCCGGCCCGTCATTCCCACCCGCCCGATGACCTGGCCCCGCTCGACGATCTCTCCGGGCTTGACCAGGGCCCGGCTGAGGTGGAAATACGCCGAGATGAGCCCCTCGCCGTGGTCGAGATATACCACGTTGCCAGCCAGGTAGAACCGCGCCACCAGCGCCACCCGCCCGCGGTTGGTCGCGACGATCGGATCACCCACCTTCCCGTTGAAATCGGTGCCGAGGTGACGGCTCGTCACCTTCCCGTTGTATTCCCGCCCGGTCCCGAACGCGCTCGTGATCCTGCTCTTCCGCGGGAGCACGAACCCGCCTTCCCAGAGGCGTGCCGTTTCATGCGCGGCCCGGCTCACCGCCCGCGCCCGGGCGATGTCCCGCGCGATCCGGACTCGGGCCGCGCTGTCGGGCTCGGCCATGCGGGGTGCGACGGTCAGGCGTTCGGAGGGGTAATCCGGCGCCAGGACGCCGATCGCGGTGCGGACGGTATCGGTGCGACCCGAGTGGACCAGGACCAGGAGGATCGGGAGCGAGTCGTTTCCCTCGACCGGGACCGGCGCCAGCGCGGTCCAGGAGACGCCGCCGTTCACCGTCCGGAAGTGGAGCGGCTCCCCGGCGACCTCCCCGAGGACCTCACTCGCGAGATCCGTGATCGTGGGGGTCACCGTGAGGCGGATCAGGCTCCCCCGCGCCGGACGGGCCGGCTCGGTCTCGAGGACGACCTGGGCGGAGAGCGAGGTGACCGGGAGCAGGGTGACGAGGGCGATCCACGGCGCACACCGGCGGGCAAGGCGGAGCAGTAGGCGTCTTCCGTTGAGGTACGGCCGAAATATCGCCGCAGCCTCGCCGCCATGCTACCGCACCGGCTCGGCGAGCAGCGCGACCCACGCCATCAGGCGCAGGAACCGGGGAGCAATGGTCAGCCGGCCGGAGTGTGGAGCACGCGGTCGATCTCGGCCTGGCCCTCGGTCAGGAGCCCGAGCCGTTCGCGGAGCTCCTGCGCGGCCTCGAGGTCGGCCGTGAGTTGTTCCGGTCCCGCGCTCCCCGCGTGAAGCCGGAGGAGCCCGACCCGGAGCGACTCGAGCAGGGTCACCGTCTCCTTGAGCTGCGTGGCCCACAGCGCCCGCGCCTCGCGGAGCTCGGCCGCGCCGCCGTCCCCGCGATGGTGCTGCTCCCCGAAGAGCGTGTCGGGGGCGGCCTGGGCGATCAGATCATCCAGTTCCTCGAGGCGCCGGCGCATCCGCTGCGCCTCCGCCGACAGGAACCGGATCTGGTCGGGAAGATTCTTGAGGTCACGACGCTGCCCGCTGGGCAGCGCCCGAAAGAGCGCCTCGGCCGCTTCGCCGAGCGCGATCTCGGTGGGGCGGTGCAGGGTCTGCTCCGGCGCCGTCCGGCGCGTGAGCCGCCATCCGGCAACGCGGATCAGCATCCTGCCGACGCCGCTGGTCCAGAACCTCTCCTGCCACTGGGACAGCCGGTCGCGCGGCGGCACGACCCGGCCGGGAATCAGCGTCCCGACGACGGCGCCGCCCACGGCGAGGATCGCCATCGTCGACCAGGCGTAGACGAAGATGCTCGGGGTCACGCGCATCCACGGGATCAGGAAGACGGACGCGATGGTACCCGCGAAGGCGCCCCAGGTGACGCGTCGAAGGATCCGCCCGAGCGCCGTCGGCGGCCGCCCGATCTCGAACGCCAGTTCCTCCTGGCGCCGCTCGGCCTGGCTCCGGATGGCGAGCACCAGGTCATTGGCGGAGTATCCGGCGCCGAGGACCTTGCGGGTCTGCCCCACTCGAGCCGCCAGATGCAGGGGCCATGGTGCCAGCGCAATGCTGCCCATGAACGCGCCGACGACGAGCCAGCCGGGGTAGCCACTCGCCATCGACCCCAGGGTCCCCAGCAGGCCAGGGAGTCCCCAGAGGACGGTCCAGAGGGTAACGGCCTGACGCGCCTGCGTGCCCTTCGTGAGCCACACGCGGAGGGCCGCGGGAAGTTCCGGGGGAGCGGTGGAGAGCTGGTCCAGCGCCTCGGCCAGCTGCTCGGCGGCGGGGAAGCGCCCCGCGGGGGCCTGCGCCAGGCAACGGTCGATCACCCGGCACAGCGCGCGCGGGACATGCGGCGCCACCGTCGCGAAGGGCGGCGCCGCGCCGCCGAGGTGCTGGGCCACCAGCTCGCCCAGGGTGGGCGCGGAGTAGGGCAGGCGGGACGACAGCGCGCACCACCCCACCACGCCGAGCGCATAGATGTCGCTCCGGCCGTCCACCGCATCGCCACGCGCCTGTTCCGGACTCAGATAGGCTACGGTGCCGACCACGCCATCCGGGTCGGCCTGGTGGAGGGCCGGGGCCGCGATGCCGAAGTCGGCGATGAGGGCACGCCGCGTGCCGGCTTCGAGGAGGATGTTGTCAGGCTTCACGTCCCGGTGCACCACGCCCTGGCTGTGCGCGTAGCCGAGCGCCCAGGCGACGTCCCGGAGGACTCGGCTCGCCTCGCCGGGCGCCAGAGGGCCACCGCTGCGGAGCCGCTGGCCAAGGCTCTCCCCGGGGACGAAGGCCATGACGAACCAGACCAGGCGTCCGGCCTCTTCGACGGTGTGGATCGGGACGATGTTCGGGTGCGAGAGGCGCGCGGCGGTGCGGGCCTCACGCAGGAAGCGCTCGCGGAGGGCAGGACGTTCGGCAAGCGCCGGCGGGAGGAGCTTGATGGCCACGGGCCGGTCGAGGGCGACGTCCCGCGCCAGGTACACGATCCCCATGCCGCCCCGGCCGACCTCGCGCTCGAGCGAATAGCGGCCGAGGAGGACCGACTGGAGCTCGACGAAAAGGGCGTCAGGACCCGGATCCGTCATGCACACCCCCCGTCAGTCGTGACGAGACTCCCAGGGTTTCTTGAGGTCCGATTGCGGCCAGAAGTCCAGTTGACGCTCCGGCAGGCCGAAGTGTTTCTCCGCCGTCTCGCGGAGCCGGTCGGCATCGCGCCAGCCGCCGGCGAGCAGGGCCTCGCGTCGCATCCGCTTGGCGGTGCGGAGCGGCTGGTCCCCGGCGGGGTCGAGCCGTCTCGCCTCGGCCTCCGGCTCGGAGAGCATCCCCATGATGTAGTCGAAGGAGCGCGCCAGGTGGCGCTCGACATCGATCGTGGGCAGGTCCCAGCGGCTCCGCTTCTCCGCCACCTCGAAGGCGCGGTGCCATCCCTGCGTCTCGGTCAGGTGCACCATCCCGCGGAAGAGGCGCCGGTTGGTCCTCACGCTGAAGATGGTCGGCGCGATGATCTCGTCGAGGTGCGCGTCCGCGGGGGTGTGATCGAGCAGGATCACCTCCTTCGCGGTCCGGGCGAAGGTCTCGCCGAGGGGCCGCTCGAAGCGGCTCTCCCAGTAGGAATGCCCCAGCCCGGTACTCGAGCTGGTGAGGACCAGCTGGCGGGGGACGAAGAAATTGTGCGCGACCACATCGGCCGCGAGGTGCGAGAGGTACCCCAGGCCGAAAGCCCGGAGGGCATCGGTCCGGGCGAGATCGTAGATCTCCTGGCCCACGTGCCACGCATGGCAGTGCCGTCCCACCGGGGCGTACTTCTTGGCGATGGAGCTGTCGGCGGCGATGTTGCCGTACAGGAAGTCGAAGGGAAAGGCCCGGAGCAGGTCCGCCATGGCCGTCGGCAGGGCCGAGAGGTTCGCCAGTACCGATTCCCCGAGGTAGATGTGGGTCCCCGGGGTCCAGGCCAGCAGCGGGTCGGGCAGGAGGAGGACCACCACCCCGACCGCCAGCAGCGCGATCAGGGCCCGGCGAGGACTCAACGCCGGCGCCCCAGCCGGAGCAGCCGGCGGATCAGGCCGAACCATCCCATGCCGCCGCGGAGCGAGCGGAGCGTGACGGCGGCCTCGATCGCGGTCTCTTCCACTTCCTCGGACAGCACGTCGTAGACCGCCTGCAGGTTCTCGAAGCGCCGCTCGAGCCCGGTGCGGAGGGCGCGCGACGCGCGGACGATTTCGTCGGTTTCCCCGCTCACCGCGTGCACCAGCCGCTCTCCCTCGCCGGCCACCGAGGCCACCACCTTGAGCGCGGGCGCGAGGTCGCCCCGGAGCCCGTCGACCAGGCGGGAGAGCTGCTGCATCTCCGCGATGGCCTGGCGGGCGGTGAAGGCGATGGCGATGGCGATGCTGACGAACGAGAGCGCGATGACCAGGAGGGACAGGGCCATGGTGGGGCCGACCCAGCCGGGCGCCATGCCTGATTGAAGGAGCAACATGGGGATCTGCCTTCCGAGTGTTGCGGGGGCCGGGGCCCCCCGAACCGGGGCCGCCGGTGAGAAGCGCAAGATAATGCGGCGCTTGACGCCCGCACCATGCGTCTCAAGTATTCGCCATGCCTCCACGTTTCCAGGTCACCGGCGGCCGGCGCCTCAACGGCACCGTGCGTCCCGCCGGCAACAAGAACGCCGCGCTGCCCGCCATCGCCGCCACGCTGCTGGCCGACGGCCCCGTCGAACTCGGCAATATCCCCCGCATCCGGGACGTGGAGACGATGCTCTCCCTGGTCGCGGACCTCGGGGCACGGGTCGAGTGGATCGCGACCAACACGGTCCGGATCGACGCGCGCGGGGCCACCGCCAAGCCGCTCAATCCCGACCTCTGCGCCCGGATCCGGGCCTCGATCCTCCTCGCGGGGCCCCTGCTCGCGCGCTTCGGGACCGTGCAGCTCCCGCCACCGGGCGGCGACGTGATCGGCCGGCGCCGGGTCGATACCCACTTTCTGGCGCTGGAGCAGCTGGGGGCGCAGCTCACCGTGGGCGAGCGGTTCGAGATCGAAGCCCGTCAGCTCAAGGGGGCGGAGATCTTCCTCGACGAGCCGTCGGTGACCGGGACGGAGAATGCCCTCATGGCCGCCGTGTCCGCCAAGGGGAGGACGGTGCTCCGCAATGCCGCGGCCGAGCCGCATGTGCAGGATGTCGCGCGGCTGCTGGTCGCGATGGGGGCCTCGATCGAGGGGATCGGGACCAACGTCTACGTCATCGAGGGCGGCCGGCCCCTCACGGGCTGCACCTACGCCATCGGACCCGACCACATCGAGATCGCCAGCTTCATCGGCCTCGCCGCGGTGACCAACGGGGCCCTGCGCATCGAAGGGGTCCGGGGCGACGATCTCCGCAGCACGCTGATGGGCTTCGAACGACTCGGCGTCCGCCCCCGGCTCGACGGCGATCACCTGTACGTCGACGCCGACCAGGAGCGCCGGATCCGCCCCGACCTGGGGGGTCACGTACCGAAGCTGGAGGACGGACCCTGGCCGGCGTTCCCGGCCGACGCCATGTCGATCGCCGTGGTGACGGCCACACAGTGCGAGGGGATGGTCCTGGTTTTCGAGAAGATGTTCGAATCGCGGCTCTTCTTCGTCGACAAGCTGATCGGGATGGGGGCGCGGATCGTCCTCTGCGATCCCCACCGCGTGGTCATCTCGGGGCCCTCGCAGCTCCGGGGCGGGGTGGTCGAGTCCCCCGATATCCGCGCAGGGATGGCGATGCTGCTCGCCGCGCTCGCCGCCGAAGGCACCAGCACGATCCACAACATCGGCCAGATCGAGCGGGGCTACGAGCACATCGACGAACGGCTGCGGGCGCTGGGCGCGGAGATTACCCGACTAGATTGAAGCCTGGGGCCTGGGGCGTGCGGCCCCAGACACCTGGCCCCAAGCCCCCGACCTGTCGATGCCCAAGATCACCAAGCCAGACGATCAGTGGCGCGCCGAGCTCACCCCCGAGCAGTACCGGGTGGCGCGGCAGCATGGCACCGAGCCGGCCTTCACCGGCGAGTACTGGAATGCCCACCAACACGGAGTGTACCGCTGCGTAGCGTGCGGGCAGCCCCTGTTCAATTCGGCCGACAAGTTCGACAGCGGGACCGGCTGGCCCAGCTACACCCGGCCGGCGACCCCCGACGCGGTGGAGACCACGACCGACCGGAGCCACGGCATGGTCAGGACGGAGGTCCACTGCGCCCGCTGCGACTCCCACCTCGGGCATGTCTTCCCCGACGGTCCCAGGCCGACCGGACTCCGGTACTGCATCAACTCGGTCTCCCTCCGCCTCGAACCCGATGGCGAGTAACCCGGAACCCGGCACTCGGAACTCGGAACTCATCAGGGAGGTGCGCCTACCGGGCGAGGTGCCCCGCTACGAGGTCCCCGGCTGGCGGGATCGCTTCGGCGTGGTCGCCGGGATCACGGGCCGGGGGGAGGGCGGCGGACGGGGATTCGATCTGGGCCTTTGGACCGACGCGCCGGTAGGTGAGGTGATGACGCGCTGGCGGGCGGTCCGGCAGGCCGAGCCGGGGTTCCGGGCCACCATTCTGGGCAACCAGGTCCACCGGACCGACGTCGCCTGGCATGCCGGAGGGGCAGGGTGGGTTCAGATCGACGGGGTGGACGGGCATGCGACCGCCACCCCCGGACTGCTCCTCACGGTGACGGTCGCGGACTGCATTCCGTTGTACCTGGTCGATCCCCGCAGGCGAGCAATCGCGTTGCTCCATAGTGGCTGGCGCGGCACGGCTGGTGGGATCCTCGAACGTGGAGTTGCAGCTCTGGTGGAGCGATGTGGGAGCGATGTTGAAAACATTGTACTGCACTGTGGGGTAAGTATTTGTGGTTCGTGCTATGAAGTTGGTTCTGAGGTCATGATCGGATGCGGACTCGCGACCGATGGCCCGGGGCCGTGGCACGCGGATCTTCGTGCCGTGGTGGCGGATCGGGCGGCGGCGCTGGGGATTCGCGAGGTATCAACATCACAATTCTGCTCCGCGCATGACCGCCCCCTCTTCTACAGCCATCGCGCCTCCCGCGGGGCCGACGGGCGGATGGTGGCCTACCTCGGGCTGCCAGCTTGAGGCTCGGGCCTCCTCGAGGCCCAACACCCATGCCGCCTTTTCTCCCCGCCAACGGCCCCGTAGCTTCTTCCCCTCCGGAGTTGACTCCCCACGTTCCCCCATTAGGTTATGGGCGCTGTTCCGGGAGCGCAGCGGCAGGTGACGTGGGGGAGTTCCCCCACTTTTTTTTTCGGGTACCTCCGTATGGGTGCCGAGCCGCTGCTCGAGGCAGTCCGCCGCATCGTCGCCGGTCTTGGATTCGAGCTCATCGAGTTCAGGAAGTCCGGCCCGCCGCAGCGCCCAGCCATTCAGGTCCGCATTGACCGCCCGGACAGTCGGCCCGGGCATGGCATCACCGCCGAAGATTGCGCCCGGACCAGCCGGGAGCTCGAGCGTGTGCTCGAGGCCCCGGGGGGCGTCGGGAATCGTTACACGCTCCAGGTATCCTCACCGGGCCTGGAACGGCCGGTCCGTTTTCCGGAACACTGGCGCAAGTATGCGGGCCGGGTGGTCCGGGTGACGGCGCGGGGGCTCGCGGGGCACCCGCGGGCGGTGATCCTGGAGCTGCCCGACGACGCCCACGTCCGGCTCCGGCTGCCGGATGGCAGCGAGCCGGTCGTCGCGATCGACGATATCAAGGAAGCCTTGCTGCAGGACGAGCCGGCGGGCTGAGCCCGCCACGAGCCAGAGGCAGGAGACGCGGGATGTCAGGTTCCCCCGAAGTATTGACGGCCATTCGCGAGCTGACGAACACCAAGCAATTGGATCGCAGCGAACTGATCGACCTGCTGCGCGACGGCATTCACGCCGCGCTGGCGCGCCGCTACGGTCCCAATGTGCGCTTCGAGCTCGAGTTCGACGAGCTCAAGGGCACGATCCGGATCGTGCGGCTCCGCCAGGTGGTGGAGACGGTCGAGGACCCCAGCGCCCAGATCGCCCTCGAGGAGGCGCGCTACGAGGATCCCGACTTCGCGGTCGGCGACATGCTCGAGGAGGATGTCCCCTTCGCCGAGTTCGGGCGGCTCGCGGTCCAGGCGGCGAAGCAGCGGATCATCCAGCGGGTCCGGGAGGGGGAGCGCACCCGCATCCGCGACGAGTTCGCCTCGAAGGTGGGCGAGCTCCTCTCCGGCGAGGTGCAGCAGATCGAGCGCGGCAAGCTCGTGATCATGCTCAACAAGTTCCGTGAGGCGGAAGCGATCATTCCGTACCGCGAGCAGAATCACCGGGAGAAGTTCCACCAGGGGGACACCATCCGGGCGGTGCTCAAGCGCCTCGAGGAGACCCCCAAGGGACCCCGGCTCATCCTCTCCCGCGCCGACCCGCTCTTCGTCAAGGCGCTCTTCAAGCTCGAGGTCCCCGAGATCCAGCAGGCGATCGTCGAGATCCGGGCCTGGGCCCGCGAAGTCGGGAGCCGCACCAAGATCGCGGTGATCTCGCGGGACGACGCCATCGATCCGGTGGGCGCCTGCGTGGGCCTCAAGGGCTCCCGGGTGCAGGCGGTGGTGAACGAGCTGGGCGGGGAGCGCATCGACATCGTTCCCTGGTCGCCGGACCCGGAACGCTTCGCGCGGCTGGCGCTGGCGCCGGCCCGGGTGGCCAAGGTCTTCTCCGACCCGGCGAGCAAGACGATCCAGGCGGTGGTCGACGAGGACCAGCTCTCGCTCGCCATCGGCCGCAACGGGCAGAACGTGCGGCTCGCCTCCGAGCTCACCGGCTGGAAGATCGACCTCTACTCGAGCCGCGAGTGGCTCGAGCGGGGCGGCGAGGGCCCGCTGTTCGCGCCGCTCCCCCCCGAGGACGAGGCCGGGATGCAGGTGCCGCTGACCGAGCTGTCGGGGCTGTCGCCCGAGCTGCTCGCGATCCTCAACGCCGCGGGATACGCCACCCTGGCGGACGTGATCGATCTCGAGCGGGAAGACATCGAGAAGATCCCCGGCATGACGCCGGAGCGGGCGGAGCAGTTCATGGTGTTCCTGGCCGAGCTCACGACCGAGGACGGAGGCGAGGACGCCGGCGCCGGGGCCTGAGCCGGTCCTCCGGCTCCTGGGTCTCGGGCTCCGGTCGGGCCAGGTGGTGATGGGGGTGGACCAGGTGCGGGCGGGACTGCGCACCGACCGGTTCGCCTGCATCGTGGTGGCGGCGGACGCGAGTCCCCGCGCGCGGGACAAGGTGGTGCGGTTGGCGGCTGGCCGGGGTATCCCGCTCGTGGGCGGGCCCGCGGCCGAGACGATCGGCAGCCGGCTGGGACGGCCGGCGGTCATGGTCGTCGGCGTGTTGGATCGGGCGCTCGCCCGGGGCCTCGTGGATGCGGGGTCCGGCAGTGCTCACATGGAGGCCTGAGTGGTCAAGACTCGTGTGCACGACCTGGCGGCTGAGTTCGGCGTTCCCGCCGAGCAGCTGATGAACATGCTCAAGGACATGAACATCTTCGTGCGGAGCCACATGTCTCCGCTCGAGGATGGGCAGGTGTCCGCCATCCGGGTGCGCTGGGAGCGCGAAAAGCGGAAGGCGGCCCAGGCGTCCGAGGAGCCCGCCAAGAAGGGGAAGAAGAAGGCCGCCCCCAAGTCGGCCAAGGCCGCCGTGGCCGAACCGGAGCCGGCGGGCGAAGCCGGCAAGCCGGCCAAGCGCCGCCGCACCGCGGCGGAAGTGGCGCAGGCGGAGGCCGTGGCCGAGGCCGAGCGGGTGGCGGAGGCGCTGCGCGAAGAGGCGCTCGGCCTGACCAAGCCGGTCGAGAAGCGCGACGAGCCGATGCTGCCGTCGTCGATCGAGGAGCGGGCCCGCGCCCTGTTCAAGGATCTCCCGCCGCTGCCGGCGGAGACCACCGAGGAGCCGGTCGTGGTGCCGGCCCAGCCGTCGGGAGACAAGCGTCCCGGGGTACCGTCCCGGTCCGACGCGGAGACGCTCTTCCCGTCGCGTCCCTCCGCGCCGGTCTCGGCCGCGCCGGCCACGCCGGCGACGCCGTCGGGTCCGCCGCCCCGCATTCCGACCCGGATTCCGCGCCCCGTGGCGCCTCCGGGCGGCGGGCCGACGCCCCGGTTCAACCGGCCCACGCCGGTGTTCAGCTCCAGCTCGCCGTCGGGCCAGGGCCAGCGCCCCTCCTCGGGCGGGCCCCGTCCGCCGGGCGGCCGTCCCAGCCAGACCGGTCGCCCGAGCGGCGCCGTGGGTCCCGCCACCGGCGAGCGTCCCAAGGTCTTCGGGCCGGATGCCGAGAAGGGCGGCGGCCGGAAGAAGGGGAAGAAGCCGCGCCGGAGCGCGGTGGACCAGGAAGCGGTGCTGGCGAACATCGAGAAGACCCTGGCCGGCATGCACCGCGGCACGGTCAAGAAGGGCGTGCGCCGGGACTCGAGCAGCTACCAGGAGGCGCTCGCGCGCGCCAAGGAGGAGCGCGAGGCCGAGAAGACCCGGATCCGGGTGAACGAGTTCATCTCGGTCTCCGAGCTCGCCGACCTGATGAAGGTGCCGGCCACCCAGATCGTCCAGCTCGCGTTCAAGGAGCTGGGGCTCATGGTGACGGTGAACCAGCGGCTCGACTTCGACCAGATCGAGCTGATCGCGTCCGAGTTCGGCTTCCAGGCGGTGAAGGAGGAGGAGTACGCCGCGCCGGCCGAGACGGCCGCCGCCGACGAGACGGTCGACGAGGGGCACATGCTCCCCCGGCCCCCGGTCGTCACGATCATGGGCCACGTCGACCACGGCAAGACCTCGCTGCTCGACTACATCCGCAAGGCCAACGTGGTCGCGGGTGAGGCCGGCGGCATCACGCAGCATATCGGCGCGTACCACGTGACCCTGCCGAGCGGGAAGGAGATCACCTTCCTCGATACGCCGGGCCACCAGGCCTTCACCGCCATGCGGGCCCGCGGCGCGCAGGTCACCGATATCGTCGTCCTGGTGGTCTCGGCCGAGGACGCGGTGATGCCGCAGACGGTGGAGGCGATCAGCCACGCCAAGAACGCCGGCGTGCCGATGATCGTGGCGATCAACAAGATCGACCTCCCCTCCGCCAACATCCAGAAGGTGAAGCAGGACCTCCTGAGCCACAACGTGGTGCTGGAGGAGTTCGGCGGGCAGGTGCTCTCGACCCCGATCTCGGCGAAGAAGGGCACCAACGTCGACCAGCTGCTCGAGCAGATCCTGCTGCAGGCCGAGATCCTGGACCTCAAGGCCAACCCCGACCGGCAGGCGTCGGGCACGGTGGTCGAAGCCACGCTCGACCCCGGCAAGGGTCCGGTGGCGACGATCCTGGTCCAGAAGGGGACGCTCCACGTCGGCGACAACTTCATCTGCGGCAAGTTCTCCGGCCGCGTCCGGGCGCTCTACGACGAGCGCGGCAAGAACGTCAAGGAAGCCGGCCCGTCGATCCCGGTGCAGATCCTGGGCTTCGAGGGGACGCCGTCGCCGGGCGACAACTTCGTGGTCACCGCCGACGCGGTGGAGGCCCGCGAGATCGCCCAGAAGCGCCAGCGCCTCGAGCGCGAGGCGCAGAACCGGCGGACCGCCCGCGGCGGCTCGCTCGAGGACATCTCCCGGGCGCTGGCGCAGGGGCAGATGGGTGCGCTCCGGCTCATCATCAAGGCGGACCAGGGCGGCCCGGCGGAAGCGCTGGCCGACGCCCTGGGCCAGCTCTCGACCGGCGAGGTGCGGGTGGACATCGTGCACCGCGGTGTCGGGTCGATCAGCGAAAGCGACGTGCTGCTGGCCAAGGCCTCGGGCGCGATCATCATCGGCTTCCACGTGCGACCCGATGCGGGCGCCCGCGCGGCGGCGGAGCGCGAAGGGGTGGACGTGCGGACCTACCGCATCATCTACGAGGCGGTGGACGACGTGCGGAACGCCCTCGAGGGCCTGCTCAAGCCGGAGTCGAAGGAGACCGTGCTGGGCGACGCCGTGGTGCTGCAGCTCTTCAAGGTGAGCAAGGTGGGCACCATCGCCGGCTGCCAGGTGCGCAACGGCACCATCGTCCGCACCGGCAAGGCACGGGTGCTCCGCGACGGGGTGCAGGTCTACGAAGGCATGCTCTCGAGTCTCAAGCGGTTCAAGGACGACGTGCGCGAGGTCAAGGAAGGTCTCGAGTGCGGGATCGGGATCGAGAACTTCAACGACCTCAAGGTGGGCGACGTGATCGAGAGCTTCCGGATCGAGGAAGTGAAGCGGACACTGGCGAGCTCGGCGTCGGGGTCGGGAGCGGCGT
>DASZPT010000311.1:0-14040 GCA_035549935.1 Gemmatimonadales bacterium
GCCCGCTCCCGTGCCTTCCGTATCGGTTCCGTGGGGGACGACCCGGGCCCCTGCCGCCCCGCTCAGGACCGGTAGATCCGGTCCACCCACTGCACCGCATCGCGATACAGTCTCGGAAGCCGGCCGGCGGAGATCTCCGCCAGGTTGGCCAGCTGCTTGACCTGGTCCCAGTCGGCCCGCTCGTAGGCCAGCACCAGTCCCCAGATCGGCGAGAGCGTCGTGCTCCGGCCGAGCAGCGTGTCGCGGATGTCGTGGCTCACCGGGATCTGGGCCAGCGCCTCCTCCATCGGCCGGCCGATGAGCGCCTCGAGCGAGGAGAGCATGCCGATCAGGAAGAGATCCATGGCCCGGGAGCCGAAGCCCGCCTCCCGCCCCACCTGCTCGGCGAACTGGGCCCGGACCAGGGCGGCCACCACCAGCTGCGACGGACGGTCATCTCCCATGACCGTGAGCGCCATGAGCGAGCACCACTTCCGGGCGGCGCTCTCGCCGAGCACCCGGAGGGCATGCTTGATCGAGGTCACCTCGTGCCGCCAGCCGAAGCCGGCGGAGTTGAGGTAGCGGAGCAGCTTCACCGCCAGCGCCATCTCCTGCCGGATCACCTCTTCCAGCCGGTCGAAGTCGAGTTCGGCCCGGTTGAGCTCCGCCATGAAGCGGACGCAGTTCCGCTTGTAGGCGGGCACGTCGGCGGCGGAGAGCACCTCGGGTTCGCAGAAGAAGAACCCCTGGAAGTGGGTGAAGCCCTCCTCCATCGCCTGGGCCAGCTGCGCCCGCGTCTCCACTTTTTCCGCGATGAGCTTCACGCGGCGGGGGGCGAACTCGCGGACGATGGCGCGCCGTTCCGCCGGCCCGGTCCGGAGGAGATCCACCTTGATGATGTCGGCCAGCTCGGTGAGCGGCGTCATCTCGGGGCGGCGGACGAAATCGTCGAGGGCGAGCTTGTACCCGGCCCGCTTGAGCGCCTGGCAGGCGGCGACCACCTCGGCGGTCGGCTCCACCGTTTCGATCAACTCGATCACGGTGCGCTCGCGCGGGAGCACGAGGTAGAACTCCTGCGTCAGCACCTCACGCGAGGCGTTCACGAACCCGATCTTGTCCCCGAGCAGCACGTCCAGCCCGAAGCCGAGGAGGCTGGTGTGCAGCATCTCGAAGGACGCCTGATCCAGGTTGTCGTGGTGGAAGGCGTTCTCGGAGCTGGAGCGGAACAGCAGCTCGTAGCCGAAGACCTCCTGCCGCCGATCGAAGATCGGCTGGCGGGCCACGAAGATCTCGCTGTGACTGTTGGCGACGAGAATACCGCCTCCCCTGAGGTGCATGTCGGCGTCGGCCGGAGACGGCCCACGTCCAAGTATCGCCCGACGGGGAGAGAGCTTGAGGCTAGCCGAGAGGGTTGATCCCCGTAACCCATTCCACGGCATGCCGATAGGCCAGCGGGATCGAGGGCTCGGGGTAGGCGATCCTGGGAGCGAGGGTCGCGACCCGGTGCCAGTCGCCCCGGTCGTATGAGATCGCGAGCTGGAGGGTGTCGCCGAGGAGGTTGTCACCCTGAAGCAGCGCTTCCCGGACCGCGGGACTCACCGCGACCTGCTGGAGCACCTCCTCCATCGGCCGGTCGAGCATGGCATCCAGGGTGGACAGGAGGCCGACCAGGAACAGGTCCGCCTGGCGCTCGGGCAGCGACGCCTCGGTGCCGAGCTGCTCGCAGAGCTGGGCCCGGACCAGGGTGGTGACCACGAGTTCGGGCGGCTTGTCCTCGCCGATGAGCGTGAGCAGCACGAGCGAGGCCCACTTCCTGACGGAGCGTTCGCCCAGGACCCGGAGCGCCTGCTCGATGGTTTCCACCTCGTGCCGCCACCCGAACCCGGCGGAGCGGAGGAACCTGAGGAGCCGCACCGAGAGCGTCACGTCGCTCTTGATGAGCTGCTCCACCTGGTCGAAGTCGAGCTCGGGCCGGTTGATCTCCTGCATCAGCCGGAGGAGGCTGGTCTTCGCCGCGGGGATGTCCTTCCCCTTGAACATCTCGGGACGGCAGAAGAAGTACCCCTGGAAGAGCTCGTAGCCCGCCTCGAGCCCTGCCTGGAACTCCTCGTAGGTCTCCACTTTTTCGGCCAGCATCGTGATCCCGCGTGCCGCGAAGCGCCGGGCGAGATCGGCGCGGGTATCCCCCTTCGTCGCCAGGAAGTCGACCTTGACCACGTCGACCAGCGGGAGGAGCAGCTCGTACTCGGGCTTGAAGACGAAGTCGTCGAGCGCGAGGCGATAGCCGGCCTTCTTGATCCCGGCACAGGCCGCGGCCACTTCGGCGTCCGGCACGATCGATTCCAGGATCTCGATCACCGAGCGGCCCGGGGGCAGCACCGCCCAGTGCTCGTTGACGATGACGTCGCGGGAGGCGTTGAAGTAGG
Source organism: Gemmatimonadales bacterium (assembly GCA_035549935.1). GTDB lineage: Bacteria > Gemmatimonadota > Gemmatimonadetes > Gemmatimonadales > GWC2-71-9 > JADJOM01. Next base: position 2,406 of record DASZPT010000311.1, read on the forward strand.
CCTGCTTGGCGCCCACGAGCCCGTCGAGGCCGAAGCCCAGCAGCGTCGTGTCCATCATCTGGATCGACGCCTTGTTGGGATCGTGCTGGCCGAAGGCGTTCTGCATCCCCGAGCGGAAGAGCAGCTCGTAGGCGACGACATTCCGCCGACGGTCGAAGATCGGCTGGCGGGCTACGAAGATGTCCACGGGATTTCAGGCGCGGGTGAGGGCCTGCATCGAGGCGTCCATCGCCTCGGCCGAGGGCCACCGCTCATCCCGGTTCTTGGCCATGGCACGCGCGATCGCGAGGGCGAGGCCCTCGGGGGTATCGGCGCGGATGGCGCGGACGTCCGGGACCGGAGCGGTCCGGTGGCGGGTAAGGACCAGGTCGTCATGCGGGTCGTCGTAGGGCGGTCGGCCCGCCAGGCATTCGAAGAGAAGGCATCCTACCGAATAGATATCGGTCCGCGGGTCGATATCTTCAGTCCCGGAGATCTGTTCCGGGCTCATGTAGGCCGAGGTTCCCACGGTGAAACCCGACCGGGTGAGCCGGTCCATGGTGGCATCCGCCACCGCCTTGGCAATCCCGAAGTCCACCAGCACCGCCCCCACCTGCGAGAGCACCACGTTCTCCGGCTTCACGTCCCGGTGCACGATGTTCTGGCGGTGGGCGTGGGCCAGGGCGCTCAGGAGGTTGCGGGCGATGTGCAGCGTGTCGGAAATCGAGGCGCGACGGACCCGGTCGAGGTGCATCCGGAGGGTGGGACCCTCCACGAACTGCATGACGTAGTAGACGATCCACTCCCCCTCGCCGGAGTCGAGCAGGCGGGCGATGTTGGGGTGCTCGAGGCGCCGGACGAACTGGACCTCCCGGAGGAACCGGTCGGCGGTGACGCTCACTGCGAGTTGGGGGTGGAGGACCTTGAGCGCCACGAGCTCGCCCGCCGGGGTCCGGGCCGCGAAGACCCGCGCCGCGCCGCCGCGGCCGATCTCCCGCTCGACGGTGTACCGTCCGGCGAGCACCTCACGCACCATGGGGAGCAGGTCGCGGGCCATGGGACTCCGGCTAAGGGGGAACCAGGTCGGCCACTGGGCAGGAACCTCCAAGTTTGTCCGCCGGACAGCACCCCGCAAGTACGGCCTCCAACCCTTCCCGCGGGGCAATTGTCCAACCGGAACACTCTTTTCCTGGAGCAAGCCCGTGAAGCGCGCTGCCATGCCGACCCTGCTGGCCCTGGCCCTCGGTGTCCCGGGGGCGCTCGCCGCCCAGAGCTCGACATACACCCTGGCCGGTAACGCGGTCGCGATCTATAACCTCGTGGGGCAGGCCACGATACAGGGCGGGTCCGGATCCGCCGTCACGGTCGAGTTCACCCCGGTCGGGGCCGACGGCAAGCAGCTCAAGGCCGAGACCACCGAGGTCCACGGCCGCCCGGCGCTCGTGGTCCAGTACCCCGGAGATCACATCGTCTACCCCGCCCTGGGCCGGGGCTCCAACTCCAATTTTTCAATTCGCGAGGACGGGACCTGGGGCAGCTACGGAGACGACGAGGACCGCCATTGGCGGCGGTCGGACGGCCGGCGGATCACCGTGCGGGGCGACGGTGACGGGCTCGAAGCGGCCGCCAACCTCAAGATCACGGTTCCCGCCGGCAAGCGAGTCGCCGTGTTCGTGGGCGTTGGCCTGGTGGACGTCAGCAACGTCGACGGGGACCTCCGGGTCGACGTGGCGAGCGCCGACATCCGGGCGCGGGAAACCCGGGGCACGCTCAACCTCGACACCGGCTCGGGCGACATCAAGCTCGATCGCGCCAGCGGCACGGTTTCGCTGGACACCGGCTCGGGGGAAGTCCTGGTGAACGGCATGACCAGCGGCACCCTGGACATCGACACCGGCAGCGGCTCGGTCGCCTTGAGCGAGGTGGCGGTGGACGACCTCAAGGTCGACACCGGCAGCGGCGACGTCGAGCTCACCAATGTGAGCTCGAGCCGCCTCGACATCGACACCGGCAGCGGAGGGATCCGCGCCTCGCTCAGGAACAGTCCCTCCACCATGGTCGTGGAAACCGGGTCGGGTGACGTGACCCTCCGGCTGCCCGAGAGCCTCGACGCCACCCTCGATCTCGATACCGGCAGCGGCGACCTCACGGTGGACTTCCCCCTCCAGCTCATCAAGAAGAGCGAGGGGAACATCCGGGGCCGGATCGGCGAGGGGAAGGGCCGGATTTCGGTGGAGACCGGGTCCGGGGATATCAGCCTGACGAAGTGAGGCTGGAGAAGGGAGAAGGGAGAAGGCAGAGGAGACGATGTCCGACTCCCTCGCCCTTCTCCCTTCTCACTCCCCGCTCACCCTGCGACACTGCACCACCGCCTCCACCCGCACACCCTGCTCCGTCGTCGCGTTCACCCGAATCACCGCTCCCTCCCCCCGCCGCTCGACAACCGCCCTTCCCGTCCCGTCCTCTCCCCAGGGCCGCCGTCCATCGACGAGGTAGCTCCGGGTCTCGGCGCCATTCCCCCGGTTGATGCTGAGCTGGAAGTCGGTGGTCTCCCCTTCGGCGATCGGGATGCGGAACTGCACCGCGGTGAGGCCCGCCGTGTCGGCCGGGTTGGCGTAGAGTCCCGCCCAGCTGGGCGCGGCGGGGTCGGCCCGACGGGTACACACCGCCTCGGGGCTGGTCGCGTCGTAGATCCCCCCGTCGGGCCCTCCGACGAGGGTCACGTGGAAGACCGTCGCGGCCGACGCGGCGGCGGCCTCGGGATCGGGGATGTCGATCTTGAGATCGACCGGCTGCCCCGCGGTGGAGACCCTCGGCCGGGCCAGCTTTTCGAGGAACGCCGCGACCTGGGTCGAATCGGCCGGAAGGGCCCTCCCCCGCAGGGCCATCCGCGCCAGCGGCACCGCGGCGACAAAGGGAAGCAGGACGTAGACCCCCAGGTAGAGCCCGAAGTACACCACGCCGCGGTTGTACGGCTGCAGCTCGTAGTCCGGCCGGTCGAGCGCGGCGAACACCGCCTGTACCACACCACCCAACCACACCGCCATCATCGCGAGCAGCCACCCGATCGCCGAGGCGAGATGGGCGCTCGGATCCGGCGACGCCAGGGCGTCGATCAGCCTGAAGGTGTAAACGATGCCCACCGCCCAGTAGGCGATGAAGCAGGCGAGAGCGAGGAGCGGCTGTCCGTTGTAGAGCTGGCCCATCCCCGGCATCGTGAGCGAGGCGAGGGCGGCGAGGACCGGGCTGCGGCGTTTGGTCATGGTGTCACATCTCCCACTGCCTGCTCCACCCGGGCAAAGGCGGAATCCCCTTCCGCCCCGGCCAGCAGACGTCCGAGGTCCGCGACCGCCTTCGCGATGTCGCCGCCCTCGTGCTGGTACCACGCCTCCAGCACGTTGAGCCGGTCGCGGTAGATCCGGGCGGCGATGAGCCGGGCATTGTTGATGGGGCGATCGGCCATGGGGCCGATGGTGTAGGTCCTGAGCTGCCGGCCCACCGGCCCCTGCAGCTGTTCCCGGGCCCAGCGGCCCAGGGCCGCGCGGCCGGAGTCGACCCCCACCGAGTCGGTCACGGTGCGGTACAGCGTGTCGAGCCGGGCGGCGAGTTCGGTGTAGTAGCCGCCCAGCACCACCTCATCCAGCCAGCGGTTGGCCGCCTGCGCCGCCGCGGAGTCCGAGCCCCGCCGCCGGAAGAAGACCTCCGCCGCGCGGTAGCCGGCGAGTTGCGCGAAGCTCTCGTTGAAGGTCGTGGCGCTCTTCACGTACAGCGTGTTGTGGGCGATCTCGTGCAGCACCGTCGCCACCAGTTCCACCGAGTCACGGCTCATCGCGGTGGAGTAGAGCGGGTCGTTGAACCACCCCAGCGTCGAGTAGGCGCCGGCGGGCCGGAGATAGATGTCGTACCCCTTCTTCTCCAGGCGTGCCGCCTCCTTCCGCGCCATCTTCGGGTCGAAGAAGCCCTTGTAGGGGATCCGCCCGACGATTGGGTACTTCCAGGTGTGGGGGCAGAGGCAGTTGCGCGGGCTGGCCGAGAGCACCAGCAGCAGGGTATCGCGCCCCACGTCGACATACGTGGTGTAGGTCTCCTCCGCCGTGAAACCGATCTCGGCGGCGAAGTTCCGGGCGTCGAGCACCAGCCGGAGGAGCTGCCGGGTTTCCGCCGGCGTCTTCGGGTCGTCGATCAGTTTCGAGATCGGCTGGCGCGCCTCGAGGATCTTCGTCTGCTCGATCCCGGCGCGGGTGAGATAGCGGACGTCATCACTCGCGACGTAGGCGGTGCCGTAGCCCGCCATCAGTGCGCCCACCAGCACCAGGAAGATCATGCCCCACCGTCGCCGCATCAGAGTGTGAACCGGAGGCCCAACCGGTGAATCTGGTTGCCCAGGCGGGTTCGCCGCTGCCAGGCGTAGTCGATATTGAACCGCGTCAGCACCAGGCTCGCGCCGAGCGACACCTTCTTCTGGCCCGAGGCCTCGGGCTGGGCCCCATACCCCATCCGCCCGACGAGCCCCACCTTGCCGAACACCGCGCCGCCTTCGACGCCGAGAATCGTCCGGTGCTCGGCCCGGGCGGTCCAGATCACGTCGAGGGTCGTGAGGAAGCGGGCGGTCCCCTGGGGATCCACGAAGTTGAACATCAACCCCGCCCGCTTGGTCACCGGCAGCGCGAGCGGGCCGCCGGTCACCCGCCAGCTGCCCACGTTCTGCGCCGCGAAGGAGAGGGTCATGATATCGAAGACGTGGATCCCCACCCCCGCATCCACTGTCGCCGAGCGCCGGGTCTCACCGAGCGAGTCCTCGAGCGAGACGTACTTGAGGGTGCTCCCCAGCGCCACCAGCCCGAAGCGGTACACCCCCGAGGCGGTCCACTGGAGGTTGTCCTTCGTGGCGGAGGTGTCGCTGAAGCGGAGGTAGTGGATCCCGCCGCCGAGGTCGAACTGGAAGATCCGGAACGCGCCGGCGGCCATCCCCTCGAGCGAGCCGTCGGGGTAGCGCTGCGCCGCCCCTTCGATCGCGATGTTGCGGATCGTGGCGAGTCCCGCCGGGTTGAGGAACGTGGCGCTCGCGTCGCCTGAAAGTGCCGCCCCGCTCCCCCCCATCCCCGCCGCCCTGACGGACACCGGCAGGGTCAGGATGAGGGGCGTAGGGGCTCCCTGGGCCAGGAGGGTCGACGGGGCCAGACCGAGGGCCAAGAGAGCCGGCAGCCGCCAACCAGTCACGCTTGCTCCGGAGGAATCGAGGGGGTGGGAAACGGGGGCAAGATAAAGCGCCACAAGGGTTTTTGACAATCGTAGCGACCCCCGGTACCTTCTGGCCGTGACTCGTGACCCATGGCTCGATCAGGTCCGTTTTGGCCCCGACGGTCTGGTGCCCGTGGTGGCGCAGGACCACCGGAACGGAAACGTCCTGATGCTGGCCTGGGCCAACCGGGAGGCCCTGGAACGGAGCGAGGCCACCGGTGAAGCGCACTACTGGAGCCGGTCGCGGCAGTCACTCTGGCGGAAGGGCGAGACCTCCGGCCACACCCAGCGGATCCGGGAGATCCGGCTCGACTGCGACGGCGACACCGTCCTCTACCGGGTGGACCAGACCGGCCCCGCCTGCCACACCGGCCAGGTGACCTGCTTCTCCACGGTGGTGCGGGCGGGGGAGACCGGGAGCCAGTCGGAGCCGGGTGGCCACCTGCTGACGCGGCTCGCCGCCACGATCCGGCAGCGGGCGCTGGAGCGGCCCGCCGATTCGTACACGGTGAAGCTCCTCGACAAGGGCGCCGCCAAGGCGGCCCAGAAGGTGGGCGAGGAAGCGGTCGAGGTCGTGATCGCCGCGAATACGGAGCACAACGGCCGCCTCGCGTCCGAGAGCGCCGACCTGTTATATCATCTGCTGGTACTGCTCGAGGCGCGCCGCGTCCCGCTGGACGACGTGCTCCGGGTCCTGGAAGAAAGAGAGAAGTAGCCCGTCAGTCCGCGCTCGGGGTGACAGGCTGCGCCGATCATGTCCTTCGTTCATCTCCATACTCATTCCGAGTATTCGCTGCTCGACGGCGCGAATCGGATTCCCGATATCGTCCGCCACGTGCAGGCGCTCGGCATGGACAGCCTCGCCATCACCGACCACGGCAACCTGCACTGCGCCTGGTCGTTCTACGAGGAGGCAAAGGCCAGGGGGCTCCGGCCCATTCTGGGCTTCGAGGCCTACCTCGCCTTCGGGCCACGGACCGGACAGCAGAAGCCGTCCTGGGCCCCGGCCAACTACAGCCACCTGGTCCTGCTCGCCAGGAACCGCGCCGGCTACAAGAACCTGGTCCGCCTCTCCTCGATCGGCTACCTGGAGGGGTTCTACCGGCGGCCGCGGATCGACAAGGAGGTACTGGCGCAGCACAGCGAGGGAATCGTCTGCCTGGCCGCGTGCCTCTCGGGCGAGATCTCGCTCTACCTGCGGCAGGGCAACTACGACGAGGCGAAGAAATCGGCCCAGTGGTTCGCCCAGACCTTCGGCGAGGGCAACTTCTGGCTCGAGGTGCAGCAGCACGGCATCCCCGAGGAGATCCCGGTCAACGAAGGGATGTACCGCCTGGGCCAGGAACTGGGGCTCGGCGTGGTGGCGACCAACGATGCCCACTACCTCCGCCGCGAGGACGCCGAGGCGCACGACGTGCTCCTCGCCATCGGCACCGGCGCCGAGCTGGACGATCCCAAGCGCTTCCGCTTCACGGGCCAGGAATCGTACGTAAAGTCGGAGAAGGAGATGGCCCAGCTCTTCCGGGACCATCCCGAGACCCTGGCCAACACCCAGACGGTCGCCAACCTCTGCGAATTCAGCTTCGAGAAGAAGTACTTCCTCCCGGAGTTCCCCCGCCCCGCGGAGTTCGCCAGCGACGAAGCGCTGCTCGAGGGACTGGCCCAGCAGGGAGCGGAGCAGCGCTACGGCGCACCCCTGCCCGAGAAGGTGAAGGAGCGGCTCGCCTACGAGCTCGGGGTCATCAACAAGGCGGGGTACGCCGGCTACTTCCTGATCGTCCAGGACTTCATCCGGGCCTCGCGGGAACGCGGGATCCCGGTGGGCCCGGGCCGAGGCTCGGCCGCGGGCTCGCTGGTGGCGTATTCGCTCGGTATCACCAACGTGGACCCGCTCCGCTTCGACCTGCTGTTCGAGCGGTTTCTCAATCCCGAGCGCGTGTCGATGCCCGACATCGACGTCGACTTCTGCTTCGAGCGCCGGGGCGAGGTGATCGAGTACATCCGCCAGCGCTACGGCAAGGACTCGGTCGGGCAGATCATCACCTTCGGGACCATGAAGGCCCGGGCCGCGCTCAAGGACGTGGCCCGCCTGCTCCGGATCCCGCCCGGCGACGCCGACAAGCTCACCAAGCTCATCCCCTCGGGGCCGGCGTTCGCGCTGACGCTGCCCGAGGCGCTCAAGCAGGTCACCGAGTTCCGCGAGCTGGTGCAGGGTAACCAGCTCTACGAGCGCTGCGTCGACCTCGCCTCCCGGATCGAGGGGATCTCCCGCCACGCCTCGGTGCACGCCGCCGGCGTGGTCATCGCGCCGGGCCCGCTCCGCGAGTATGTGCCGGTCTGCACCGCCCCCACCAAGGGCGCCGGCGCCACCGAGGGCGAGGATTCCCTCATCGTGCAGTACGAGATGGGGCCGCTCGAGAAGGTCGGGATGCTCAAGATGGACGTCCTCGGCCTCAAGACCCTCACCGTGATTCACGACGCGGTGGCGATGATCCGGGAGCGGTACGGCCGCGAGCTCGACATGGACGCCCTGGACCTCGAGGACCGCAAGGTCTACGAGATGCTCCAGAAGGGCCGCACCGCGGGCGTCTTCCAGTTCGAGTCGCCGCTCGCCACCGACACGCTCCGGAGCATGAAGTGCGACCGGTTCGACGACCTGGTCGCGAGCAACGCGCTCCTCCGCCCCGGACCGCTCGACACCGGCATGCACCTGGTGTTCATCAAGCGGAAGCTGGGCCAGGAGGCGGTGAGCTACCCGCACCCGAGCCTCAAGGAAGTCCTCGAGCCCACCTACGGCGTCATCACCTACCAGGAGCAGGTGATGCGGATCGCGAACGTGCTGGCGGGGTTCTCCCTCGCCGAAGCCGACGTGCTCCGGAAGGCCGTGGGCAAGAAGGACGCGGAGCTCATCAAGAAGGAACTCGGCAAGTTCGTCGAGCGGGCCATCGCCCTGGGCCACCCGCGGAAGCTGGCCGAGGACCTGGCCCAGCAGATCGAAACCTTCGGCCGCTACGGCTTCAACAAGTCGCACTCGGTGGCCTACTCGGTCCTGGGCTACCAGACTGCCTGGCTCAAGACCTACTACCCCGCCGAGTTCATGGCGGCGCTCCTGAGCTCGGAAATCGGGAGCACCGACAAGGTGGTGCAGTATATCAACGAGGCCCGCGAGCTCGGGATCGAGGTGCTGCCGCCGGACGTGAACGAGTCGGGGTTCAAGTTCACCGTCACCGGGGAGAAGCGGATCCGCTTCGGGCTCGGCGCCGTGCGCAACGTGGGCCGCGGCGCGATCGAGTCGATCATCGCCGGGCGCCAGGAGAAGCCCTATACCACCCTCGCCGACTTCGTGCAGCGGATCGACCTCCGGCTCTGCAACAAGCGGGTGGTCGAGTCGCTGATCATGGCGGGCGCGCTGGATGGTCTCGACGGCCACCGGTCACAGCTCACGGCCGCGCTGGACGAGGCGCTGGGCGAGGCCCAGGTGCTCCAGCAGGAGAAGGAGGCGGGCCAGGGGTCGCTGTTCGGTGAGGCGGCCTCCCCCGCGCGGCCGACCGGCGCCAAGCTCCCCGAGGTGGCGCCCTGGAGCGAGCAGGAGCGGCTCGCCAAGGAAAAGGAAGTCATCGGGTTCTTCATCTCGGGCCACCCGCTGGAGCGGTTCCGCGCCGAGGTGGAAGTCTTCGGGTCACGCACCACGGCCACCCTCGGCGAATGGAGCGAGCACCAGGTGACCCTGGCGGCGGTGGTGACCCAGGTGAAGCGGCAGATCTCCAAGAAGACCGGGAAGGAGTATGCCCGGCTCATCGTCGAGGACTTCCACGGGACCGCCGAGGCGATCGTCTTCCCCGACGCCTGGGCCAAGCTCAACTCGGTGATCCGGGAGGATCTGGCGGTCCTGCTCACCGGAGGGTACAGTGCCCGGGACCGGGGCGAGGACCGGGCCCCCTTCGTGGTGGAAGGGGCCCGGCCCCTCGAGGAGCTGATGGGCGCCGGGGCACTGGGCCTGGCCCTGCGCTGGAAGGCCCCCTCGGCGCCCGATCCGGAGACGATGCAGCAGGCGGTGGCGCTCTGCTCCCGGCACCCGGGTCCGGCGCCGCTCTATATTGAATGGAGCGATGGGAATGGCGAGCGCCTCCGGTGCCGCTCCCGCCGCCTTCGCATTGCCCCCGACCAGGAACTGGTGCAAGGCCTCCGGCAATTGCTGGGGGTTGATGCCGTGGCGTTTGTGAAGGCTGGGTAGAGAAGGCGGGAGGGGGGAGGCCGGAGTGACTCCGTGCCCTCCAGCCTCCGGCCCCCGGCCCCCGGCCTTCTGACCTGACGACAACCGGACCCTTATGGCAAGCAACTACGCCCTCGACTTCGAAAAGCCCCTGCTCGAGCTGGAGCGCCAGATCGAGGACCTCCAGAAGCTGGGCGAGGAGAAGGGGTTCGACGTGACCGAGGAGGCCCGCCTGCTGCAGGTGCGGCTCAACTCGCTCCGCCACGAGATCTACAGCAACCTCTCCCCGATCCAGCGGGTGCAGGTCGCGCGGCACCCCCGCCGGCCGTATCCCCTCGATTACCTGAGCACGATCTTCACCGACTTCGTGGAGCTCCACGGCGACCGCGCCTTCCGCGACGATCCCGCGATCGTCGGCGGGTGGGCCCGGCTCGCGGGCATGTCGGTGATGGTGATCGGGCACCAGAAGGGGCGGGACACGAAGGAGAATCTCAAGCGGAACTTCGGCATGGCCCACCCCGAGGGGTACCGCAAGGCGCTCCGCCTCATGAAGCTGGCGGCGAAGTTCTCGGCCCCCGTGGTCACCCTCATCGACACTCCCGGCGCCTATCCCGGCCTCGGCGCCGAGGAGCGCGGACAGTCGGAGGCGCTGGCCCGGAATATCCTCGAGATGGCGGCGCTACCCACGGCCGTCGTGGCGGTGGTGATCGGCGAGGGGGGCTCCGGCGGCGCCCTCGCCCTCGGCGTCGCCGACCGGATCCTGATGTTCGAGAACTCGGTCTACTCGGTGATTTCGCCCGAGGGCTGCGCCGCGATCCTCTGGAAGGACGCGAGCCAGCGCGAGCGTGCCGCCGACGCCCTCAAGCTCACCGCCCAGGACCTGCTCCGCTTCAAGCTGGTGGACGAGATCATCACCGAGCCGATGGGCGGCGCCCACCTCGACCCCGACGCCACCGGCGAGGCGCTCCGCGAGGCCCTGATCCGGCACGTCAACGAGCTTCGCAAGGTCCGCCCGGAGAAGCTGGTGCGCCGTCGCGCGGAGAAGTACGCCGCGATGGGCGCCTACACCGAAGCCTGATGCCCCAGACGGTCGAAGTCCGGTTCAAGGGAACGAGGCGCGACTTCTTCCTCTGGCCCGACGATCGCGAGCCGCTCCGCCTGCGCGAAGCGGTGGTCGTCGAGCTCGACCGTGGCCAGGACTTCGGCCGGGTGCACACCGCCGGCGAGCTCGCCGAGAAGAAGTGCGGCGGGGGCTGCACCAGCTGCGCCATCGGCACGGGCATCGAGGAGGCGCGGGCCGGCGGACGCGCGGTCGAGGAAGCGGACGCCGACACCGCCGTGGCCCTCGCCGACGAGGACGCGCCCCGAGAGGGCGAGGGCGACCGCACGCCCGAACCCGCCGACACGACCTCCGCCCCGCCACCGGGCGCCCCGGCCGGCACGTCCACCCTCAAGGCCGTCCTCCGTCGCGCCACCCAGGACGACATCCGGCTCGCGAACGACCTCCGCCGCGCGGAAGACGACATCCGGCGCCAGGTTCTCGACAAGGTGCGCCAGCACAAGCTCGAGATGAAGGTGAGCGACGCCGAGTGGCAGTGGGACAAGGCGAAGCTCAGCATCTACTTCACCGCCGAGAAGCGGGTCGATTTCCGCGCCCTGGTCCGGGACCTCGCGGGGATGTTCCGCACCCGGATCGAGCTCCGGCAGATCGGGGTCCGGGACGAGGCGGCGCGCCTCACCGGCGTGGGACGCTGCGGGCGGGAATACTGCTGCTCCACCTGGCTCAAGGACCTCTCCCCGGTGAGCCTCGCGCTCGCCAAGGACCAGCATCTCTCGCTCAACCCGGCGCAGATCTCCGGCGGATGCGGCCGGCTCCTCTGCTGTCTCAAGTACGAGCACGAGTTCTACGTCGCGGCCCGCAAGCGATTCCCCCGCGAGGGGAAGACGCTCGACACCTCGCTCGGCAAGGAGAAGGTGGTCGCGGTCGACATCTTCCGCGAACGGGTCTTCCTGCGGAGCGAGGAACACGGTCCGCGCATCATCCCGCTGGTACAACTCCGGGAGGAAACGGAGGCCCGCGCGGCCGACCCGACCGGAGCCCCCGTGGCCGCCGCCCCGGCCCGGCCAGAGCCGCGCGAGCCACAGCCCCCCCGGCAGCCCCCCCGCCGGGAGGCCGAGCGCCGCGGCCCCGCCCCGGACCGG
>DASZPT010000312.1:0-13559 GCA_035549935.1 Gemmatimonadales bacterium
GCCCCGCCGACCGCCTTGGCTACGGCACCGTGCTCAACCAGGTGGGCCGTAACCGCGAGGCGGTGGCGACCCTCCGGCTGGTTCCCGCCACGAGCGGGGTCTTCCCCCAGGCGGAGTATCAGCGCGCGGCCGCCCTGGGCCGGATGGATCGGCGCGCGGCGGCCCTCGCGATCCTCGACCGCCTCGCGGCCTCGGGCGACTCGGCGGTGGCCCCGCGCGCGCTCTTCGCCGCGGGCGACCTCCGCTGGAAGGCGCGGGACGACGCCGGGGCGCGGAAGGCGTGGCTCGCGCTGGCGAATCGCTATCCCCGCGACGGCAACGCCGCCCGCGCCGCCTTCCTCGCCGGCATGTCCGAGTGGGAGAACGGGCACACCCTCGAGGCCGCCGAGGCCTGGGAGCAGGCGCACCAGCGGTTTGCCGGCATGGAAGGGCTCGCGTCGGGGTACTGGGCGGGCCGGGCCTTCGACCAGGTGGGCCAGCGCCGCCGGGCCGAGGGACTGTGGCAGTCGGTGATCGCGCGGGACTCGTCGTCGTATTACGCGGTGGCGAGCTTCCGGCGCCTCGGCCTCGAGCCGTGGCAGCCGGCCCCGGCCGATGACCGCTTCCAGTCCTTCGCGGACCTCGACAGCACCGCCTCGCGCCTCGAGATGCTCAAGAGCCTCTCGATGACGCAGGAAATCCAGTGGGAGAAGGAGTGGCTGCTGACCGACAGCCGGCGCCAGCCGGAACGCCTCCTGTCGGCCGCCGACCTGCTCCGGCGGGCCGGACAGCCCTCGGCCGGGGTGATCCTCGCGCGCCGGGCGCTCGCCGCCGGCGCCCGCCCCGACGCCCGCACCTACCGACTCATCTATCCCCTGCTCCACGAGGAGGAGCTCAAGGCGCAGGCCGAGGCGGCGGGGGTGGAGCGCAGCGTGGTCGCGGCGCTCATCCGTCAGGAATCGATCTGGGAACCCGAGGCCAAGTCGCGTGCCGGCGCGCTCGGTCTCATGCAGGTCATGCCGGGGACCGGCCGCGAGATCGCCCGCGCGCTCAAGATCTCCCGCTGGCAGGTCGAGACGCTGTTCGACCCGGCCACCAATATCCGGTTCGGCACCTACCATCTCGCGGGCATCCTCCGGCGCTTCCAGGGCGACCTCTCCCGCTCCCTCGCCGCCTATAACGCCGGCGCCAGCCGGGTCACCACCTGGAATGGCGCCGACGGCATCCGCGACCCCGAGCTCTTCATCGAGCGGATCACCTTCCAGGAAACCCGCGACTACGTGCGGATCATCGAGCGGAACCTGACGCTGTACCGGGCGCTCTACGGAGCGTAGGGGGTCGGGGGTCGGGGGTCGGGGGTCGGGGGCCGGGGGTCGGGGTCGGGCCGAGCGCGTTCTCGCATCCTTCCCGCACACTTCTCGCACAACTCCCCCTTGCCGCTGTCCGGCGCCGGATCGACCTTCCCCCGACGTCCCCGTCCCCCGCAGGAGGTCCGGTGCAGCACCCCCGGTCGCGGTCCTTCTCGTGGCCCCTGGCGCTCCTGCTGTTCAGCCTGTGCGTCATGCTGGGCACCGCGTGGAAGGCCCACCAGCTCCAGCGCCAGCGCCAGGCCACGGCGGAACAGCTGCTGCACGACTATGCGGCCTTCGGCGCCTGGAGCTACCAGCGGCAGCTGGCGATCCAGCTGGAGGAGGCCGCCTGGCAGGTGGTGAACCCGATCATGCACCGGGAAGTCCACCAGATGGTGCGGGTCCCCAACGCCAATTCCCTCATCAAGTACCGGACCCAGAGCCTCATCGACTGCCGTTGCGACTCGACCACCCGCCCGTCGAGCTACTTCAGCTTCACGCTGGGGGTCGACACGATGCTCGTCGCCGGCGACTCCCTCTCCCCCGCGGCCCGGCGGACCATCGCGAGCGCCATCGCCGACTTCGTGCGCGAGCCGGAGACCCCGTCGCGCCCCCGCTCCGCGATCCTGGGCCCTGGGGGCGAGGTCAACTCGCTCTTCGCCTACGGACTCATGCCCACGGTCCGGATGGACACGATCGTGTACGGGTTCGTGATCGACCGGGCGAGCCTCGCGCCGACCTTCGAGATGCTGCTCCGGCGGCCCAACCTCCTCCCCGAGGCGGTGAGCCGGGGCAAGGCGGGCAACGAGCTCCTCGCGGTCGAGATCCGCGACCGGGACGGGAACCTGCTCTATCGTGATCGCAACTGGCCGGCCGGGACGATGGTGGCGGAGGAGCGCCTCTCGCCCACCGACGGCGGCCTGCTGGTGCGGATGACGGTGCATCCCGCCGCGGCCAACGCCCTCGTGACCGGCGGGTTCTCGCGGATCGACATCCCGATCCTCCTCGGCGTCGTGGGGCTGGCATTCCTCCTCGCGGTGGTCGCGGTGGTGCAGCTCCGCCGGGAACAGCAGCTCACCCGGATCCGCTCCGAGTTCGTGGCCAGCGTGTCGCACGAGCTGCGCACCCCACTGGCCCAGATCCGGATCTTCCTCGACACGCTGCGCCTCAAGCGCTACAGCACCGACGACCAGCGGGAGTGGCTGGTCGGCCACCTCGCGCGGGAAACCACCCGGCTGGAGCACCTCGTCGACAACGTGCTGCACTTCAGCCGCCTCGAGCGCAACGGCGGCGGGCCCACCGCGCTCGAGCTGGCCGATGTCGGCACGATCGTGCGGGAGACGGCGGACGGCTTCGCGCCCCTCGCCGGCTCACGCCGCGCCCGCCTCGACCTCGACCTCGCCGCCGGCGTGGAGGCCCGCATCGACCCGGCGCGCTTCCGGCAGGTCCTTCTCAATCTCCTCGACAACGCGGTGAAGTTCGGCCCCGCCGGCCAGCAGATCCGCATCCGGCTCGCCGACGCCGGGGGTAAGGTGACGCTCCGGGTGGAGGACCAGGGCCCGGGTGTCCCCGAGGCGGAGCGCGCCGCGATCTGGGAGCCGTACTTCCGCGGGGCCCGAGCCGGGGAGGCCGCCGTGGGTGGCAGCGGGATCGGGCTCGCGATCGTCCACGATGCCGTGCGGCGCATGGGCGGCCGGGTGTGGGTGGAGGATGTGCCCGGCGGCGGGGCCGCGTTCGTGGTCGAGCTGCCCTCCGCCGCCGACCCCGTGCCGGCCGACTCGGTCCCGGTGGGGCCCGCATGAGCGGCCGCCGGATCCTGGTCGTCGACGACAATCCCGATCTCGCCGACGGGATCCGGTACAACCTCGAGCTCGAGGGATACCAGGTGCGCGTCGCGGTCGACGGTCCCGAGGGGATCCGGCTGGCGGAGGAGTGGCAGCCGGACCTCATCATCCTCGACCTGATGCTGCCGGGGTGTGACGGCTACGAGGTCCTGCGCGCGATCCGGCACCGGGGCAGGACCATGCCGGTCATCATCCTGAGCGCCCGGGGCGAGGAAGCCGACAAGGTGAAGGGTTTCCGGCTCGACGCGGACCAGTACGTGACCAAGCCGGTCGGGCTGATGGAACTGCTGGCACGGGTGCGGTCGCTGCTCCGGCGGCTGGGCGGCAATCCCGCCGAAGCGGCGGCGAGCCGGATCGCGTTCGGCGACGTGGTGGTGGACCAGTCGGCACGCGAGGTCACGGTCGGCGGAAGGCCGGTGACCCTCACCCCCAAGGCCTTCGACCTCATGCTGGCGCTGGTGCGCCGTCAGGGCGCGGTGGCCAGCCGGGTCGAGCTGCTCAAGGAAGTCTGGGGCACCTCGGGTGACGTCCTCACCCGCACCGTCGATTCCCACATGGCCGAGCTCCGGAAGAAGCTCGAGCCGGGCGCGGAGGAGCCGCGGCACTTCCTCACGGTGTGGAAGGCCGGGTACCGATTCCGGGAATAGTTCCGGGTCCCGGGTCCCTGCCCCACAATTCTCGCACAGATCTCCTCCCGTACCGGCACAACTTCGTCCATCCCGGGGCGTATCGTGACCAGGTCGCCGTTTCCTGTTCACGTCCGCTTCCGGGAGGTTGTCCATGTGCATCCGTCTGGCCGGCTCGCTCCTCGCGCTGGGCCTCGCCGCCGCCCCGCTCGCGGCCGCCGCACCGCCCGCCGGGGCGGGTCCGGCCCGCGGCTCGCTCCTCGTCACGCCGTCCCAGCTGTCCCGTCAGCTCAATGACCCGAAGCTGGTGATCCTCCATATCGGCCCGGAGAAGGAGTACCAGGCCGGCCACATCGCCGGGGCCCGGTTCTTCCGCCTCTCCGCGATCGAGAAGGCGGACGACTCGCTCGCCCTCCAGCTCCCCGACGTCGCCGTGCTCGATTCGGTCTTCGGGTCCCTCGGCGTCGGGCCCGACTCCCGGATCGTGCTCTACACCGGCTCGCAGTGGGTCAGCATCACGACCCGGGTCTGGTTCACGCTGGACTACATGGGCCTGGGCGGCCGCACCGCCATTCTCGACGGCGGCCTTCCCGCCTGGCGGGCCTCGAACCTCCCGGTCACGACCGACGTGCCCGCGCCGGCGACGCCGCGGCGGCTCACCACCCGGGCGCACCCGGAGTATGTCGCCACCGCCGACTGGATCAACGGCCGGCTCGCCGATCCCCGGCTGGCGGTGATCGATGCCCGCGCGCCGGTCTTCTACAAGGGCGTCGAGAGCGGCGGGTTCCCCCGCGCGGGACACATCCCCGGCGCGAAGAATCTCTACTTCGAGTCGGTGGTGGGCGACGACCTGCGCTTCCGTCCCGACAGCACCCTGCGGCGCCTCTTCGCCGAGGCCGGCTACGCCAGGGGGAAGGACATCGTCTCCTACTGCCACATCGGGCAGCAGGGCACCGCGGTCTACTTCGCCGCGCGGCTGCTGGGCCTGCCGGTCCGCCTCTACGACGGCTCGTTCCAGGAATGGAGCGCGCGGAGCGATCTCGCGGTCGAAGGCACCGTGCCCCTCACCCAGGGCCAGCTCATCAGCACCGAGGAACTCGCCGGGCTCCTCAAGCAGGGCAATGTCTCCGTCATCGATGCCCGGAGCGATCTCGCGGGCTACCTCGCGAACCACATCCCGGGCGCGCCCTACCTCCACTTCGAGTCGTTCCGCGCCTCACGCGGGGTCCCCGGCGACACCCTCTCGCCCGAGGTCTACGCGGGACTCCTTGGCCGACTCGGGGTCCGGCGGGATCGGCCGGTGGTGATCTACGGGACCGGCGACGCGGCCAACTTCAACGCCACCTTCCTCGCCTGGATCCTGAGCGGGTTCCGGCATCCGAAGGTCTACCTGCTCGATGGCGGCTACACGAAGTGGGCGGCGGAAGGGCGGCCGCTCACCCGGAAGTACCCGGAAGTGGAGGCCGGCAGCTACGCGGCCGACCCTTTCTCCCTTGACCTCGCCCGGGTGGGGTGGGTCCAGCACATCGTCAACCAGCCCGGCAACGTCCTGGTCGATGTCCGGCCCGCCGACCAGTTCGCCGGCGCCGCCGGCGCCCAGGTGCGGCGCGGACACATCCCGGGCGCGGTCAATCACTTCTGGCAGGATGATCTCCAGGATGCGGGCGGGGGCGCGAAGGTCTGGAAGTCCATCGCCGACCTCAAGGCGAGCTACGAGCGCCAGGGCATCACGCCGGACAAGAACGTGATCGTCTACTGCAACACCGGCACCGAGGCCAGCCACGTCTACTTCGCCCTGCACCTCCTCCTCGGCTATCCCAACGTCCGGGTCTACGTCCCCTCGTGGACCGAGTGGGCCGCCCGGGAGGACCTCCCGATCGAGCAGGGACAGACCAGTGCGAGCACCGGCCAGTAGGATTCCCATGCTCACACCCCACTCGCTCTTTACCTCCGTTGCCGTCGCGGCCCTCGTGGCCGCGCCGGCACCGCGCCCGGCGCCCGGCCCCGGCCTGGTGGCCACGACCACCTGGCTGGCGCAGCACCTGCACGACCCCAACCTCGTGATCGTCCAGACGGGCGGACGGGAGGTCTACGACCAGGGTCATGTCCCCGGCGCCCGCTGGATCAGCTACGATGGACTGGCCACGGGGCACGACCACGGCGACGGCTCGCTCAGCATGGAGATGCCGGCGCCGGCGGAGCTCACCGCCCGCCTCGAGAAGCTCGGGATCTCCGACGATTCCCGGATCGTCGTGGTCTACACCGAGGACTGGGTCGAACCTTCCACCCGGATCATGCTCGCGCTGCAGGCGGCCGGACTGGGCGAGCAGTCGACCTGGCTCGACGGCGGGCTCGGCGCCTGGAGGCGGGCCGGCCTCCCGGTCTCGCAGGACATCCCGCGCGTCCCCGCCGGCCACATCGCCCGCGCCCGGCGTCAGGAGCTCGTCGTCGACCACGACTATGTCGACGCGCTCGGCCGGGGACGGCCGGGGAATCACCTGGTCGACGCGCGAGCCCCGGCCTTCTTCAATGGCCCGGCCGATCAGTCGCGAGGCATGAAAGGGGGCCATATCCCCGGCGCGGCGAGCCTGCCATACAACACCGTGCTCGGTGACGACGGCACCCTGCTGCCGCCGCCGGCCCTCGAACAGCTCCTGCGGGCCGCGGGGATCGCGCCGGCCGACACCGTGACCGCCTATTGCCACGTCGGCGCGCAGGCGACCGTGGTGCTGTTCGCCGCGAGGGTCCTCGGCCATCCGATCCGCCTCTACGACGGGTCGATGGAGGACTGGTCCAGGCGCAACCTTCCCACGGAAGGAGCGAAACCATGAGCCGTGAAACCGCCGAGTCGCGCGGGTACGCCGACCCGGTCGTCGTGGGCGTGGCGCTCGGCCTGGTGCTGTTCGGCGTGATTCTCCTCGCCGGCCGGGGACTGGGAGCCTCGGGCGCGTTCGCCGCGAGCTCCGCCTCGGTAGTGCACCTGGTCGCCCCGGCGAAGCTCACACCGGACAGTTACCTCGCGCGCTGGGTTCCCGAGCACGGCCTTCTCGGCGAGTGGATCGTGGTCGAAATCCTCGGCGTCATTCTCGGCGGCTGGGCCTCCGCGGTCCTGGCGGGCCGGGCACGGCTCGTGACCGAGCGAGCCGGCGAATCGAGCGACCGCGGCCGTCTCCTGGCGGCGCTCACCGGGGGATGCCTCATGGGCGCCGGGGCCCGCCTCGCGCGGGGCTGCACCAGCGGCCTCGGCCTCACGGGGGGCGCCCTCCTCGCGACCGGGGCCTGGGTCTTCATCCCGGTCGCGTTCGGCACGGCGTTCCTGACCGCCTGGGTCCGACGCCAGCGACAGAGCGCCCCATGATGGCGCCCTGGTTCAGTGACGCGGCCGGGATCGCCGCGCTGCCGGTGGGCCTGGCCTTCGGCGCCGCACTCGAGCGCGCCGGCCTCGGCTCGGCCCGGACCATCGGGGATCAGCTGCGCGGGCGGGACTTCACGGTGGTGAAGGTGATGTTTTCCGCCATCGTGACCGCGATGCTCGGCGTATATTGGGCATCGACACTGGGCTGGCTCGACCTCGGCCGGGTATCGATCCCGGAGACGGACCTGCTGCCACAGGCGATCGGCGGGGTCCTGTTCGGCGCGGGCTTTGCGGTCGCTTCCCTGTGTCCAGGAACGGCCTGCGTGTCGGCGGGGACCGGGAGGAAGGATGGCGCCCTCGCCGTCCTCGGGCTCTTCATCGGCACGCTGGTCGTCGGCCTCGGCTGGTCCCTCCTCGGTCCGGTCGCCGAGCACGCGCCACGCGAGGGTGCCACACTGGCCGGAGACCTGGGCCTCGCCCCGGGCTGGGTGGTTGGAGGGCTGACGGTGGCGGGGGCCCTGGTGATCACCCTGACGCCACGACTGGAGGGGCGGCCGGCAGGACGGGCCCCGGGCGTCTTCGCCGCCGCGGTGCTTCCGCTGGGCCTGCTGGCGGTCGTGACCAAGGAAGGCCCCGCGGTCGCCGCCCACCGGCTCGACCGGATCGCGGCCGAGATCGCCTCGGAGCAGGATCACGTCGACCCGCTGCAGCTGGCGGAATGGCTCAAGGCGGGCCAGGCGGGGCTAAGGGTGATCGACGTACGCGACGGCGTCAGCGCCGAGGCCTATCAGATCCCCGGCAGCGAGACGGTCCCGCTGGAGCGTCTTGGAGAGCTCAACGTCGAGCCGGAGGATATCGTAGTGCTCTACAGTGATGGCGGAACCCACGCGGCCCAGGGATGGGTGCTGCTGCGCGCTCGCGGGGTCCCGCATGTCTATGTGCTGCGGGACGGTCTGGCGGCGTGGGAGGACGAGGTGATGACGCCGTCTCCGCCCGAGCACCCCGATTCCGCGAGCCTGGCGCGCTACCGGAGAGCGCGGGCCCTCTCGCTCTGGTTCGGCGGCAGGCCATCGTCCACTCCACGTGCCCCGGCAGGCACCACCCCGACCCGGCGCCGAAATACATGTTGACCTCGCCCGACCTATCGACCGACGAGCTGGCGACGCTGGATGAACGGTGGTTCGAGGAGTGGCGGGCCCGGGAACTGGCGCGACTCGACCGGGCCGGCCTCACCTACCTCGACTACACCGGCGCGAGTCCCCACCCCGCGTCGCTGGTCGCCGGCGAGCTCGCGCGGCTGGACCAGCGGGTCCTCGGGAACCCGCACTCCGAACACCAGCCGTCCCGGTCGGCGACGGAGGACATCGAGTCGGCGCGCGCGGCGATCCTCGACTTCCTCTCGGCCGACCCCGGCGAGTACGCCGTGGTGCTCACCGCGAATGCCACCGCGGCGTGCCACCTCGTGGCCGAGAGCTACCCGTGGAGCCACCGCTGCCGGCTCGTCCTCACCGCCGACAATCACAACTCGGTCAATGGCATCGCCGAGTACGCCCAGCGGGCCGGGAGCCCGGTCGACCGGATCCCGCTCGGCGACCACCTCGCGCTCGAGCAGGCGGACGCGGCCCTCGGGTCGATGCGCGGCCCGGGCCTCTTCGCCTATCCGGCGCAATCGAACTTCTCGGGTTCCCGTCACCCGATCTCCCTGGTGGACACGGCCCATGCCTCCGGCCTCGACGTGCTGCTCGATGCCGCGGCCTACCTCCCCACCGCCGACCTCGACCTCCGCGCGGTCAAACCCGCCTTCGTCGTCCTCTCGCTCTACAAGATCATCGGCTATCCGGCCGGACTCGGTGCGCTGGTGGCGCGGCGGGACGCGCTCGCCCGGCTCAAGCGCCCCTGGTTCTCGGGTGGGACGGTCGACTGGGTGTCACCCAGCCTCGGGCGCCATCAGCTCCGGCCGGGCGTGGAGGCCTTCGAGGATGGCACGCCCCCATTCCTGATTGCCGGGGCGGTTGCGCCGGGCCTCGCCATCGCGCGGGAAGCGGACCGCCCGCGGCTGCGGCGCCACCTCGGACGGCTCACGAAGAGGCTGCTGGATGGCCTCGCCGACCTTCGCCTCGCCGATGGGCGGCCCCTTGTCCTCATCCATGGCGCTCCGACCCCCGCGGACCGGGGCGCGACGGTCTCCATGACGGTGCTGGACGGACAGGGCCGCGCCATCCCGTTCTGGGAGGTCGAGTCGGCGGCGCGGTCGGAGGGACTCGCGATCCGGGGCGGGTGCTTCTGCAACCCGGGGTGCGCCGAGAAGGCCTTCGAGCTGACCCCGGCGACCATCGGGCCCTGCCTCGACACCCTCGGGGGCGAGTTCAGTATCCCCGGGTTCGTGACCTGTCTCGGCGACCGGCCCGTCGGCGCGGTGCGGGTCTCCCTCGGCCTCGGGAGCCTGCACCGTGACGTGGACCGCGCACTCGCGTTCCTGGGGACCGTGGCCGGCCGGTAGGAGGGTTTTCGGCCAGGGGCTTGCCTTCGATAAGGGACGCCGCTACTCTTCTTGCCAGTTGAAGGACATAGCCCTTCGGGGCCCCGGAGGCGGCAACCGGGTGATGCCAGGCCGTGGCGTTGCGCTCGATTCCAGATGGAATCGGGCGTTTCGTGCTTTTGGGGGGTATCCGCTTCACCCTGAAGGCTGATAAGCTTGGCGGATGCACACTCCCCTGCGCCTCGCGCCACTCCTGCTCCTGGTCGCCTGCGGCCAGAAGACCCCGGGCGGTACCTCGCCCGCCCAGCTCCCGCTTCCTGACTCGGTCACCATCGTCGACGCGCGAACCGGCGCGGCCATCTCCGGCAGCGAACTGCTCCACCGGGCCGCGTCCGCCGACTTCGTGCTGCTCGGCGAGATCCACGACAATCCCGCCCATCACCAGGTCCGCGGCGCGATGCTCACCGCGCTGGCGGCGCGACAGCCGGGCGTGGTCTTCGAACAGCTCGCCCGTAACCCGGGTCCCATCCCGCCACCCGCCGCCGGAGAAGCGGAGGAGACCTGGCTCGATGCGCACGGGTTCGACCGGAAGGGATGGAAGTGGCCGCTGCACCAGCCGGTGGTCGACGCCGCGATCGCCCACGCCGGGTCGCTCTGGGGAAGCAATGTCCCCCGCGAGGCGCTCCGGTCGGTCGTGCGCCAGGGGACCGGCGCGGCGCCCCCGGAACTCGGCGCCCTGATCACACGGGTCCCGCTCGACAGCGCGGCGCAGGCTGGCATCGACCAGGAACTGTTCGAGGGTCACTGCGGCAAGCTTCCGCAGGAGATGGTGCCGGGGATGCGCGCGGCGCAGGAAGTCCGCGATGCCGCGATGACCGACGCGCTGCTCGCGGCGGGAACGCGCGGACCGGCCTGGCTCATCGCGGGAGACGGTCACGTCCGCATGGACATGGGAGTGCCGCGCATCCTCGGCAAGGTGGCGCCGGGGAAGTCGATGCTGGTGGTGGGCTTCGTCGAGCGCGGCTCGGATGACGCGACGCCGGGCGCCACGGCGGCCCGGCGCTACCAGGTCCTGGTGATCACACCGGCGGCTCAGCGGGAGGATCCCTGCGCGGGGCTCTAGACCCGACGGACTGAGATCGATTCGTGCGGGGTCGCGTTACTCATCGTACGGTTCCTCGACCCCTGCCTGGAGTGGTGCATGCGGACGACACGCTGGTTGATCGCGGGCCTGGTCGCCGCGCTCGGGTGCGGTGACGGCGGCTCCACCGGGCCGGGCAACCCGCCGCCCGTCACAGGCGGCCTGCACGTCGACGGCAATCGCCTGGTCGACTCCAGCGGGGCCACCGTGCGCCTCCGCGGGGTCGATCACTCCGGGACCGAGTACGCCTGCGCCCAGGGGTGGGGAATCTTCGACGGACCGTCCGACTCGGCGGCGATCGCCGCGATCGCCGGGTGGAAGGCCAATGCGGTACGGGTCCCGCTCAACGAGACCTGCTGGCTCGGCATCAACGGTGTCACCGCCGCCTACGCCGGCGCCAACTATCAGCAGGCCATCGTGGACTACGTCGGGCGGCTCAACGCCGCCGGGCTGTATGTCATCCTGGACCTGCACTGGGCCGCGGCCGGAACCGCCATCGCCCTCACGCAGACCCCGATGGCGAACCGGGACCACTCGCCGGAGTTCTGGCGACAGGTCGCCACCACCTTCAAGGACAACGGACGGGTGCTCTTCGACCTGTTCAACGAACCCTACCCCGACAACAACACCGACACGCCCGAGGCCTGGCGCTGCTGGGCGGAGGGCGGCACCTGCACCGGCATGAGCTACCAGGCCGCCGGCATGCAGGAGCTGGTCGACGCCGTCCGCGCCACCGGGGCCACCAACGTCATCATGCTGGGCGGAATCGAGTACGCCGCGGGTCTTTCCGGCTGGCTCGGCCACAAGCCCAGCGATCCGACCGGCAACCTGGTCGCCGCGTGGCACATCTACAACGGCAGCTGGTGCGCCGCCGAGGCCTGCTGGGACAGCACCGCCGCGCCGGTCGCCAATGCGGTGCCTCTTGTCCTCGGTGAGTTGGGACAGGATGACGGCGGGAGCGATTTTGTCGATAGGCTGATGGACTGGATGGATGCGCGGGGCGGGAGCTACCTGGCGTGGGGCTGGAACGTGTGGGGTGGGCCGTACGACCTGATCACCGACTATGACGGGACGGCCAGCGCCTACGGGGAGACCTTCAAGACGCGGCTGTCGCAGGTGGGATCGGCCTTGGTCAGAAGGTCCTCACCCGCTTCGACGGCCCGGCGGCAGGCAGCAGAACGAAGCGGTAGGTTGGCCGGGAGTCGGCACTGGCCAGGTGAGACGCCGCGACCCGGGCGGTGACAAAGTTGTAGGCGGGCTGGACCGGCGCCGTGAGATGCTCCAGCAGCACCGTGTCACCCACCGTCACCAGCAGGTTGGGCGGCGCGGTTCCGATGTCATCCGAGATCGACAGCCGCAGCGTATCGCCCGGCGCACCGCTCATCAGGGCAAGCCCTCCGACATACGCGGCATTCGGGCCGGCGCTCTTCGGCATCCGCCACGTGTCCACGTCACCCACACTATCGATCTGCTCCTCGAGCGTGTCGCCGAGGGTCAGGAGGGCGGACCGATGCTCGGGACGAAAGTCCGCCACGATCGTCTGCACGTGCACGAGCGGAAGGACGGGGGCATGGGTCTGCAGTGGAGCCGGGTCATCGGCCCGGATTTGCGCGTACCACTGGTAAACCGCGGAGGAGTACTGGAGCTCCGACTGCACCGTGCCGCCGCCGGGCGGGATGGTGAACTGAAAATCGTTGAAGGCGGTGTTGGTATGAAGGGACGCGAGCACCGGGACGTCGCCGCCAGGACCCACCGTCACCTTGAGGGCCACGCCCATCGTGTCGGCGATGGGCGCGCCGAGAATCCATTCATCGACGTCGTGCGGCGATCCGAGGTCCTCGATGGTGTAGTCGATCCCCAGGGGGGAGTGCTCGGGCGTGTGCTCCGGCCGCGGGTCTACCATGGCGGGGAGAAACCGGTACCGGCCGGCACGGTAGCGCGCGAGGGTCCCGGCCGGTGGCCGCACGATCAGGCGGTATACGCTGTCGGCCAGGACCGGAAAGCGGGTCGTCCGGTTGGCCTCGAGCGGGGGATGATTGACGTACGAGGCCGATGTGGCCGGGTGTGACAGGACCTCGAAACCCTCCGCCGCCACCTCGATGATGTTGCTGTCGAGCGCCTGGACATAGATCACCATCGAACCCGTCGCGGGGGCCCGCAGCAGGAAGGTATCGGACTCGGCGATGGCGATCCGGCCGCTGGTCGTGTCGAGGCCGACCAGCGGTGGTGTCGATCCGCCGTCGGGATCGTTGCCCGAGCCGCACGCCAGGAGACCGCTGACAAGCAGAGGGAGTCCAACCGTCGCCCGGGAGACGCGCATTGGATGTGCCACAACCGAGTTGAGGAATGGGGGTGTGCGGCTCGCGGTGAAGATGCCGTCCGACCGCGGCCGACGCAAACCACCCGACGCTGATGACCCCCGGCGTCCTGCGGACGCCGGGGGTCATCATGGAGTCATGGAGCGGACCGGGATCGAACCGGCGACCCCCTGCTTGCAAAGCAGGTGCTCTCCCAGCTGAGCTACCGCCCCGACGTATATTTTTCAACGACTTAGCGCCTGCCTGCGTTCACCGGCGAACAGCAATTTTCGCCGTTTAACACGTCCTACGTCCCCATACGTCCCCATACGTCCCCAGCTAGCAGGTGCATCGGGGCGCTGAGAAATGTAGCCACCGACCCCACCCGAGGATAGTCGACGCGCGCTTGCCGCGCCGCCATTTTCACCCCCCACCTTTACACCGACTACCTCACTCCACGATTATCCAGCCATGCGAGGACTGGGTGAT
>DASZPT010000313.1:0-16202 GCA_035549935.1 Gemmatimonadales bacterium
TGGCGGGGATCGGCGGCGGGGTGATCATGGTCCCGTTCCTCTACCTGGTGTACGCCCGTACCGGCGTCGCCCATTCCGCCCAGACGGTCGTGGCTCACGCGACCAGTCTGGGCGTCGCGTTCGTGGCCTCGACCGTGGGGACGTGGCGCTACGCGCGGGCCGGCGCGGTCCACTGGCGAACCACGCTCACCTACGCGGTTCCCGGCATCCTCTCCGCCTTCGTCACGGCCCGGATCGTCACCCGGGTGGATCAGGTAAGCTGGATCCGGGCCCTCTTCGGCCTGTTCCTCCTCGTCACCGCGCTCGACCTGGTGCGCCGGGCCCGGCGGACCGAACCCTCCGGCGAGGCCCATCCCCCTCATTCCCCGATCTGGCTGGTGCTGGTCGGGATGATCGGCGGCGGGCTCTCCGCGCTGCTCGGCATCGGCGGCGGGCTCATCGCGGTGCCGGTCTTCCTGTACGTCGGGCGGCTGCCGGTGAAGGCGGTCGCGCCCACCGCGCTGGCCGGGGTCTGCCTCACCACGCTCTCGGGCGGGCTCGGCTACCTCACGGCCGGTGAGGGACCTGCCGTCTCCGGGATGATGATGGGCTTCATGGATTTCCGGATGGCGTTGCCGCTCGCGCTCGGGTCCCTGGTGACTATCCCGGTCGGCGTCCGGGTCCACCGGCGGTCGAGCGCGCCGGCGCTGTACTGGGTGTTCGCCGCGGTGTTCGGCCTGATCGGACTCGAACTGCTCCGCGAATGGGTACGGGTCGCGGGATGATTACGATCGTGGGTGGCGGGCGGATGGGGCGGGGGCTCGCGGGAGCCCTCTCCGGGGCCGGGGAGCGGGTGACGCTCTGGTCCCGGCGGGAGGCCTCGGGCGCGGTGGACGAGGCAGTGAGCGGCGCGTCGACCGTGGTGCTGGCGGTGCCGGACGACGCGATCGGTGCCCTGGCCTCGGCGCTGGCGGCGGCCGGGGCGGTGAACGCCGGCCAGGTGGTCCTCCACCTCTCCGGCCTGCACGGGCGGGAGGCCCTCGATGCCCTCGCCCGGAGCGGGGCGGCGCTCGGGTCGATGCATCCCCTGCAGACGGTCTCCGACCCGGCCACGGCGGTGGAGCGCTGGCGCGGGGCCTATGCGGCGGTCGAAGGCGATCCCCGGGCCATCGAGGAAGGGGAACGGCTGGCCCGGCTCCTGGGGCTCACGCCCTTCCGCCTCGAGTCGCACCAGAAGGCCGCCTATCACGCGGGCGCGGTTATGGTCGGGAACTACGCGGTAGCCCTCGCGGGGGCCGCGGCGCGGCTCGCGAGTTCCGCCGGCCGGATGTATCTCCCGCTCCTCGCCGGCGCCCTCGAGAACCTCGGGCGGCAGTCGACCGCGTCGGCCCTCACCGGCCCGGTGCGCCGGGGGGACCTCAACACCATCCGGGCGCACCTCGAGGCCCTGTACGG
Source organism: Gemmatimonadales bacterium (assembly GCA_035549935.1). GTDB lineage: Bacteria > Gemmatimonadota > Gemmatimonadetes > Gemmatimonadales > GWC2-71-9 > JADJOM01. The sequence continues at coordinate 1,435 of DASZPT010000313.1, forward strand.
GGACGACCGCATGCTCTACGCGGTGCTGGGGCTGGAGGCGGTCCGGCTGGCGCGGGAGGCGGGACTCGAGGCGATGAGAGCCGACGAGGTGGAGCGGGTCCTGCGAACGGCGATCGACGAGGCGTCGCTCGGGTGACCGCTACTGGTCGACCACGCGGACGCCCTTCGGTACGCTGAAGGTGAAGATGGCGGGCGCGACGCGGCGGTTGGTCTCGACCGAGGAGAGGGTCAGGGTGCGCTGATTGCCACCCTTCTCCCGCACCTCGAGGCGCCGCGGCAGATAGTCGTACTGGTCGAGATAGACCACCGCGCCGGTGAAGGGAAGGGACTTGTCGAGCGGCGTCAGCGCCACCACGTCGACCGCCCGCCCGCCGATCGCGTCCGATTTGAGGTACCGGACGCTGTAGCGCTCCGACGGGTTGGTCAGGAACCAGGCCAGCAGGTTCGGGCCGTAGGTCGGGTCCGAGGGGATCTTGAGCCGCAGGACCTGGCCCGGCGTGGTGCTCGGCGTATAGACCCAGATGTGCTCCCCGTCCATCACGATCGCCTCGCCGTCCGGATCGGTGAAGCGCATCGAGAGCTTCGACTCCCCCGACTGCACCAGGTTGCCCTGGCTCTCGAAGGTGCCGATCATCGAGTCCTCGATGACCTGCTTGAACGCGGCCGTGAACGAGGTGATCCGCTGGTAGGCGCGGGCGGCGCGCTCGATGAGGGACTTGGGGTCGGGGTCCTGAGCGAGTCGGCGGGCAGGCGGGTAGGCGGGTAGTGGCCTCGGCTCCGCACCGGCCGTCGCAGCGAGCAGCAGAGCAAGGGCCACACCAATTCCCCGGGTGGCACTGACCCACTTCCCGCCTACCCGCCTACCCGCCTGTCCCACGCTCACGCTTTCGCTCCCGCCGGCGCCGCGATCCGCCGGCCGATCGCCTCGGCGATGATCCGGGTCTCCCGCATGAGCCGGGTGAACTGCTCGGGATAGAGGCTCTGGGCCCCGTCGGAGAGGGCCCGGTCGGGATTGGGGTGCACCTCGACCAGGAGCCCGTCGGCGCCGGCCGCGACCGCAGCGCGCGCCATGGGCGTCACCATGTCCCGGTGCCCGGTCCCGTGACTCGGGTCGGCGACGATGGGGAGATGCGACAGCCCCTTCACCACGGGCACCGCGGAGAGGTCGAAGAGGTTGCGGGTGGCCGAGTCGAACCCCCGGACCCCCCGTTCGCAGAGGATGACGTTGGGATTCCCCTCGGCGAGAATGTACTCCGCCGAGAGCAGCAGCTCCTGGATGGTGGCAGAGAGACCGCGCTTGAGCAGCACCGGCTTCGCGAGCCGGCCGACCTTCTTGAGGAGCGAGTAGTTCTGCATGTTGCGGGCGCCGATCTGGATGATGTCGGCGACCCCGGCCACCTGGTCGGCGCCCTCGGGGTCCATCGCTTCGGTCACGATGAGGAGCCCTGTCTCCTCCCGGGCCCGCGCCAGGAGCCGGAGTCCCTCGACGCCCAGGCCCTGGAACGAGTAGGGTGACGAGCGGGGCTTGAAGGCGCCGGCGCGGAGCACCGTCGCCCCGGCCTCACGGACCGCCTCCGCGGCGGCGATGATCTGCCGCTCGCTCTCGACCGAGCAGGGGCCGGCCATCACCACGACGTCGTCCCCCCCGATGGTGAGCCCGCCGGGGAGGCGGACCAGGGTGGGCTCGGCCTTCCACTCCTTCGACACCTGCTTGTACGGCTTGGTGACGTGGATGACTTCCTGGACGCCCGGGAGGGCCGAGATCCGGGAGCCATCGACCCGGCCGTCGTTCCCCACCAGGCCCACGGTGGTCCGCTGGCGGCCCGGCATGGGCCGCGCCTGGTAGCCCATCTCCTGGATCGCCTCGCAGACCCGGCGGACCTGGTCCTCGGTGGCGTCGTGGTGCATCACGATCAGCATGCCGTCGTCCTCGTCCTAGACCCGTTCCAGCTCGCCCAGCCGCACGCCCACGATCGTCGAGACGCCCGGTTCCTGCATGGTAACACCATAGACCGCCTCGGCGGCCTGCATGGTCCGCGGGTTGTGAGTGATAACGATGAACTGGGTCGACTTCTTGAACTCCTCCAGCAGCCGGATGAACCGCCCGACGTTGGCGTCGTCGAGGGGCGCGTCGACCTCGTCCATCAGGCAGAACGGGCTCGGCTTGGTGAGGTAGATGCTGAAGAGCAGCGACACCGCCACCAGGTACCGCTCGCCGGTGGAGAGCAGGTGGATCCGCTGCACCTTCTTGCCGCGCGGCGCGGCATGGATGTCGATCTCGCTCTCGAGCGGGTCGTCCGGGTTGCTGAGCCGGAGGTCGCACTCGCCGCCGCCGAACAGGGTCTGGAAGACGTGGAGGAAGTTCCCGCGAATCGCGTTGAACGTGTCCATGAACATCGTGCGGGCGGTGCCGTCGATCTCCCGGATCGCCTGGGTCAGCGACTGGCGCGCGGCGACCAGGTCGTCGCGCTGGGCGGTGAGGAACTCGAGGCGCTTGGTCTCCTCGGCGTGCTCCTCGACGGCCAGGGCGTTCACCGGGCCGATGGAATCGAGGGCCTCGGTGATGCGGCGGGACTCGTTCTCGAGGGTCTCGAGGTCGAGGTCGAGCATCGGCGCTTCGGCGAAGAGGGTATCGAGCGGCTTCTTCCACTCGCTCTCCACCCGCTCCACGATGGCACGCCGCCGGCCGGCGGCCTCGGTGGTCTCGAGCTCGAGGCGGTGGTACTCCTCGGTAAGCTGCTCGACCCGGGTGCGCGCGTCGTGGAGGGTCCGCTCGGCCCCGGCCAGCGCCTCTTCGGCCTGGCGGGCGGTCTCGTCGGCCTCGGTCGCGGCGGCCTCCAGCTCCTGCACCGCGACGCGGCGCTCGGAGCGGGCCTCGATCCACTGCGCCTGCTGGGCGGCCAGGGCGGCGGTGTCGGTCTCGATCTGGGTGAGCTCGCCCGAGAGAGTGACCATCGCCTGGTCCGCCTCGGAGCCGACGCGGCTGGCTCGATCCAGCGCCTGGCGGGCGCCGTCGAGCCGGGCCTGGAGCTGCGCCTCCTGCACCTGCCAGTGGACCCGGGCGTCGCGGGCCGCTTCCTGCTGCGCCTCGAGGTCGGCGAGGAGGGCCCGGCCCTGGCCGAGGTTCTCGTCGAGGCGGGCCCGGGTGAGGTCGCCCTCCGTGAGCGCGGCGTCGATCTCCTGCAGCCGGCGCTCGGAGCGCTCGATCCGTTCCTCGAGGGAGGCGAGCTGGGTGGACGCCTCGGCCAGCTCCCGCTTCATCTGGTTGGCGAGCCGCGCCGCATCCTCGCGGGCGACCGCGGTGGCGCGCTCGGCCTCACGCGCATGATCGGCGGCGTGGGTCGCGGCCTCGAGGGCGGTCTCCGACTCCGCCAGGCGGGCCACGGTCGCGCCGAGGGCGAGGTCGGCCCGGTGCAGCGTGGCCTGGGCCTCGCTCACCTCGGTGGCGAGACTCTCGAGTTCCGCCCGGCGGCGAAGGGGGCCGGAGGGGCTCGGGGCTCCCGCGAGGAGAATCGCGCCGTTGGGGCGGCGGAGGGCCCGCCCGCTCGGCTCCAGCACCTCGGACCCGGTGAGGAGGGAACGGACCCAGCTGTCGGCGGGACCCTGCGCGTAGAGGCGGGTGCCCATCGGGCCATCGCCCAGGGAGCCGGACGGACCACTGTCGGCGGGGAGGAGCACGATGGCGCCGGGCTGCTCCTCGGCGTGCCACGCCTGGATTGCGGGGATCGCCGACGCGTCGCGCACCAGCACCGCGTGGACCCACTCGCCGAGGAGCCGCTCCGCCAGCTCGGCGTCGTCGCGGCCGGTCCGGATGAAGTCGGAGAGCGGTCCCAGGATCGCCTCGCCGAAGCGCTCCCGGACCGCGAGGAGGGCCGCGGCGCCGGGGGCGAGCCCGACCCGGTCCCGTTCGAGCTCCTCCAGCGCCTGGCGCCGGGCGGTGAGCTGGGCGAGAGATTCTTCGGCGGTCCGGCGGTCGGCGCGCTCCAGCGCCTCGCGGCGGCGCAGCTCGGCGACCAGGTGGCGGGCGCGTTCCGCCTCGCCGGCGAGCCGCCGGGCCTCGCTGGCATGGCGCTCGGCCACATCCGCGGCCTCGGCCTGCCGGCGCTCGGCCACCTCGAGCTCCGCCTCGGCGGCGCTCTTGCGGGCGGAGGCGGTCGTCGCCTGTTCCCGGAGCGAGGCGAGGTCGGTCTCGAGGGAGGCGCGCTCGCCTTCGAGGGAGCGGAGCGTCTGGATCCGCTTCTGCAGTTCCTCCTCGAGCTGGCGGACCAGCTGGCGCTGCTCGCCGAGCTTGAGGCGGACGTCCTGCTCGGCGGTGGTGCGGGCGGCGAGCTCCGCCTGGATCCGCTCCTTCTCCTGGAGCGCGGTGGTGTGTTCCGTCTCGGCGGCGTCCCGCTCGCGCACGGCCTGCTGCCGGCGGGACTCCATCTGGCCCCGCTCCTCGGAGGCACGGAGCTTCCGGGCGGCGGCGTTGGCGAGCCGCTCGGCGGCGAGCGCCAGGTCGCCATCGAGCTTGCCCAGCTCGAGCCGCACATCACCGAGCCGCCGGGCGATCTCGGTCCGCTGCCCCTCGGTACGGGCGCGGTTGCGGGCCGCCTCGTCGCGCGTCTCCTCGAGCGTGACCAGGGCCTCGCGGGAAGCGGGGAGCTCCTGTTCCAGCTCGGCATGGCGGGCGGTGGACGTCGCCATGTGCTCGCCCAGGTCGTGCAGCAGCCGCTTCGCAAGCGTGAGCTGCACCGCGAACTTCTCCTCCATCAGCCGCGCGTGCCGCTCGGTCTTCCCCTTCTGCCGGGCCAGGCTCCGGATCTGGCTCTGGACCTCGGCGATGAGATCCTCCACCCGCTGCAGGTCCCCGGCGGTCTCCTCGAGCCGGCGCTCGGTGGTCTGCTTCCGGTCCCGGTAGAGCCCGATGCCCGCGGCCTCCTCGAACAGTGAGCGGCGCTCCTCGGCCCGGTCGGAGAGGAGGTACTCGATCATCTTCGACTCGATCACGACGCCGGCGTCGCTGCCGAGCCCGGTGCCCCGGAGCAGGTCCTGGATGTCCCGGAGCCGCACCACGGTGCCGTTGAGGAGGTAGTCGGACTGCCCGCTCCGCGAGAGGCGGCGGGTGATCTGTACCTCGCGGTAGGCGATCGGGAGATCACCATCGGAGTTATCGAGGAAGAGCGACGCCTCGGTCACGTTCACCGGGCGGCGGGCGGAGGAGCCCTGGAAGATCACATCCTCCATCTTGCCGCCGCGGAGGAGCCGCGCCGACTGCTCGCCCAGGACCCAGCGCACGGCGTCGGAGACGTTCGACTTGCCGCACCCGTTCGGGCCGACGATCGCGGTCACGCCATCGTGGAAGGTCAGCGAGACGGTGTCGGCGAAGGACTTGAAGCCGGACAGTTCGAGCTTCGTGAGCTTCATGCGGAGCGGATCCTGTTCAGCGGTCGGGTTGGTAGATGAAGAACGGCCGGCCCAGGCGTTTCCCGGCGGACTCGGCGGCCTCGCGCGTGGGGTAGGGGCCCAGGACGACGCGGAAGCCTTCGTCGGGCCCATGGGGATCGAGCACGCTGGCCGGCAGGCCCTGCTGCGACAGCTGGCGGGCGAGCTCCGACGACCAGGCCTTGTTCTGCGAGCTCGAGACCTGGAGATACACCCTGGTCGCGTCCTCCGAGGTGGAATCCCCGGTGGCGGTAGTGTCGGCGGCGGGCTCGCTGCCGACACTGGCGGTGCCGGTCTCCGGCGTCCAGGCAAGGGGCAGCCAGTAGTCCGCGGCGCCACCCTTGACCCGCCCGGTCTCGGGGATCTCGGGCCGGGTCAGGTCGAACGCGACGACGTCGCCGCCCTGCTTGAGGAGGAGGGTCTGCTGGTTGGTGACCGTGGGCAGGTCGACGGCCCAGTCGGCCGCGAAGCCCCGGACGAAGCGGTTGCGGGCGAGGTCGACCAGCCAGAGTGAATCGCCCCCCTGCGGATGGACCATGAGCCAGCGGCCGAAGGGGTCGGCCCGGAGCGAGGCGGCGGGCCCGGGGAGCTTGATCTCGTCGATCTTCTCCCGGGTGAAGCGGTTGTAGACCAGGACCGGGCCTTCGCGCCGCGCGACGTAGAAGCGGTGACCCGAGGGAGAGAAGATCACCGCCCGGGCGTGCCCGCTCACCGGGATCGACCGGAGCCGGTCGGCATGATCGGGATCGACCAGGACGACGGCGGTGTCGGCGGCGACGGCGATGAGGTCGCCCCAGAAGGTCGCGGCGGCATCGCCGGCCGGGAGCGGGATCTTCGCGGGCTGGTCGTCGGTGCTGAGGACGGTGAGCGTGGTGGGCTGTGCGCCCGAGACCGCGAGGAGCGAGGCGTTCCGGGTGCCGTAGAGGTCCCGGGGACGGGCGGGGAGCTTCGCCTCGAACCGCTGCGGGTTCCGGCGGACGTACTGCACCACGCGCAGGCTGTCGTCGACGACGAAGAGGGTGCCATCGGGCCCGACGGCGACATCGCGGACACCGGTGGTGAGCTGGGGCCGGGGCCGCGCGGTCACGAGATCGAAGCCCAGGACCTCGCTCTTGCTGGTGAGGCTGTAGACCACGCCGAGGTCGAGATCCGCCCCGATAGGGCGCCGAAGCGGCGGGAGTGGCGTCGCGGCCTTCCAGCCCCAGGGGTCGAGCCGGGGCAGGTGGTAGAGCTCGGCCGTGCCGCCAGCCGCCACCAGTCGGAGGAGACTCGAGGGCGGGGTGGTCGTGGCGACGGAGAGACCGCGATAGGGCTGGGAGCCGGACCGGCAGGCGAGGAGGAGCGCGATCGCGGCAGCCAGAATGGGGCGTCTGGGCACGCCGGAAAGTAGCGGATCGGCGGGGGGGCAAAAAGGGCTTGCGCCACAGCGTCGGCGGGTCGCCGCTGTGGCGCAGGGCGTCGTGGGCGTGCTGTCAAGCTCGTCGCGCGTCCGCCACGCTATCGTCGACCGCCCACCCGCCTCAGAACACCGGGCCGAGGCTCAGCGTCCAGTACCCCCCGATCGCGCGGCGCTCCTGCGGAATGGAGTAGTCGAGCCGGAGCACGACGAAGCCGAAGAGGTTCATCCGGAGCGAGGCGCCCAGGGTCTGGAGCGGGGCCCGCACCGAGGTCGGGTCGCCGGGGCGGAGCTTCCAGCGGAGCTGGTCACCCTCGTTCCAGGTGAGGCCCACGTCGTAGAAGAGCGCGCCTTCGATCGGCGGGAACGCCGCCGGCAGGATGCGCATGTCCGGCGTCATCACGGGGAAGCGGATCTCGGCCGAGCCGACGGCGAGCTGGGTCCCGACGAGGCGGTCGAGCTCGACGCAGCCGGTCTCGGTGTTCGGATCGGTGGTGCGGCACTCGTTGCGGTAGTAGCTGCCCGAGGTGTTCCCCCGCATGAGGTCGGTGCTGCCGAGGAAGATCCGGAACCGCTCGGCGTCGCGGCCGATGCGGCCGAAGTAGAGGGCCCGGGTCGCGAGGGTGACCGGCCCCACGATCTTGTCATAGCGGCGGTAGTCGACCAGCCCCTCGAAGAAGCGCCAGCCACCGATGGTCTGCGAGGCGGAGAGCCGCCAGCGCCGGCCGTAGAACGGCCCCACCCACCCGGGGAGGGAGTTGTCGAAGGTGAGGGCCAGCGAGGGCGCGACGTAGCTCGCGCCGGGCAGGGAGATCTCCCGCGAGGTCGGGTTGTCGGTCGCGAGGCCGGTGTTCGGGTCGTAGGGCTCGTAGATCGACTGGAGCCGGTCGCTGATGGTCGTGGCCTCGAGGCCGAGCTCCACCCGCTGGAACCGGTTGAGCGGATAGTAGCCGAAGCCCTGGACCGAGCGGCTCACGATCCGCCGCAGGTTGGTGACGAAGATGGCGCCGCCGGGCGGGCGGTTCGGGCTGGTATCCGGGACGATCTGGCTCGGCTCGAGGAAGTAGTACGGCTCCTGGCCCGCGGCGACCGCCCAGTTCATCCGGTGGGTCTGGTTGATGTAGGCCGCGTTCACCATCGCCTCGCTGATCCGGCCGTTGACGAAGGCGCCGAAGACCAGGGTATGGTTGCCCAGCATGTCCGAGAGCGAGATGGCGCTGCCGCCGTAGAAGCCGCGCCCGAAGTTGTCGCGGGTGTAGCCGATGGTCGGCCGGGCGATATAGTCCGGCTGGAACTTCACCTTGTACTTGCTGGTGCTGAACTCGGCGGTATCCGGCAGCGGGAGGTTCACCGAGTCGAGCAGCGCCGAGATGGTGAGCGGCTTGAGGGTCGAGTCGGAGATCGACGGCGTGGTGTCCGCCTGGCGGAAGCCACCGCGGGTCACGTAGATCGAGCCGGAGGAGACCAGCGGGCTGGTGACACTGTCCGGGACGGCCGCGGGCTTCGTGACCGCCGAATCGCGCTGGGGCTGCCCCGGCATCACGGTCGGGTTGGTGATCGCGGAGTCCCGCGCCGGCTGGCCGGGGAAGACCTGGGGCCGGGTGATCGCCGAGTCCCGGAGGGCCAGCGACCGCGGCTGCCACGGCTCCTTCTTGAGGGCCCGCGGGTTGTCGATTTCGTACACGTCGAACATGTCCCGCGAGTAGTACACGAACGCCAGGCGGTCGGCCTGGTGGGCCCACGAGATCACCGGCGAGAGCGGGGTGATGCCCTGCGCCCCGGTGAAGAGGTCGGTGATCTGGTAGGACTGCCGGTCCGCGAGGTCGTAGAGGTAGATGTTGCTCACGCCGGTCCGGTCGGAGACGTACGCCAGCTCCCGGCCGTCGGGGGACCACTGCGGGTTCACGTTCTTGCCGAACTCCATCCCCGGCAGGACCTCGATGCGGGCCGTGGCGACGTCGTACGTCGCGATCCGCATGTTGCCGATCTTGAGGGTGGTGAAGTTCGTCTCCGGCCCGCGGTCGGTCGCGAAGGCGATGGTGTGGCCGTCGGGGGAGAAGACCGGGTGCAGGTCGGCGTAGCGGTCGTTGGTCAGCCGGCGCAGGTCCGACCCGTTCGCGTTGACGAGGAAGAGGTCGGAGATCCCGCCATCGTACCCGGTGAAGACCAGCTGCTTCCCGTCGGGGCTCCAGGAGGGCGTGGTGATGCCGTTGAGCTTGATCTTGATCCGCCGCTCCTCGCGGTTCTTCGCGACATCGATGATCACGATCACGTCGCGGGGGCCGCTCTTGGCGGCGATGGCGATCTTCTTCCCGTCGGGCGACCAGCTGGCCGCCGAATTGATGAACCGGAAGCTCTCGTAGTTGCTGCTGTAGGAGGACTTGAGCAGGCGCCGCTTCACCTTGCCGGTCACCGCGTCGGCGAGGTAGAGGTCGATGAAGTAGAAGTTCCGCTCGGAGAAGTAGGCGACCTGCTTCCCGTCCGGCGACAGCGCCGGGGAGAGGTGCAGGGTGCCGTCCGACTTGGCCTCGCTCAGCACCTCGCGGCCGATGTCCCGGCCCCGCTGGCGGGAGGCGACTTCCGGGAGGTAGGTGTCCTGGATGTGCTTCTTCCAGAGATCGGAGAGCTGGCGGTAGTCGACGCCCAGCACCCGGCGGATCGACCCCTCGAGCCCGCCGCCGCCGGCGAGGGTCCCCTGCATGATCGCGCCGATGGCCTCGTCACCCCAGCGCTGGCCGATGAAGGCGAGGAGCGCCTGGCCGTAGCGGTACGGGAAGATCCGCGGATCGTTCTCCAGCTGGTGAATCGTGGGGATCTTCCCCTCGATGGCCGCGTCCCGGAGCCACATCGCGGTGTTGGGATCCACGCCGCCCAGGGAGAGGTACTCCGCCATGCCCTCGGTGAACCAGAGCGGCGGGTTCACGTTGATGATGGTCTGCAGGCCCGCGCCCGCCCGGCCCCGGCTCCAGATATCGTACTGGAACTGGTGCACCATCTCGTGCTGGAGCACGTGCTCCAGCTCCTCGTAGGAGCCGGTGAAGGGGAGGATGATCCGCTGCTTGAAGAAGTCGGTGACGCCGCCGGTCCCTTCGCTCGGCGATTCGCCTCCCAGCGCGTTGGTCTGCTGGAAATCGGAATGCGAGGCGTAGAGCAGGATCGGCTTCCGCTCCCGGTACTCGTGCCGGAGGATCCGCGAGAGCCGCAGGTACGACCGCTCCGCCATCCGGGCCGCGTCGAGCGTGGCTTCCCGCGCCTCGGGGTAGTAGTACACGTCGAAGTGCTCGGTCTTGAGCACCTGGAAGTCGAAGGCCCGGTACTGCACCTTGTTCTGTCCAAAGTAGGCCTGGGCGGGAAGCGCGGCGGGAAGGCCCGCGACGAGGCACAGCAGGACGGCGGTACGACGGATCATGAACACCTGCCGGTCAGGCGCCGGGCTTGATCTCCGGCGCATCACTCCAGAGCCGCTCCAGCTGGTAGAAGCTGCGGGTCTCCGGATGGAATAGGTGGACCACGAAGTCCACGAAATCGAGCAGCACCCAGCGGCCTCCGGGGAGGCCTTCCACGTGGTGCGCCCGGGCGCCCTTGTGGTGAAGCTTCTCCACCACCGAATCGGCGATGCCCCGGACATGGGCGTCCGACGTGCCCGAGGCGATGATGAAGTAGTCGGTCGCCTCCGAGAGCCCGCGCAGGTCGAGCACCCGGACCTCGCGGCCCTTCAGGTCCTCGATCGCCTGGACCGCGGCCCGCACTCCCTCGCGGGGCGTCACGCCGTCCGCTCCGGGGGCAGGTGCGACGGCGTGCCATCTTCCACCTGCCAGAACACCCCCCAGGCGCCGAACCCCACGTGGGTGCCGAGGACGCCGGTCGCGAGCGAGACGAAGCAGTCGCGCGGCTGGTAGGCAGCCACCAGGGCGGCGCGGAGGCGCTCCGCGATCTCGGGAGCTTCAGCATGTACGATGCCGAAGCGCACCGTGTTGGGCCGCGGGGAGAGCCGCCGCTCGAGGAGGCTCAGCACCCGGGGGACGACATTGTTCCGGCCGCGCACCCGGTCCACCGGGACGATACCGCCCATCTCGTCGAGCGAGAGGATCGGCTTGACGTCGAGCATCCCCGCGATGAGCGCCTTGCCGCGGGTCACCCGCCCGGACCGGAGCAGGTTGTCGAACCGGTCGACCGTGATGAAACAGCCCGACTGCTTCCGCACCCGGCGCAGTTCGTCCCCGATCGCTTTCGCGGGCCAACCTGACTCGGCCAATTCGGCGCCCCGCAGGGCGAGCAGCCCGAGACCGAGCGAGGCGGTGGCACTGTCCACGAACTCCACCCGGTCGATCCCGGCGGCCCGGGCCGCGGCGACCCCCGACTGGAAGGTGCCGGAGAGCCGCGACGCGAGCAGGATGGCGACCACTTCGTCCGCTTCCGCCCGTGCGTCCCGGAGGACCCGCACGAACTCGGCGGGGGTCGGTTGCGAGGTCGTGGGGTTCACCTTCGACACCCGCATCCGCTGGTAGAACTCCTCCCCCTTGAGCTGGACCCGGTCCCGGAACGTCTGGTCCCCGAACATCACCTGCAGCGGGACCAGGGCGATGTGATGGCGGTCCAGCACCGCGTCCGGCAGGTCCACCGAGGAGTCCGTCACGATCGCCACCGGGCGCCGGCTGCCGTGCGCCAGCCGGCGATGCTGGGCCCGCATGTCCTCGGCCTTGGTCGACTCCAGCGCTCCCCACCGGGCCGCGAAAGTAAAGACGGCCTCCGGGGTATCGGTGTGCACATGGATCTTGAGCAGATCACCGGCGAGGACCACCTGGACGGAACCTCCGAACGTGCGGATCGCCGACCGGACGTCGTTGGCCGGCGGCAGCTGCTCCCCCCGAACCATAACCTCGGTGCAGTACTGGAAGTCGCGTTCGGCGGCGACCTCGACCAGGGCGGCGGGGGCGACCTCGCCCGCCTCCTCCGTAATCGTGATCGGGAGGATCGGGTCTCCCTCGATGTAGCGGACGACGCCCTCGAGCATCCGGACGAAGCCCTTGCCGCCGGCGTCGACCACGCCCGCTTCCTTGAGGACCGCCATGAGCTCCGGTGTCCGGGCCAGGGCGACCTCGCCCTCGTGGAGCAGCCGGGTCATGAAGACGGAAATGTCGGGGGAGTCGGCGGCGGCGCGCTCGGCGGCCTGGGCCGCCTCCCGGGCGACGGTGAGGATCGTCCCTTCGCGCGGGTCGTCGAGGGAGGTGTAGAGGCGCTCGGCCCCGATCCGGAAGGCGTGCGCCACTTCCTGGGCGGTGGCCTGGTCCCGGTCGCCGATGGCATCGGCAAAGCCGAGGAGGAAGTGGGCCAGCATCATCCCGCTGTTGCCGCGCGCCCCGAGCACCGCCCCGCGGGCGGCGGTCCGGGCGGTGACCGCAAGCGGCGCGTCGCCGAGCGCCCGGAGGGCGTCGGCGACGGCACGCAGGGTCAGGCTGAAGTTGGTCCCGGTGTCCCCGTCCGGAACGGGGAAGACGTTGATCCGGTTGATCTCGTCCCGGCCGGCGGCCACCCAGTCGGAGGCGGCGAAGAGGGACCGCGCCAGCCGGGGCCCATCGATGTACCGGATGCCGACGGTCATGCGACGGAGCGTTACTCCGCCACCACCGTCACGCGGACCTCGGCGATCACGTCGGGGTGGAGCCGCACCGGCACGGCATGCTGCCCGATGGTCTTGATCGGGTGCTCGAGCTCGATTTTCCGCTTGTCGACGGTGTGGCCCTGCGCGGCCAGGGCGTCGGCCAGGTCCTGCGCGGTGATCGAGCCGAAGAGCCGGTCACCCTCGCCGGCCTTGCGGGCGAGCGTGAGGGAGACGGCCCCGAGCTTCGCGGCCAGGGCGCGGGCCTCGCCGGCTTCCTGCTCCTGGCGGGCGGCGCGGGCCTTGGACTCGGCCTGGATCCGCTTGCGGTTCCCGTCGGTGGCCTCGTAGGCGAGGCCGCGGGGCAGCAGGTAGTTGCGGGCGTAGCCCGGCTTCACCTTCACCAGCTCACCCGCCTTGCCCAGCGTCTTGATGTCTTCGCGGAGAATGACTTCCATCGCTCACTCCCTTGTCTGGTCGGCGGGCCGGAAGCGCCGCCGGAAATCCACCCATGTATCCGCCAGCCCGAAGGCGAACCATCCGCCCAGCGCCACCGGCAGTATGAACAGCGTGCCAAGACCCACCACGATCAGGATGAACGGGGGGAACGTGGCAATCGATCCCCAGGTGATCGCGGCCCCGCGGGCGACGTAGAGTCCTCCCATCGCCAGGAGCAGGTTGGCGAAGACCTCCTGCACCACATCGGGCACCGGGATCACGTACACCGCCACCGACAGCACCACCAGCCAGACCAGCTGGTCGTTGAAGCGGAAATCGGCGAACGTCTCCACCGGCTGTCCCAGCGGCCGGGCCGCGAGCCGGTGATACCAGCTCCAGGCGATCGCGAGGCCCGGGAGCACCTTGAGCACCAGGATCGCGGGGAGCAGCGCCGACGTGAGCGCGACCATGTTGCTCATCGCGTCGGTGAACTGCCGCACCCCGTCCTGCTGGTCGGCGGGGAGGCCCTGGCCCCAGGCCTGGATGGTCCGGCAGGCCTCCCAGCCCTGGTGCAGCGCGGCGAGCTGGAGGTCGTGCCACCCGGTGCCGAGCACCTGCATCCAGGCCGTCACCAGGCCGAGCGCGAGCACCGTGGCGCCGAGGGCGCCGGCCACCACGCCGGTCCGGACGAACAGCATCAGGACCACGAACCCGGCGGTCACCACCAGGGCCCAGGCGTATTCCGCCTGCATCGCCAGCCCGCCGGGCTGGGTCAGCGACAGCGCGAGCCACAGCAGCGCGGCCCCGATCCAGCCCCACTCACGCGCGCTGGCGGGGCGTGAGGCGAGGAGCAGCGCCGCCAGCGGTCCCAGTACGAACAGCGGCGGGAAGAGAAGCAGGTATCCCGCCAGTAACAACATGGCCCGCCACGAGACCGGGGGTCGCGCGGGGGCGGCGACCGTCAGCTCACGCCCCGCTTGACGTAGGGCAGGAGCGCCAGGTAGCGGGCCCGCTTGATGGCCGTGCTGAGCTGCCGCTGGTGCCGGGCAGTGATCCCCGAGAGCCGGGCGGGCAGGATCTTGCCCCGCTCGGTCAGGAACCGCTGCAGCATCTTCTCGTCCTTGTAATCGATGTAGCGGATGCCGGCTTCGGCGAGCGGGTCACCCTTCTTCATGCGCTTCATTCGTCGTCCTCCTCCATCTTGCGGTCGGTCAGGTCGCGGCTCGGCGTGTAGTCGTGTTCGTTCACGACGACGAGGTGACGGAGCACCCCTTCATCGAGCTTGATGGCGCGCTCGAACTCGGGGAGCTGGGCGGCCTGGGCCTCGAAGTTCGCGACGACGTAGTACCCGGTCTCCCGCTTCTTGATCGGGTAGGCCAGGGTGCGCTTGCCCCAGTGATTCAGCTTGAGGGCGTCCGGGCTGGACTGGGGAATCAGGGCGTGGAAGCGGGTGAGCTTCTCGTTGATGGCGGTCTCTTCGAGTGCACTATCGAAGATGTAGACCGCCTCGTACTGACGGGGCATGTCACCTTCCTTTGGTCTGGTCGCCCCGACCCTGGTGAGGGGCGCGGGGAGGAGGAATGTTGGGGCGGGAAGTATAGCCGGGCGAAGGGGTTAGGGCAAGGCGACGGGGCGCGTCGGGAGGGCTCGCCAAGTGCTTGGGGCCAAAGCAGATCCAGGGCAAATCGAGCACGGGGCATGCGAGGCCGTGCGGTCGCAGCGTGGTGGCCGCAAGGGATTGGATGGATCCCCGCGCGGCGCACCGCTGCTCCCCACGACCTCGCATGCCCCGTGCGCCAGCTCCGTCTCGCACTGCCGTTGTGCTGGTTACCTTCGACCCGCCTACCCGCCTACCCGCCTACCCGCCTACCCGCCTACCCGCCTACCCGCCTACCCGCCTCCCCGCCTCCC
>DASZPT010000314.1:0-2420 GCA_035549935.1 Gemmatimonadales bacterium
TCCACGCGCCTGCGCTCGTCGGCCCGTTCGCTTGCGCGAACGCGCCTCGGGGCGCAGCTTATGCGGGGTCGTTAGGCGCCTGTGGGGCAGGCAAAGTCTGCCGGCCTTGCCACCTCCACCGCTCCTTCACAGGTTTGGTACCCCCGCATCTCCGTCGCCGAGTCACAGGAGGCCCAATGAGAACCCGACCTACGCTCGCTCTCGTATCGCTTGCACTGCCCCTGGGTACTCTCGCCCTCATTGCAGGCCGCCAGGCGCCACCCTTCAGCCTCGAATGCGGCTCACTTGGACTTCCCAACGGTCAGGTCCTGATCCGCATTCCCGCAGATGCGACCGGTCTGCGCGTGGACATCACCACCGCTCCTGCGGAGCGCGACACCTCCGGTGACTCGAGGACAACCGTTCGGGTTCGAGCTGGAACAGATAGCCTCTCCTGCTACTCCACTGGCCCCTCATCCTTCATCCTCGACCTGACTCGTGTGCCAGCGTCGACAGTTCAGCTCTCCATCGCGATGCCCCAAACAGCCACGTTTGAGGCCAAGGACTCACGCGACATGCCCCGCGGGAGCATGGAATTGGCTCCCACGGCATCCGGCTCCTTCACCTGGTAGGGACGATCAGGACCAGCGGGGCTCACGGCGCCTAACCACCGCATGAAGCTTGGCGGTTTCGGCCGTCGGTTTGTGGACTGCGAGCACAACCGGCCGTCGGCCCGTTCGCTTGCGCGAACGAGCCTCAATCCGCAGCTTATGCGGGGTCGTTAGACGGCGTCTGAGACCTGAAGCCACGAGTGACCCGCAAACATTACTTGCAGGCCAGCCTGCTCGCCCCGGTCCTTCTGCCCCCAGTCTTGTTCGCGCTAGGCTGGGCGCTCCCGGCACCGCTCAGCTACCTCCCCCTTGCACTCGGCGCCTTCGGGCTTCTGGCGTTATGGGGAGCGGGCATAGCCTACGTCCCATTCGCCATTCTTCTCTACATCTGGACCCGATCGCTCTCAGCCCATGCGATTCGGCATTTGGCGTGGCGCGCACCGCTCCTTTTCGCCCCACTTGCCGGCCTAGCCCTGGCGGCCACTGATGCCCTAACCGAACCAGGCGTTGGCAGAATAAACATGGCCAATTCCCTCCAAGTGGTTGCGATCGGCGCTGGGTTCACACTCTTGGGCGGCTACGTCTATGTGGCGCTAGTTCTAGGGCTAGAACACTACTTGGCTCGTCGAGGCGTGTTAACGCTGAAACCTGTTGATCGCGCCGTCTAACCACCGCATGAAGCTGACGTCCTCGGCCATCGGTTTTCGTAGGTCCATGCGCCTGCGCTCGTCGGCCCGTTCGCTTGCGCGAACGAGCCTCGGGGCGCAGCTTATGCGGGGTCGTTAGATGGCAGCCCGCTCCGAGGCGCTTTCCTAGCCTTCCCCTACATTCCTTTCATGACGAAGCAGCGTAGGGCCAGCAACTGGGTCAATCGCGATGAGCCCCTAGAAGAGAAGCTCATCCGCGTTCTCGCCTTTCAGTTCGGCCGAGACAGGACCGACCCCGTGCTCCTCGAGTGGGCATCCGTCATCCGGGGCATGGTCGAGGCGGACGCCAGCGAAGTCCAGCTCGCCGCCTACCTCAACACCCTGCCGGCTCCGGCAGGGACCAAGCCGCCCCCCCATCCACGCCTGCTGGCACTCGCCCTCTGGCACATCGCCAAGTGCGGGCTGGTCCGGGACGCGGCCGAGCGGCGGGTGACGGAGCTCATGGCCAACCAGCCACGCGGCGAGTCCATGGGGGAGTTCCTGGCGCGCGCCGTGGCTAACGCCCCGGACCGGGAGCAGTACCGGCCGCCGCCCGGGGCTCCACGCCCAAAGCGAAGGGTCTAGGGCCCGGCCCCGACGCATCTGCCATCTAACCACCGCATGAAGCTGACGTCCTCGGCCGTCGGTTTGCGCGGGTACGAGCGCCTGCGCTCGTCGGCCCGTTCGCTTGCGCGAACGAGCCTCGGGGCGCAGCTTATGCGGGGTCGTTAGGTGGCTACCCCCACGCGCCGCAACAAGAGCTTTTTCGTGGGGGTCGTGGGGCCCTCCGTTTGGCGGGGTGGGCTCCGCTGCGACGGCTGCCGCCGCCTCGCTCCGCCACCCCGCCCTGGCGCCTTCCAGCTCCGCGTGCCCGCCCGCTCGCTCGCCCGCCGAAGGTCAGGGCGCGAGGCGGCCCGGGACGGCACAAGCGCCCAGCCTGGGGACAGGGGCCGCCCGCGTCCCCGGAACCACCTCCGTGGAGCCGCCACGCGCTGGAAGCCGAGCCCCTGCTACGCCACCTAACAAGCGCATCAAGCTGACAGGGTCGCGGCCGTCGCTTTGCGACGGCACCACCACCACCGGCCGGCCAGCGGCACCCCTTGCCGCGCGCGCCGCGCCCCTGCAGCTTATGCGCAGTCGTTAG
>DASZPT010000315.1:0-7352 GCA_035549935.1 Gemmatimonadales bacterium
AAGCTGGCCAAGCCGCTGCGGGGGGTCTCCCCGCGGAGCCTGGAGCAACTGCAGGCGTATACCTGGCCTGGCAACGTGCGCGAGCTGCAGAATGTGATCGAGCGCGCCTGTGTCCTGGCCGACGGCCCGGTGGTGGAGATCCAGGAGAGCCTTATCGCGCGGCCCAGGGGCGACGGGGCGGCCGAGTCGCCGGCCGGGATCATCCCGCTGGAGGAGAACGAGCGGATCCATATCCGCCGGGCGTTGACGGCGGCGAACGGGAAGGTGCATGGCCCGTCTGGGGCGGCGGCGATCCTGGGGATCAACCCGAGCACGCTGCGGTCGCGGATGCAGAAGCTGGGGATCACGCGGGTGGGGGCGTGAGGTAGCGACATTTCACAAGCGTGCGAAATCTCGTAACCTCGGCCCGCGTTTTATTGCCCCCCGCCCGACCCGCCCCACCACAACAACCCCCTCACCAACAACGACTTGAGCCGCGTCGCGAGAAATCGCGAACGCGTGGTACCGCCATTGCCCTACCCCCCGGCAACACTTCTTCCGGAGCACAGGGCAATGCAGCGCAAGGTGCGGGTGATCGTCGGACTCACGGTGTTGACCGCGGCGGGCGGGTTCTTCGCCTACCGCGCACTGGCGGCGGACAACGGCAAGGACACGATCTTCGTGTCCGGGACGGTCGAGTCGACCGAGGCCGATCTCGGTTTCCAGGTCTCGGGCCGCCTCGAGCGGGTCGATGCCCACGAGGGAGACCAGGTCTCGCAGGGCGTCGAGCTGGCGGTGCTGGACCAGGCCGAGCTGCTGGCGGAGCGCGAGGTCGCCAGGGCACAGGTGGCCGCGGCCCAGGCCACCCTCGCCGAGTATCTCGCGGGATCGCGGTCGGAGGAGATCGCCCGGGCGAAGGCCATGCTCGCGGTGGCGATCGAGCGGCGTGACGGCTCGAAGCGCGACGTCGAGCGGCTCCGGCCGCTGGCGGCGCAGTCGGTGATCAGCCGCCAGTCCTTCGATCATGAGCAGACCAACCTCGAAGTGGACGAGGGCGAGGTCGCCCGGGCCACCGAGGAGCTCCGCCTCCTCGAGGCCGGCACCCGGCCGGAGCGGATCGCGGCCCAGCGGGCCGCCCTGGCGCAGGCGACCGCGGCGCTCGAGCGGATCGACGCCCAGATCGCGCAGTCGACGGTGAAGGCGCCCTTCGCCGGGACAGTCACGATCCGTCATCGCGAGCCGGGCGAGGCGGTCGCCCCCGGGTCGGCGGTGCTCACCCTGCAGAATCTCGAGGATCGCTGGGTCCGGATCTACGTCCCGGGCGACGAGGTCGGCCGCCTGGCGCTGGGCCAGTGCGCCTCGATCCAGTCGGACGGCTTCGCCGACCGGCACTACACCGGGACGATCCGCTACATCGCCCGGGTGGCGGAGTTCACCCCGCGCAATGTGCAGAGCACCAGGGACCGGGTGCGCCTGGTGTACGAGGTGCGGGTCCGCATCACCGGCGACGACCAGGTCGACCTCAAGCCCGGTCTCCCCGCCGACGTGACCTTCTCGCCGGCCACCGCCGCCCTGTGCGGCCCCACCGTCGCGGTCCGCTGATGAGCGGCCGCACGATGGTCGCCCTCGACCGGCTGAGCCACGCCTTCGGCGCGGTGCAGGCGCTCGACGACCTCACCTTCTCGGTGGGCCAGGGCGAGCTATTCGGAATCGTGGGTCCGGATGGCTCGGGGAAGACCACGACGCTCCGGATCCTGGCGGGGGTGCTCCGGCCCACCGCCGGCGACGCCACCGTGGCGGGGGTGAGCGTGCGCCAGGATCCCGAGGGGGTGAAGCACGGGATCGCGTACATGTCCCAGCGCTTCGGCCTCTACGCCGACCTCACCGTGCGGGAGAACATCCACTTCTACGCCCGCCTCTTCCAGGTGCCGCGGCGGGAGCGCGATGCCCGGATGGAGCGGCTGTATGGCTTCTCGCGGCTGGGCGCATTCGCCGACCGGCTGGCCGGGAAGCTCTCCGGCGGCATGAAGCAGAAGCTCTCGCTCTGCTGCGCCCTCATTCACCAGCCCGAGGTGCTGCTCCTCGACGAGCCGACCTTCGGGGTCGACCCGATCTCCCGGCGCGACCTCTGGCTCATCGTGCACGAAATGGTCGCCCAGGGAATGACCGCCATCGTCTCCACCGCCTACCTCGACGAGGCGGAGCGGTGCGACCGGGTGGCGCTGCTGCAGCAGGGGAAGCTCGCGGGACTCGACACGCCGCCCGCGCTGCAGGGGCGGCTCGCCGGCCGGGCGTTCGAGTTCACGACCGACAACCCCCGCGCGGCCGCCCAGGCACTCCGCGGCCATCCGCAGGTGCGGAGCGCGGCGGCCTTCGGCGAGTCTCTCCACGTGACGACGACCGCGCCAGGCCATGAGCAGGCGATCGCCCAGGTGCTGGAGGAGGTGGGGCTGGTGGTGCGTGCGGTGCGCCCGCTCTCGCCCTCCCTCGAGGATGTGTTCATCGACCTGACGAGCGTGTCCCATGCGGCCTGACGCGGTTCCCGCGGTCGAGATCGACCAGCTCACCCGGCGCTACGGCGACTTCATCGCCGCCAACGCCGTGACGCTGAGCGTCGGCCGGGGCGAGGTGTTCGGCTTCCTCGGCCCCAACGGCGCCGGGAAGACCACGACCATCAAGATGCTCTGCGGCCTGGTGCGGCCCACCTCGGGCCGGGGCGTGGTCGACGGGCTCGACATCGCGACCGAGGGAGAGCGGATCAAGACCCGCATCGGGTACATGTCGCAGCTCTTCTCGCTCTACACCGAGCTCACGGTCGAAGAGAACATCGAGTTCGCGGCGGGGATGCGGGAGATCACCGGGGCCAGGCTGGCCGAGCGGATGGCCTGGGTGCTGGCGATGGCCGACCTCACCGGGCACCGGCACCGGCCCACCGGCGCCCTGCCGCTCGGCTGGAAGCAGCGGCTCGCGCTGGGCTGCGCGGTCCTGCACGAGCCGGCGGTGCTGTTCCTCGACGAGCCGACCTCGGGGGTGGACCCGGTGGCGCGGCGGCAGTTCTGGGACGTGATCCGGATGCTCTCGGACCGCGGCACGACGGTGTTCGTCAGCACCCACTACATGGAAGAGGCCGAGTACTGCGACCGCCTGGCCTTCATGAACCGCGGCAAGGTGGTGGCACTCGGGACCCCGGCGGCGCTCCGCGCCCGGATGACCGAGCCGATCCTCCGGATCGACACCGACGATGCGCCCCGTGCGGTGCCGGTGCTCGCCGGGTGCGACGGGGTGATCGATGTGAGCCTCTTCGGGCGGGGGCTCCGGGTGGTGGTGAGCGACCTGGCCCGCGCGGAGGAGTGGCTCTCGGCCCGGCTCGCGAGCGCGGGGCTCGGGTGCCGGGGGATCGAGCGGATCCAGCCGTCGCTGGAGGATGTGTTCGTGGCCAGCGTGAACCGGGCCGGGGGGGCCCTCGTCGGATGATGACCAGCCGGACGTTCTCGTTCCCGCGGATGCTGGCGATGGCGGGGAAGGAGTGGATCCAGATCCGCCGCGACGGGCGGAGCCTGGCGCTCGCCTTCGCGCTGCCCGCGATCCTGCTCTACCTCTTCGGCGTCGCGATCAACACCGACGTCACGAACATCAGGATGGCGGTGCTCGACCGGGATCATACCGCGCGGAGCCGGGCGCTGGTCGACGCCTTCGGCCAGTCGGGGTACTTCGACGTACGGACGACCCTCACCCGGGCCGACCAGGCCGAGGCGGCCATCGACCGGAACGATGTGCGGATGGTGCTGGTGATCCCCGAGCGCTTTGCGGCCGACCTCGACGCCGGCCGCCCCGCCCCGGTGGAGGTGATCCTCGACGGGAGCGACGCCAAGACCGCGACGGTGGCGCGGGGGTACGCCGACGCGATCGCCCGGACGTTCTCCGGCAAGGTGCTGCTCCACGACCAGGCCGTGGGAACGCCGCTCGTGGCCGAGACGCGGGTCTGGTTCAACGAGACCCTCGACAGCAAGGCGATGGTGACGCCCGGCCTCATCGCGGTGATCATGTCGATCATCTCGGCGATGCTCACCAGCCTGACGATCGCGCGGGAGTGGGAGCGGGGCACCATGGAGCAGCTGGCCTCGACGCCGGTGGGCCGCGCCGAAGTCATTTTCGGGAAGCTGCTCCCGTACCTCGGCATCGCGCTGATCGACGTGGCGATCGCGCTGCTCTGCTGCATCTACCTCTTCGAGGTCCCGTTCCGCGGGAGCTTCCTGCTCTACGGCCTGTCGAGTGTGGTGTTCCTGGCCGGCGTCCTGGGCCTCGGCATCCTGCTCTCCTCGGCGCTCAAGTCGCAGCTGCTGGCGGTCCAGGCGTCGATCTTCGCGACCTACATGCCGGC
The DNA here is from genome assembly GCA_035549935.1 of Gemmatimonadales bacterium. Classification (GTDB taxonomy): domain Bacteria; phylum Gemmatimonadota; class Gemmatimonadetes; order Gemmatimonadales; family GWC2-71-9; genus JADJOM01. The sequence continues at coordinate 4,361 of DASZPT010000315.1, forward strand.
GTTGCTCCTGTCGGGGTTCTTCTACTCGCTCTCGAGCATGCCGCGGTTCCTGGAGCTGGTGAGCCGGCTGGTCCCGGCCCGGTACTTCGTCTCGATCACCCGCGGGCTGTTCCTCCGGGGCATCGGGCTCGAGATCATCTGGCCGCCGCTCGCCGGGCTCGCGGTGTTCGCCTTCGCGATGGTGGCTCTCAGCATTCGCAACTTCCGGAAGGAGCTGGCCTGATGTCCTGGTTCTCGCGGATCCGCCTGGTGCAGATGGTGAAGAAGGAAGCGAAGCAGCTGCTGCGCGACCCCAAGGCCAAGCCGCTGCTGCTGGTGTCGCCGATCGTGCAGTTCATCCTGCTGGCGTACGCCACGACCACCGACGTGAACCACATCAGGACGGTGATCGTGGACCAGGACCGGACCGCCGACTCGCGGGCGCTGGTCCAGGCCTACGTGGCGACCGGCTACTTCGACATCACCGAGCACGCGATCCGCATCGAGCGGATCCCCGAGGTGCTCGACCGGGGGGAGGCGATGGTCGGGATCGTCATCCCGCCCCGCTTCTCCTCCGACCTCCGCTCCGGCCGGGGCGCGAAGATCCAGGCGCTCATCGACGGGAGCGACGCGAGCGTCGCCACGGTGGCGCAGAGCTACGTCGGCCAGGTGGCCGCGGCCTGGGGCACGAAGGTGTCGGGGACGATCCGGCCGGCGGCGGGGGCCGAACTGCGCGCCCGCGCCTGGTTCAATCCCAGCCTCGAGAGCCGGCTCTTCAACGTCCCGGCGATCATGGGCACGCTGATGCTCACGACCTGTCTCATGCTGACCACGATGACGCTGGTGCGGGAGCGGGAGATCGGTACGCTGGACCAGCTGCTGGTGAGCCCGGTGACCTCGCTCGAGATCATGCTCGGCAAGATGACGCCGGTGATGGGGGTCGGTCTCTTCCACCTGCTGATCTTCGTCTCGCTCACCCTCTTCCACTTCGGGGTGCCGTTCCGGGGGAGCGTGGCCTCGGTGGCGCTGGCGTCGTTCCTCTATCTCCTGGCCAGCATGGCCATCGGGCTCCTGGTGTCGGCGGTATCGGCGACGCAGCAGGAGGCCTTCATGCTGATGATCCTGATCATGCTGCCGACGATCATCCTTTCGGGATTTCTCTCCCCGATCGAGACGATGCCGAAGGCGTTTCAGTGGCTCACCCTGATCAACCCGGTGCGGCACTACCTGGACATCGTCCGGGGCGTGTTCCTCAAGGGCACCGGCCTGGTGGAACTCTGGCCCCAGTTCGGGGCGCTGGCGCTGACCTCGATCGGCGGGCTGGTGCTGGCGGGGAACCGCTTCCGCCGGAGCATCGCCTGACCCGTGGCAACCAACTGATTCTCACGACTGGAGCGGCAACGATGTGGAGCAGAACCGGAGTGTGGCTGGCGCTGGCGGGAGTGGCGATCGCGCCGGGAATGGGGCAGGCGCAGGCGCGGACGCTCACCCTGGGCGGCGCGGCGCGGATCGCGGCGGAGCGGGGCATCACCGCGATCGTGGGGCGGGAGCGGGCGAGCCAGCAGGGAGCGGTGGCCCGGCAGGCGCGGGCGAGCCTCCTCCCCTCGCTCACCAGTGAGACCGTGATCGACGGTGGCACCGATACCCCGGTCCCGAGCACGCTTGGCGGGAACAGCGGGCTCGCGAGTCTGGGCCTCGACCGGACCGTCGACATGCGGGTCCGGCTCACCCAGCCGCTTCTCGACCTGGGCGCGCTCGGGAAGTGGAAGGCGGAGCGGGCCGACGCGGACGCGGCGGCCGCGATCGCGGACCATGACGCGGACCGGGCTGCTGCCGACGGGGCCCAGGCCTACCTCGTGGTCCTGCGGGCGCAGGCGCGGGTCGATGCGCGCAAGGCAGACTCGGCGCTCGCGGCCGACCTCCTCGCGATCGCGCGGCAGAACCTGCAGGCCGGGACCTCGATCGCGCTGGACGTCACCCGCGCCGAGTCTCAGGTGGCGGCGGCCACCTCGCAGCTCATCAAGGCGCGGAGTGAGCGCGCCCGCACCGAGCTCGCCCTGCTCCGCGCCCTCGGCCTCCCGATCGGGGAGCGGGTGACGCTGGCGGACTCCCTCCGCGCGCCGGCAAGCGTCGACCTCGCGGTCACCGAGGCTGACGCGATCCGGCGGGCACTCCTCTCCCGCGGCGACATGCGCTCGGCGGAGACGACGACGCTCGCGGCGGAGCGGAACATCCGGGCCACCCGGATGGAACGGCTGCCGAGCGTCTCGGCCTTTGCGCAGGCGGCGAGCAATGCCAATGGTGGGCTCGATGCCCACACCTACGGGCTGCAGATCTCGGTCCCGGTGTTCGACGGGCTCAAGCGGGAGGCGCGGATCCAGGAGGCGCAGTCCCGCCGGATCGAGGCCGAGGCACGCGCCGACGACGTGCGGCGCCAGATCGAGGTCGAGGTCCGCTCGGCGATGCTCGATCTCGGCGCGGCGCGGGAGCAGGTGGCGGCGGCGGACGTGCAGCTGCGGCTGGCGGAGCGGGAGGTGGCCCAGGCGCGGGAGCGGTTCACCAGCGGAGTGGCGGGGAATGCGGACGGGATCAACGCCCAGCTCTCGCTCAACAGCGCCCGCGATGTGCTGGTCGACGCGCTGACGTCCTACCACTCGGCGCGGGTGAGCCTGGCCAGCGCGCAGGCGAGGACGGTGGAGTTGCCGTAAGGCGGGTAGGCGGGTAGGCGGGTAGGCGGGTAGGCGGAGCGCAGAATGCCGGCCCTCCCACGACCGCAAGCGACGGGGGCTCCCCGGTGGTCCGATCGCGGGAGCCCTCGCTTCGCTCGGGCTGACGGGCGGCTGCGTCGCTCTCCCGCCCCTACTCCAGCGGGATCTTCGCCGCGTTCGCCGCCAGCCACTGATCGAAGGTCTGCAGCGCCGGATTGAGCTGGCGGGCGAAGGCCGGGTCCCGGAGCCCGTTCACCTCGTTCTCGAAGTCGTGGTAGAACTGGAACATGTTGCCGAGGTCCTCG
>DASZPT010000316.1:0-2845 GCA_035549935.1 Gemmatimonadales bacterium
CGCCGACCCTCGCCGCGCTCGACCGGGCCGGGGTTCCGTACTTCATCGATCCGATCATCGAGCCGGTGGGCTTCGGCTTCATGGCGTCGCTCGAACGTTACGCCGAGATCCATCGCCGCTATCCCGGTGTACCGCAGCTCATGGGCATCGGCAACATCACCGAGCTCACCAGCGCCGACTCGACCGGGATCAACGCGCTCCTCGTCGCGGTCTGCCAGGAGGTCGGGGTCAAGGCGGTCCTCACCACCGAGGTGATCCCCTGGGCCCGGGGCGCGGTGCGGGAGATCGACCTCGCGCGCCGGCTCATGCACTACGCCGTCACCCATCGCACCCTCCCCAAGGGCGTGGATGACCGGCTCGTGACCATCAAGGACCCGCGGATCCTGGCGTACAGCGAGGCCGAGCTCCGCGAACTCCAGGCCCGCGTGAAAGACCCGAACTTCCGCATCTTCGCCGACCGCGAGAGCATCACCGTCTTCAATCACCAGCGCTTCGTCCGCGGCACCGACATCCAGGCGATCTTCGAGCAGCTCGGCGTCGACGAGGCGACCCATGCCTTCTATCTCGGCAAGGAGCTGGCGCGCGCCAGCCTGGCGGTGACCCTGGGGAAGACCTACCGCCAGGAAGGCCAGCTCAACTGGGGCTACCTGACGCCGCCGGAGGATCCCAACCGGGAGCACTTCCGGCCGACGATGCGCTCCGCCGGCAAGGTGGCCGAGCGGCCGGGCGGCACGGATGAGTGACCTCCCGCTGGTCGAGGAGCTGGTCCCGGCGCCGGAGCCGGCCGACACCGCCGCCCGCTTCCTGGGCCAGCCGCACCTGCTCTTCCTCGACAGCGCCAGCGACCCGGCCCGCCTGGGGCAGCACTCCTTCCTCGCCGCGGCGCCGGTCGCGGTGGTCCGGAACCGCGGCCGGCGGAGCGCGGGGCCGGGCGCGCTCGCGGAACTGCGTGCACGCCTCGCCCCCTGCCGCACCGCGCCCATCGCCGGGCTCCCCCCCTTCCAGGGCGGCGCCGCCGGCTACATCGGCTACGACTTCGGCGAGGTGCTGGAACGCCTCCCCGCGCCGCGCTACGACGATCTCGCGCTCCCCGATCTCACCTTCGGCATCTACGACTGGGTGATCGCCTGGGACCACCGTGCCGCGCGCGCCTGGCTCATCTCCACCGGGATCCCGCCGGAGGAAGGCGAGCCCGCCAGCCTCACGCGCGCCCGCGAGCGGCTCGACTGGGTGCGCCGGATCCTGACGGGCCCCACCGCCGGCGCCGCCGGCCGGGTCCGGATCCCGCGGCCGGTCCTCCACCCCGCGCCCTCGTTCCCGGTCACCGGCATCGAGCACGGGGGAGAGATCGGGCTCCGGTCGTCGTTCACCCACCGGGGCTACCTCGACGCCGTGACCCGGGTGCGGGAGTACATCGTCGCCGGCGACATCTTCCAGGCCAATCTCTCGCAGCGGCTCGACGCGCCGCTCGAGGAGGATCCCTGGCACCTCTACCGCCGGCTGCGGGAGGTGAACCCCGCGCCCTTCGCGGCCTACCTCGAGTTCGACGGCGTCGAGATCGCGAGTGCCTCCCCCGAGCGATTCCTCCGGCTCGACCCCGACGGCGCCGTGGAGACCCGGCCGATCAAGGGCACCCGGCCGAGGGGCCTCTCCCCGCTGCACGACGCGGCCCTCTCCCGCTCGCTCCAGGAGAGCGAGAAGGACCGGGCCGAGAACCTGATGATCGTCGACCTCCTCCGGAACGATCTCTCCCGCGTCTGCCGCCCGGGCACGGTCCGGGTACCGGAGCTCTTCGCGCTCGAGCCCTATCGGACGGTGCATCACCTGGTCTCGACGGTGGTGGGGCGGCTCGCGCCGGGGCAGGACGCCTGCGACCTCCTGGCCGCGACCTTCCCCGGGGGCTCGATCACCGGCGCGCCCAAGGTCCGGGCGATGGAGATCATCGCCGAGCTCGAGCCGTCGCGGCGCGGGGTGTACTGCGGATCGATCGGCTACGTCAGTCTCACCGGGGCGATGGACACGAGCATCGTGATCCGTACCTTCGTGGTGCTGGGAGGGCGGGCCTGGTTCTCGGTGGGTGGCGGCATCGTGGCGGACTCGGACCCGGAATCGGAGTACCAGGAGACGCTCGACAAGGCGCGGGCCCTGATCGCGACCCTCGCCGGCGCGGTGGCGACGCCATGATCCTGCTCCTCGACAATTACGACAGCTTCGTGTACAACCTGGCCCGCTACGTCGCGGAGCTGGGTGAGGCACCCGTGGTCCACCGGAACGACCAGCTCACCCTCGATCAGATCGAGGCGCTCGCGCGGAGCCACATCATCGTCTCGCCCGGCCCCTGCACGCCCAGCGAGGCGGGCGTGTCGGTCGAGGCCATCCGCCGTTTCGGAGGGCGGATCCCCATCCTGGGCGTCTGTCTCGGCCACCAGGCGATCGGCGCGGCGTATGGCGCGGAGATCGTCCGGGCCCGGAGGCCGATGCACGGGAAGACCTCGAAGATCTATCACACCGGGGTGTCGGTCTTCACCGGGCTGCCGTCGCCCCTGACGGCGACCCGCTACCACTCCCTGGTGATCGCGCCGGAGTCGGTCCCCGCCTGTCTCGAGGTCATCGCGACCGCGGAGGACGGCGAGATCATGGCGGTGCGGCACCGGGAGTACCCGGTCGTCGGAGTGCAGTTCCACCCGGAGTCGGTGCTGACGGAGTACGGCTACCGGATGCTGGACTGGTTCCTCACCGGCGGCCGCACTCCCAACGTCCCCGACCGCGCCGACCAGGCCTCGGTGCCGGCCAATGTCGCGGAATCTGACTTGAATACCTCACCGCCGTCAGTCGACATGGTCCG
>DASZPT010000317.1:0-5793 GCA_035549935.1 Gemmatimonadales bacterium
GGCGCCTTCACCCTGTCCCCGATGCGCCACGGTGAACCGGACCGTGGCGCGCTTCTGCAAGGGATGCGGCGACCGGTTGAGGAGTGCGGCCGATCCCTTCGCCGATCTCGCCGGTATCGACGCCATCGCGGCGCAGGTGCGGGCCCAGCTCGAGGATGCGGTGCTGGTGCGGACGCAGGGCCACGCGGTCCGCTCGCACCGGCTGATCCTCGGGTCGCCGGGCGCCGGCACCACCAGGCTGGCCCGCGCGATCGCCGATTGCGCGGAGCGGGTGGGGCTCACCGGCAAGGGCGCCACGCTGGTCACGGCGCGCGAGATCCGCTCCCAGAAGCCGGAAGACCTGCTCTCCGCCGCGGCCGGCGGGACCCTCATCGTCGACCAGGCGCACCGGCTGCTGCCGGCGCCCGACGTGCCGAGCGGGGGCGAGCAGGCGCTGTTCGATTTCCTGGACGCGCTGGCCAACCGGGGCGACGGGTCCGACCCGCTGGTGCTGGTGACGGGGGCGCCGGGACCGTTCGCGCCCTTCCTTCGTCCCGACGCCGCGCTCCCCCGCCACTTCGGCGAGATCATCCGGCTCAACGACTGGTCGGCCGACCAGCTCGCGGAGGTGGCGGAGCGAAGGTTCGTGGCCCAGGGCTGGACGGTGGACGAGGCGACGCGGGCGCGCCTCCTCGCCCGGTGCCGCTACCTGGTGAACGCGGTGGACCTGCCCCGACGCCACGGGCATGCGGTGGACGAGCTGGTGCAGCAGGCCACCCAGGCGGCCCGCGCCCGGCTCGGCGGCGCGGTGAGCGGCGTCCTGAGCGAGGGAGACATCACCGGCCCGGTGGACCAGCCGGTGACCCTGGAGGAACTCTTCGCGCAGCTCGATACCCTGCAGGGCATCGACGCGGTCCGGGAGCAGCTCAAGCAGATGATCCGCGCGGCCCAGGAGCGGAAGGCCCGCGACCCGGGGCGGCCGGTGCTCGACGGCCATGTGCTGCTGATGGGGAACGCCGGCACCGGGAAGACGACCATCGCCAAGCTCCTCCCGCGCCTCCTCTGCAAGGCGGGAATCCTGCCCACCGAGCGGCTGGTGGAGTACGCCAACCCCGCCTCGCTCCAGTCGGGCTACGTGGGGCAGACCTCGGGGCGGGTCAACGACGCGATCGACCGGGCGCGCGGCGGGGTGCTCTTCATCGACGAGGCGCACCAGATGGCCGACTCCGGCGGCCACAACTACCAGCGCGAGATCCTCAACACCATGCTCCCCCGGCTCGAGAACGAGCGGGGTCAGTTTCTCTGCGTGCTGGGCGGGTATACCAGCTCGCTGCCGGCGGTGCTGGCGCTCGACCAGGGGATGCCGAGCCGGTTCCCGGAGCACTACCGGATCCAGCTCGCCAACTACGACGCCGATACGCTCGCGTCGATCTACCTCGCCATGGCACGGGACGCCTCGAAGACGCTCACCCCCGAGGCGGAGCACCGCATGCGGCAGCTGATGCGGCTCCTGCGGCGCTGGGCGTTGCCGGCCTTCGCGAATGCGCGCGGGGCGCGCGAGTTTCTCAGCGCCTGCATCGCGCGGCAGGTGGCGCGGGTCGGGGCCGATCCCTCCGCCGACCCGAACCTGCTGGTCGAGGAGGACATCAAGCTCCCCCGCTCCGCCACCGGAAAGAGCCCGGAGGAGGCCCTGGTCGAGGCGGAACAGAAGCTCGCTGCTCTCACCGGCCAGCCGCAGCTTCGGAGCGTGATCAACCGGCTGCGGGGGAACCTGCTCCTCTGGCGGGCCGAACTGGAAGAAGGCGCCGACGCGGCGCCGCCGCTCGAGCACATCCTCCTGCAGGGGAGTCCCGGCACCGGCAAGACCACGGTCGCACGGATCATGGGATCCCTGCTCTACGGTCTCGGCATGCTGCCCCGGCCGCACGTGGAGGAGGTGCGGGGGACCGAGCTGATCAAGGGCATCCAGGGCGCGGCCGCGCAGGCGGTCCGCGAGCTGGTGGAACGGGCGATCGGCGGGGTGTTGTTCCTGGATGAGGTGAGCGGGCTCATCGGCCAGCCGCAGGGGGTCGACGTCGCGCGGGAGCTGCTGCCCCACCTGGTCGATGCCAAGGGACGCTTCGTGATGATCGTGGCGGGCTACCCGCACGTGGTGGACGGCTTCCTCAAGCTGGACGACGGGCTGGCCCGCCGCTTCGGGACGGTCCTGGAGCTCGAGGACTACGGCCCCGAGGAAGTGCACGCCATCGCCGAGAAGGCCGCGAAGGAGGCCGGCCTCACCCTCACGCCGGAGGCGAGCGCCGCGCTGCTCACGCTGCTGCGGAGCCCGCGTGCCGCCGAACTCCTGCCGAGCCGGAACGCGAGCATGGCGCACACGCTGATCGGGGCGATGCGGGACCGCCTCGCGAGCCGCCTCGCGCCCCGGCTGGCGCAGAACCTCGCCGCGGTCTCCACCGAGGAGCGGCGGACGATCCTGGTCGACGACGTGCCGACCGGGTTCGACGCGCGGGGGAACGCATGCTGACGCTCGCCCCCTGTCCCCACTGCGCCAGCCGCGTCCCGGACGACGGCGCCTACTGCGACAGCTGTGGCAGGCAGCTGGCCGCCTGTCCCACCTGCGGCGCCCTGGCCCGGCCCGGCGAGAAATGTCTCAAGGACGGCGCGAGCGCCGCGCTCCGTCCCTCGGCGGCGCCGGGCGCGCCGCCGGGCGTGGCGCCGGTCGTCGGCCCCACGGTGAAGCCGCCGCCCAGGCGCGGCGGGCCGACATCTCCGGCTCCCGCGCCGGCGCCGCCTCCGTCTCCCGCTGGCGCCGGTGGGCCCACCCATGGCGCCCAGCCGACCACGGTGCAGGTGCTGGCGCGAAGGCTCCGCCTGGTCATCACGAGCGGTGAGGCGCTCGCGCCACTCGAGGTCGATCCGGACAGCATCATCGGCCGGGGCGAGGGGCCGTTCGCGATGCTGCTGGACCAGTTCCACAACAAGGGTGTCTCCCGGCGGCATTGCCAGTTCCGACGCGCGCCAACCGGTGGCTGGACGGTGACCGACCTGGCGGGGAAGGGGAGTACCTGGGTGAGCGCGGATCCATCCTTCGCCGGCGGCCCGCTCGCGCCGAACGCGAGCCAGCCGGTGGAGCCCGGGCGTGACCAGGTGCGGATCGGGCTGCTGACGTTCCGGGTCGAGGGGATCGCGTGACCGGGCCCCGGGTCATTCGCGGGAGCGCCGCATCGCTGTGTGGGCCGACCCGGCAGCGGAACGAGGACATGGCGGTGCTGGGGGGACGCTGCGTCCGTGACGGCACCGCGACGATGGAGTGGACCCGCGAGGGCGCGACCCGCCCTTTCCTCGCCGGCGTGCTCGACGGGCTCGGCGGGCACCAGGGTGGCGACCAGGCGAGTGCCCGCGTGGCCGAGCGGCTGGCGGCGACGGTGTGGCGCTGGTCGGCGGGGCTCACCGCGGAGGAATTGTCGGAGGGGCTGGTCCAGACACTGGGGGACGCCCATCGCGAGCTGCACGACCTGGGGCGGGACGATCCCGCGAAGGCCGGGTGCGGCACCACCTGCACCGCGCTGGTCGCCACCGCCGGCGCCCTGGTGCTGCTCCACGTGGGCGACAGCCGCTGCTATCGCCGGCGCGACGGTCTCTGGAAGCAGCTCACCCAGGATCACACGGTGGTGATGCCCGATGGCTCGGGCCAGCGCATCGCGCGGCTCATCTACGCCGTCGGCGCCGATCTCCCCGAGCTGCCCCCCGAGCTGGTGGAGGACCTCACGGAGAAGTCGTTTGCGGGGGACGTGTATCTCCTGATGAGCGACGGTGTCCTGGCGGCGGCGGGCGACGCGCCGCTCGACGAGATCTTCGACGCGCCCGACGCGCAGGGCATCCTCGAGCGGGCGCTGATGCATGGCGGGCCGGACAACCTCACCGCAGTCCGACTGGAGCTGGCCGAATGAGCACACCGACCCTACCGATCACCACCCTGGCGCCGGTCCCCGGCGAGCCGGTCTTCTCCGCGGGTCCCGCCCTCCCCGACCCGCCACCCGAGCTCGCGGGCGGCGCCAGCGGCCTGGGCGCGCTGCCGGATGCGTCGCTCCGGATTCGTACCCTCCCACAGCGCTACCTGCTCGGGGCCATCATCCCGCTGGCGATCGGGGTCCTGCTCACGATCCTCTCGGCGCTGGTCCGCTGGCCGGTCCCGCGCTGACGGGGCCGGGGGGCACCCACCGCGCCCTACGGAGGACCGGGCTGCTTCATCCGCTCGCTCATCGTCCCCATCATTTCCTGCTGCCGCTGGTCGAGGATGTTCGCCTGGTCGGGTGTGAGGAACCGGCGAATGCCGGCATGGAACTGCATCCGGGCCGGCATCAGGCCGAGCATGGCGGCCTGCATGCGCTGGCGGAGCGCGGCGATCGAGTCGGCGCCCGCCCCGCCGCGGCGGGCGGATCGCATGGCTGCACTGATCGCGGCCGCCTCCTGCCGCTGTGCCCGAGTGGTCACGAGCAGGGTGTCGCGGAGGGGCGTGATCTTCGCCACCTGATCCGGGGTGAGCTGCAGCATCGACGTGAGCATGGAAATCGTCGGCCGGAAGTTCTCGTCATCGAGGGGCGGGCCCATCCCTCGGCCGGGGGCCTGCTGGGCGCCGGCGCCGCCCGCAAGGGCAAGCAGGAGCGGCACGGCAATCAGGGTATTGCGCATCGCGGTTCCTCGGGGACTGGTGCGTCACCAAAGCTAGGACGCGACGGTTAAACCGTGGTGAACGCGCGCTGAATTCACCATGTCCTCAGGATCGGCATGCTATGGTGAAGCACCCTTTCGCCATGGAGACCCGATGATCCGGCGTGGCATCCTGCTGGGGCTCGCGCTCGCGGCCCTCGGCGCCGGCCCCGGAGCGGCGGCGACGGCCGCCCCCGGCGATACTCTGCTCGTGTCGGCCGAGTGGCTGGCCGCGCGGGCCGGCGCCCCGGACCTCGTCATCGTCGAGACCGGCGCCGACTCACGGAGCTATGACGCCGGCCACATCCCCGGAGCGCGGTTCGTTCCGCTCGGTGCCATCGTGACCGAACGTGCGGGAGTGCCCAGCGAGCTGCCCGAGGTCGTGCAGCTGGCCGGAACGCTCGAGGCGGCGGGGATCTCGAGCACCAGCCGGGTCGTGATCTATGGTGACCCGCTGCCCGCCGCGCGGCTCTTCTTCACGCTCGACTATCTCGGTTTCGGCGACCGGACCTCGATCCTCGATGGCGGGCTTGCCGCGTGGAAACGAGCGGGCCACGGGGTGACCCAGGTGGTCCCGGAGGAACCGTCGGGTCGGCTGGACTCATCGCCGAGGCCCGACCTGGTCGTCACCGCCGAGTGGGTCCGGGCCCATCTCGGCGATACCAACGTCGTCCTGATCGACGCCCGGCCCGAGGCGGAATGGCGGGGCGACGTGCCCGGAGCCGGGATCACGCGGCCAGGCCACATTCCCGGCGCCGCCAGCCTCTTCTGGCGGATCACGCTCACGCCGCCGGAGCCGGCGCTGCTCAAGGACCGCGGGGTCCTCACCCATCTCTTCGCGCGGACCGGTGCGCGGGCCGGTGTCACGGTGGTCACCTACTGCCGCACCGGCATCCAGGCGAGTTGGCTGTATTTCGTGGCCCGTTACCTCGGCTACCCGGTCCGCCTCTACGACGGCTCGTTCATCGAGTGGAGCAACCAGCCGGAGCACCCGGTCGAACGCTGATTCCCCTCCCGCTTGCCCCGACCCCCGCCCGTGGCCAGCTTTCCACCAACGGCCCGGGCGGGCCGACTTCCCGCTACAACGCCTTCGGAGGATGTCGT
>DASZPT010000318.1:0-4376 GCA_035549935.1 Gemmatimonadales bacterium
GGCCGCCGCCGGCATCATCGTGGTCCACAACCATCCCAGCGGCGATCCCACCCCCTCGCCCGAAGACAAGGCCGTGACCCGCCAGCTGGCCGAGGCCGGCAAGCTGCTGGATCTGCCGCTCTATGATCACGTGATCCTGGCGGGGGACCGGTTTCTCAGCTTCGTGAGCGCGGGGCTCCTCTGAGGGCCGGACTCTTGACGAGGCGGGGGCCGGTCCCTAGCTTATGCTGAAATTTCAGCACCGAGGCCGTGTGGCGGACCAGCCCGAAACCCTGAGCCGGCGTGAGCGCGAAGTGATGGATGTCCTGTACCGCCGGGGGCAGGCCACCGTGTCCGAAGTCCTGGAGGACTTGGCCGATCCACCCACCTACTCGGCGGTGCGGTCGATCCTCCGGGTGCTCGAGACCAAGGGACATACCACCCACGACGAGGATGGCCCGCGCTACGTCTACCGGCCGGCGGTGAACCGGGATCACGCGCGGAGCGCCGCCCTCGATCATGTGGTGAACACCTTCTTCGGCGGGTCGGTGGAGCGCGCGGTCGCGGCGCTGCTCCGCCGGGGAGATACCGACATGTCCGAGGTGCAGCTGCGCAAGCTCGCACGGGAGATCCAGCAGGCCAGGGAGGAAGGACGCTGATGAGCTTTCCATCGAATCTCGCCGGGCTGCTGGTGGCCGGACCCTCGGCCGTCCTGCTCAAGGCGACCCTGGTGCTCGTGCTGGCCCTCCTCCTCGCCGTGATCTGGCGCGGCAAGTCGGCCGGGCAGCGGCACCTGGTCTGGTCCGCCGCGGTGGCCGCGACGCTGCTGGTGCCGCTCTTCGCGACTCGCCCCTCGTTCCGCTGGGACCTCGCGGTGCTGCCGGCGCCGGCCCCGCTCGCCACCACGACCGGACAGGCGGCTCCGGCGGCCGTTGCCCCGACCCCGGAAGTCGTGGTCCTCCCTGGAGGATCGGACGCGGCGGTGCCCGCGTCGCCGGTCGCGACCCGATCGGTGCCCGCGAGCTGGTGGGCGCGGAGCAGCTGGGCGGAGCGTCTCTTCGCCCTCTGGCTCGCCGGCGGCGCCCTGGTGCTCCTCCGCCTGCTGGTGGGCGCGCTCCTCGTGGCGCGCACGGTCCGCCGCGCGGAGCCGCTCGACACACCCGAGTGGCAGCATCCGCTCATGGACGTGGCCGACCGGCTGGGCCTCGCCGAACTGCCCCGGCTCCGCCTGAGCCGCCGACTCCCGATGCCGTTCGCGTGTGGTCTGTTCCGTCCCGCCATTGTGCTGCCTGGTGAGGCGGAGACGTGGTCCGCCAAGCGGCGGCATGCCGTGCTCTGCCATGAGCTGGCCCACCTGAGCCGGCGCGACCTCGCGATGAACCTGCTCTCGCAGTGCGCCCTCGCGGTGTACTGGTTCCATCCGCTCATGTGGATCGCGATTCGGCGTCTTCGGGTCGAGAGCGAGCGGGCCTGCGACGACCTGGTCCTCAACACCGGGACGCGCGCGTCGGAGTATGCCGATCACCTGCTGCAGATCCTCCGCGCCGTGTCGCGGGCGCCGATGCCGGCCGCGGTGCTGCCCTTCGCGCAGCGTGGCGAATTCGAGGGCCGGGTGCTCGCCATCCTGGAACCGCATGCCCGCCGCGACCCCGCCGGCCGCCGGGGGGCGGCCACGATCTTCGCGCTGGGCCTGCTCCTCGTCCTGCCCCTCGCCACGCTGCGACTGGTACCGCGCGCGACCCCCGCGACGCCGGAGCAGTGGGCCTCGGGCCTCCTTGCCCCCGGCGCGGATACCAGCCAGGTGATGCGAACCCAGGAGCGGACCTCGACCGTCGAGCGGAAGGCGGTGAAGGAGGTGGTGTCGCCTGCACCGGCCTCGACGGACAGGCCCGAGCCCCGCCCTGATCCCAGGCCGGATCCGCGGGTGAGCGCCGCCGTCCCCATGGCGCCGTCGGCCACCGGGTCCGACAGCGCGCTGGTGATTCGTTCCCTGATCAACGCCCTCACCGACAGCGCGGCGTCGGTGCGCCAGAACGCGGTCTACTCCCTGGGCCGCCTCGGTGCGACGGTCGCGGCGACCCCGCTCCAGGGCGTCCTGGTGCGCGACCCCAACGCCGGGGTGCGGGAGATGAGCGCCTGGGCGCTCGGGAACATGCGGGCCCCCGGTTCGATCCAGGCAGTCGCCGCTGCCATCGCACGCGACACCTCGGCCCGGGTGCGGGCGACGGCGGTGTGGGCGGCGGGGCAGCTCAGCACGCCGGAACTCCTGCCCGTGCTGGAGGTGGCGCTCCGCGATGGCCAGAAGGAGGTGCGCCTGCGCGCGGCCTGGGCCATCGGGACGATCCGCCCCGAGCACGCGCCGGCCGCGCTGCTCGCGGCGGCGGCCGACTCCCAGGCCGCGGTGCGCCACAAGGTGGCCTGGGCGCTGGGCCAGATCCGGGACCCGGGGTCGCTCCCGGCCCTGCTCCGCCTGGTGCAGGATTCCGCGAGCGAGGTGCGGGAACTCGCCTTCTGGGCCCTCGGCAATCAGGAACCCGGTCCCGCGGTCGAGACCGCGCTGCTCAAGGCGCTGGAGGCGCCGGACCCCGGGATCCGGGCGCAGGCGGCCCGGGCCCTGAGCGGGGCGCGCGGCACGCCCTGGCCGTGGCCCTGGCCCATGCCGAGATAGACCCCGTCAGCTCGATGTGCCCGGACGCGGGCCGCGTCCGGGCTTCTCTTGACCCCGAAGTGCTGAAAATTCAGCACAACTACACTGGAGGATCCGATGGAGCAGCGATGGCTGAGTGCCGGGATGCTGAGCGCGATGCTGGTCACCGGCGGTGTTCCGCGGCTCGACCGCAACGAGACCACCTACACGCCGGCCGGGCCGGAGGCCACCGTCGCCGGCACCCTGCTGGCCTCTGCCCGCGGGAGTTCGCCCGCGGTCTGCGCCCTCGCCGCGCGGGCCGTCGAAGGCCGGTTCGGCTGGGGCGGTTTCGGTCCTCCCGGCCTCGCCGATACCAGCAGCGCGATTCGCTGGGCGCTCCGCGAGCGCCCCGGTGAAGACGCGGTGCCCGTGCTCCTGGCCGGCGTCGCGGATCCCGACGACTGCGTGCGCCAGATCTCCGCCCGGCTCATCGCGCGGGCCGAATCACCTTCGGCGGCGAAGGGCCTGGTCCAGGCCCTCAGTTCGAGCGCTGCCGCGACGCGGGAAGCGGCCTCCCTGGCGCTCGGCATGGGTGACATGGCCTCCGGCCTCACGCCGCTGATCCAGCGGCTGGAGGACGCGGTGGCGGAGGTGCGGGCGGTCGCCGCCTGGGCACTCGGGTCCATCGACGACACGCGGGCGGCCCCGCCGCTCCGCCGGGTCCTCCGGGACGACGCCGCCGGGGTGCGCGCCGCAGCCGCCCTCGCGCTCGGACGGCTCGACGACAGCAGCGCGGTGAGCGGGCTCGCGCAGCTCCTCCGGAACGATCCCGATGACCGGGTCCGACTCGCGGCCGCGCAGGCGCTCGGTCGCATGAAGGCGCGGAGCGCGATCAGCGCCTTGAATGCGGGCCTGGGCGACAAGGACGCGGCGGTCCGCCGTACCTGCGCCTGGGCGCTGGGACAGTTCGGTGCCCCGGAGAGCCTCGCTGGCCTGATGAAGGCGATGGAGGACAACGACGGGGAAGTCCGGGAGATGGCGGTCTGGGCGGTGGCCCAGGTGGGGAACAAGACCGCGGCGACGGGCCCGCTCGCGCGGCGGCTGAACAGTGACGAGCGGACCGGGGTCAGGCGGCAGGCGGCCTGGGCGCTCGGCGAACTCGAGGATCCGGCCGCGGTGGAGCCGCTCAGCGCCGCGCTCCGCACCGAGCAGGACCGCGAGGTACGCTCGATGGTGGTGTGGGCGCTGGGCCAGTTCCGCGACAGCCGTACCGCCGCACCCCTCACAGCCGCCCTGCAGGACAGTGCCGCGAAGGTGCGGGGAATGGCCGCGTGGGCGCTGGGGCAGCTCGAGCCCGACCGCGCGCCCGGGGCCCTCATCACGGCGGTGCGCGACTCCGATCGCGACGTGCGCAAGCGCGCGGCCTGGGCGCTGGGCCAGATCGAGGATCCCGCGGCGGTGCGCTCGCTCCGCGATGCGATGCGGGATTCCGACGCCGAGGTACGGAAAACCGTCCTCTGGGCACTCTCCCGGATCGACAGTGAGGCGGCCCGTGAGGCGATTGTCGAGCAGCTCAAGAGTGACGACCCGGAGGTCCGCGCCGGCGCGGCCCGGTCCCTCGGGAGCCTGCGCAACAATCCCTGGCCGTGGCCCCAGCCGATGCCTCAGCCTCGTCCATTCCCGTGACCCTTGGCGCGCCCCTCTTGCGAAGTCGCCCTCGGTAGTGCGGAATTAGGTTTAGAGTGTACCCCGAACCCCTCCCCCCGGCCGC
>DASZPT010000319.1:0-11758 GCA_035549935.1 Gemmatimonadales bacterium
TGCGGAATCTCGTCTTCGCCGCCAACTGGAAGATGCACATCGCTCCGCCGGAGGCTCGGGCCTTCGCGGAGCGGTTCCTTGCCCTCACCCAGCCGGTCGAGGGGCGGACCCTCTGGTTCTTCCCACCGGCGGTGTCGCTCCTGGCGACGGCCGAGGCCCTCCGGGGACGGCCCGATATCCGGGTCGGAGCCCAGGATGTCCACTGGGAGCCCAAGGGAGCCTTCACCGGCGCGACCTCGGTGGCTCTCGCGAAGGGGGCGGGGGCGGCGGGGGCCCTGGTGGGGCACTCCGAGCGGCGTCACGTGTTCGGGGAGACCGATGCCGAAACTGGGAAGAAGGTCCGGGCGATCCTCGCCGCCGGCCTCACGCCGATGTTGTGTGTAGGGGAGAAGCTCGCCGAGCGGGAGGCCGGTCAGACCGAGGCGGTGGTGCTTCGTCAGCTCCGCGCCGGCCTCGAGGGAGTAGCGGCGTCCGATCTCGCAAGCGTTCTGATCGCCTACGAGCCGGTCTGGGCCATTGGCACGGGGCGGAACGCGACCCCACAGGATGCGTCGACGGTGCACCAGGCCATCCGCCGGGAACTCGGCCGGCTCGGGGTTACCGCGCGGATCCCGGTGCTCTACGGTGGAAGCGTCAACCTGGGCAACGTCGCCTCGCTCGTGGCGGAGGCGGAGATCGACGGCGTCCTCGTGGGCGGCGCGAGCCTCGAGGCGGAGGGCTGGGTCCGGCTGGTGGACACGAAGCCGCCCTCATCCTTGTCCTAACCCACGGTCCTGACTACATTTGCCGGGCTCTTTACCGAGAACGCGCATGTACGCATTCCTGCTGGTTCTGATGATCCTCGACGGCCTGCTCCTCGCGGCCGTTGTTCTGCTGCAGGCCGGGCAGGGCGGTGGCCTGGCTTCCCTGGGTGGCGGCACGACGGATCTCGTCGTCGGCGGCCGCCAGGCCGCGACGCTGCTCACCAAGATGAGCTGGATCTGCGGCGGCCTCTTCATGGCGCTGGCCCTGATCATTTCGCTGGTCGCGCCCGCACAGGGCGGCGGCAGCAGCGAGGTCCTCGAGCGGATCCGCCAGTCCCAGACGGCGGCCCCGGCCTCGAGCCTCCCGATCCAGACCGCGCCGACAACGGCCCCGCAGACCACCCCGGCTCCCCCGACAACGCAGGCGCCCGCCCCGGCCCAGGCCCCGAGCGGTGCCACTCCCGCACCGGCCAAGCCGAACAACTAAGTACCGATGACCTGTTGCAGCGTGCGCGGGGTGACCGGATGACCGATCGCCCCGCGTTTGTTTTGCTCGAGGACGGCACCTGGTACGCCGGCACTACCCTCCGCCCCCTCGAAGCCGCCTTCGGCGAGGTGGTCTTCACCACCAATCTGAGTGGCTACCAGGAGGTGTTCACCGATCCCAGCTATCTCGGCCAGATCGTGGTGATGACCGCGCCCATGATCGGGAACTACGGCGTGAATCCCGAGGACATGGAGTCCGGGTCGCCCCAGGTGGCCGGGGTCGTCGTCCGCGAGATGGCCCGGCGCCCGTCGAGCTGGCGCGCTACCCGTTCGCTGGACGAGTGGCTCGCCGAGTCCCGCATCCGCGTCCTCGAGAATGTCGACACCCGGCGCCTGACCCGCCACATCCGCGAGCGGGGCGCGATGCGGGGCGTGATTGCCGAGGGACGGGAGCCGAGTCCGGCGCTCACCCTGCGCCTGATGGAGTCGCCCTCGATGGAGGGACTGGACCTGGCCTCCCGCGCCGGCATCGCGAGGCGTGTGGCCGGCTCAGGGGATGGGCCGCACGTGGTCGCCTACGACTACGGCATGAAGCGCAACATCGTCCGCATGCTCGAGGCTGCCGGCTGCCGTGTGACGGTGGTGCCGGCCTCGACCCCGGCCGCCGAGGTCCGGGAGTTGAATCCGGACGGACTCTTCCTTTCGAACGGGCCGGGCGACCCGGCGGCCGTCGGCTACGCCATCCGGAATATCCAGGAACTGACCGCGGAGGGGATCCCCACCTTCGGCATCTGCCTCGGGCACCAGCTCCTCGGGCTCGCCTTCGGTGGGCAAACGGTCAAGTTGCCCTATGGTCACCGCGGGGGAAATCACCCGGTGCGGGATCTCCATACGGGGCAAATACTTATCACGTCTCAAAACCACGGATTCGCCGTCCGGGGCGAGGGAACTACCATTCCTGGGGCGCCCGGCCTCGAGGTCACCCACAAGAATCTGAACGACGGAACAGTGGAAGGTCTTCGCCACAAAGAACTTCCGGTGTTCGCCGTGCAATACCACCCGGAAGCCTCTCCTGGACCGCACGACGCCTACCCACATTTCCAGGAGTTCCTCCGTCTGCTGCACGCCAGAACCCCCTCTGGTGGCCCAACCCCTTGACAGTCAACGGTTAAGGCCGTAGGCTCATGGGGTAATCCGACGCTCCGAATGGGGCCAAGGCGCAGAGACCCTCGGGGGAAAGCATGACCAAGGCTGATCTCGTCGAACGGGTAACCGAATCGATTGCCAGGACCGCCGGGCCCATGATCTCGAAAAAGGACTGCGCCCGGGTCGTGGACGCCTTCCTGGACGCGGTCAAGGAAGCACTTAAGAACCAGCACAACATCGAGGTGCGTGGCTTCGGCACCTTCAAAATCCGCCGGCGGAAGACCAGGATGGCTCGGAATCCGAGGACTGGTGACCCGGTAGAGGTAGCGGCGCGTCCCGTGCCGGTGTTCAAGCCCAGCAAGGAGTTGCGGGCCCTCGTCGCGGATGAACCGTTCGAGGAGGATTCCTCGGCGGAGAGCTCCATCGGCTGAGCCAGGGCTTCAAGTACTCCATGAGGGGCGGGTCTACGACCCGCCCCTCTCCGCTTCTAAGCCACGGTCACCATTATCTTTGGGCATGACTGTCGGCCCGTCCACCTCCGCTCGAACGCTTACGCTCAAGGTTCTCCTCTTCGCGACCTATGCCGAACAGGCGGGGCGGGAGTCGGTGGTGCTCACGTTGCCCGACCCTGCGACGGTCGCGGACGTCCTCCATCACCTCCGCTCCTCGGTGCCCGGTCTGGACCGTCTCCCGATCCAGCCGCTCGCAGCGGTGAACCAGGCGCATGCCAGGCTGACCGCCCCGGTCCGCGACGGGGACGAAGTGGCGTTCCTCCCGCCGCTCGCAGGCGGGTAGTCATGTCCGCCTTCCTCACGCACGAGCCGATCGACCTGGCTGCGCTCATCCGGCGGGTGAGCGGGGCCGATCGCGGGGGCATCGCCACCTTCCTCGGGTTGGTGCGCAATCACCAGGATGGCAGGGCGGTGCTCCGCCTCGAGTACTCCTCGTACGAGGCAATGGCCGAGGCCGAGTCGGCGCGGATCGTCGCGGAAGCGACCGGGAGATGGCCCGTGGCGATCGCGCTGGAACATCGGCTCGGCGCCCTCGAGATCGGCGATGCGGCCGTGGCCGTGGTGGCGGCGAGCGCTCATCGCGCCGCGGCCTTCGAGGCCTGCCGCTATGTCATCGAGGAAGTGAAGCGCCGGGTCCCGGTCTGGAAGAAGGAGTTCTACGCCGACGGGTCGGTCGAGTGGGTCGATCCCACGCGCATGGCGGCTCCCATCGTGACGGCGCCGGGCCAGTGACGGTCGCCCCGGTGCTCGACCGGTTCTCCCGCCCGCTCGGGAGCCTCCGCGTGTCGGTGACCGACCGCTGCAACATGCGGTGCCGCTACTGCATGCCGGAGGAGAGCTATGTGTGGCTCCCGCGCGCCGCGATCCTCACGTTCGAGGAAATCGACCGGCTGGTCGGGGTGTTCGCCGGTCTCGGGGTCGGCAAGGTCCGGCTGACCGGCGGCGAGCCGCTCCTCCGGCACGACGTGGTGTCGCTCGTCCGGATGCTGCACCGCCGGCCGGGAATCCGTGATGTCGCGCTCACCACCAATGCCATCCTGCTGGCCCAGAACGCCGCGGCCCTGCGGGCGGCCGGACTGACGCGCATCAACGTCTCTCTCGATACCCTGCGCCCCGAGCGGATGGCGCAGTTCGCGCGCTCGGCGCGGCACGCCGATGTGCTGGCCGGAATCGACGCGGCGGCGGACGCCGGGTTCCGCGAGATCAAGGTGAACAGCGTCATCATCCGCGGCTTCAACGATGACGAGCTGGTGCCGCTCCTCGAGTTCGGGCGGGACCGCGGGGTCGAACCCCGGTTCATCGAGTACATGGACGTGGGCGGCGCCACCGGGTGGTCGATGGCCGAGGTCGTCTCCCGGCGGGAAATGCTGGAGCGCCTGTCGCGGCACTTCGGCCCGATCGAGGCGCTGCCCGCCGAGCCGGGGAACCCGGCCCCGGCGGAGCGCTTCCGGCTCCCGGACGGGACGCCGTTCGGCATTATCGCGAGCACCACGGAGCCCTTCTGCCGCACCTGCGACCGGGCGCGGCTCACGGCGGACGGCTACTTCCTCCGCTGTCTCTACGCCGCCGAGGGGCTGGACCTCCGGGCCCCGCTCCGCGACGGGGCGAGCGACGCGGAACTGGCGGGGCTCATCCGCGCGTCGTGGGCAGAGCGCACGGACCGGGGCGCCGAGGAGCGCGCCGGGGTCCGGGAGCGCGGCGCGCTGTACCAGGTGTCCACCCTGCGGACCGATCCCCACAAGGAAATGCACACCCGGGGCGGCTGACCGCCCCGGCCACCCACGAGAGACCATGGCGCTCCATATCGCCCTGATCGAGCCGAAGATTCCGCCCAACACCGGGAACATCGCCCGTCTCTGCGCGGCGACCGACACGCCGCTGCACCTGATCGAGCCACTCGGCTTCAGTCTCGACGCGCGCGAGGTGAAGCGGGCGGGACTCGACTACTGGGACCGGGTGGATCTCTGGGTGCACCCCAACTGGTTCCGGTTTCGCGACGCCATCAGCCGCGAACGGTGCCTGTACTTTTCGGCCAACGCGGAGCAGGACTACCGGAACGCGCCGTTCGCGCCCAACAGTGTGCTCGTCTTCGGCAGCGAGACCGACGGGCTGCCGCAGCGGATTCTCGACAAGCACCCGGATCGCTGCTACCGCATCCCGATGCCGGGCGACGTGCGCAGCCTCAACCTCGCCAACGCGGTCAGCGTCGTGCTGTACGAGGGGCTCCGCCAGCTGGGCGTGACCGACCTCCCGGCGGCGGAAGCGTCCGGCAATGGCGCCGGCGCGGAGGAGGAGGCGCCGCCACCGGGCGCATCCCCGGGGCGCTCGCGCGCACGGGGCCGCGGCCGGGGCCGGGGCCGGGGACGTGGCGGCCGCGCGGGCTCGTGACCGGCGACCGATCTTCGGGGCTTTGCCGGACTCCGCGTCGGAGGTAACTTTCCCGCCCGGAAATTCCGGTCCATCCGCTCACAGATAGCGACTCTACACCCGCGAAGTCACACTCATGCTGAACAAGATCACCGTTGTCGGTGCCGGAAATGTGGGCGCCACCGCGGCGCAGCGTGTTGCCGAGAAGCATCTCGCGCGCACGGTCGTCATGGTCGACGTCGTCGAAGGCATCCCCCAGGGCAAGGGGCTCGACCAGTGGCAGTCGGCCCCGGTCGAAGGGTTCGACAGCCGCGTCGTGGGGAGCAACGGCTACGACGCCGCCGCCGGTTCCGAGCTGTTCATCGTGACGGCGGGGATCGCGCGGAAGCCGGGCATGAGCCGTGACGACCTGGTGAAGACCAACGCGGGAATCGTCGAGTCGGTCGCGAAGGAGATCAAGCGGGTCGCGCCGAACGCGATCATCATCATGGTCTCGAATCCGCTCGACGTGATGTGCTACGTCGCCATGCGGGCCTCGGGCTTTCCCCGCGAGCGGGTCATCGGCATGGCCGGTGTGCTCGATACCGCGCGTTATCGCGCCTTCCTGGCGGAGGCGATCGACGTGTCGGTCGAGGACATCCAGGCGATGGTGCTGGGCGGGCACGGCGACACGATGGTGCCGCTCATCTCCTACACGACCGTCTCCGGGATCCCGATCACGCAGCTGCTCGCGAAGGACAAGCTGGACGCGATCGTGACCCGGGCCCGCAACGGGGGCGCCGAGATCGTGAACTTCCTCAAGACTGGCTCGGCCTATTACGCGCCGAGCGCGGCGGCGGTCCAGATGGCCGAGGCCATCGTGCTGGACCGGAAGCGGATCCTGCCGTGCGCCGCGTGGCTCACCGGCGAATTCGGCCTCCGGGACGTCTTCTGCGGCGTTCCCTGCAAGCTGGGCCGCAACGGGCTCGAGCAGATCGTCGAGATCCAGCTCACCGCCGACGAGAAGGCCGCGCTCCACAAGAGCGCGGACGCGGTCCGCGACACCATGAAAGCGCTGGGGTGAGCGTGACGCGGCTGGCCCGGTTCTGGCACTCGACGCTCGGCAAGAAGGTCGTCATGGGGGCGACCGGCCTCATCATGGTCGGGTTCGTCATCGCCCACATGCTCGGCAACCTGCAAGCCTTCGAGAGCGCGGAGAAGTTCAACGCCTACGGGGCGATGCTGCACGGTCCGCTGCACGAGATCGTGCTGGCGCTCCGGGTGGTCCTGCTGGTCAGCGTCGGGCTCCACATCGTGGCCGCCTGGCAGCTCACCGTCCGCGGTCGCGCCGCGCGGCCGGCCGGGTACGCGCGGCAGGCCCCCCAGATGTCCACCCTCGCCTCGCGGTCCATCAGGCTCGGCGGCGTCGTCCTGCTCCTCTTCATTCCGTATCACCTGCTCCATTTCACCACCGGCGACGTGCACCCCGACTTCATTCCGGGGGACGTCTACCACAACCTCGTGACGGGCCTGGCCCGGCCGGGCGTGGCGCTCTTCTACATCGTGGCGATGCTGGCGCTGGGGCTGCACCTCTACCACGGCGCCTGGTCCGCCTTCCGGACGCTGGGGATCGGTCCCGAGGATCCGCACCCCCGCCATCGCCCCCTCACGACCGCCGTCGCGGCCGTCGTCTGGCTCGGCTTCACCGCGATCCCGGTCGCGGTGCTGCTGGGATGGCTCCGGTAGGCGGGAGGCCGACCGCATCATGAAACTCGACGCCAAGATTCCGTCCGGCCCGATCCAGGACAAGTGGGACCAGCATCGCTTCGCGATGAAGCTGGTGAATCCGGCCAACAAGCGGAAATACTCGGTCATCGTGGTGGGCTCGGGCCTCGCCGGGGGGTCGGCCGCGGCCACCCTGGGCGAGCTCGGCTACAACGTGAGCTGCTTCTGCTTCCAGGACTCGCCGCGACGGGCCCACTCGATCGCGGCGCAGGGGGGCATCAACGCCGCCAAGAACTACCAGAACGACGGCGACTCGATCTGGCGGCTCTTCTACGACACGGTGAAGGGCGGCGACTTCCGGGCGCGGGAAGCGAACGTGTATCGCCTGGCCCAGATCAGCGTCAACATCATCGACCAGTGCGTGGCGCAGGGCGTGCCGTTCGCGCGGGAGTATGGCGGGCTGCTGGCGAACCGCTCGTTCGGCGGAGCCCAGGTGTCGCGGACCTTCTACGCCCGGGGCCAGACCGGCCAGCAGCTGCTGCTGGGCTGCTACCAGGCGCTGGAGCGGCAGGTCGCGGCGGGCACGGTGAAGATGTATCCGCGGACCGAAATGCTCGACCTGGTGCTGGTCGACGGAGTCGCCCGCGGCATCGTGGTGCGGGACCTCGTGACCGGGAAGATCAGCTCGCATGCCGCCGACGCCGTGATTCTCGCGACCGGCGGCTACGGGAACGTCTTCTACCTCTCCACCAACGCCAAGGGCTGCAACGTCACCGCCACCTACCGCGCCTACAAGCGCGGGGCGGCGTTCGGCAATCCCTGCTTCACCCAGATCCACCCGACCTGCATTCCGGTGAGCGGCGACTACCAGTCGAAGCTTACCCTGATGAGTGAGTCCCTCCGCAACGACGGCCGGGTCTGGGTGCCGAAGCAGAAGGGCGACCGGCGGCCCCCGGGCCAGATTCCCGAGGCCGAGCGCGACTACTACCTCGAGCGGAAGTACCCGAGCTTCGGCAACCTCTCGCCCCGCGACATCGCGAGCCGGGCCGCGAAGGAGGTCTGCGACGAAGGGCGGGGGGTCGGGCCGAACGGCCTCGGCGTCTACCTCGACTTCGCGGCCGCGATCGGGCGGGTCGGCGAGCAGAAGATCCGCGAACGGTACGGCAACCTCTTCGAGATGTACCAGCGGATCACGGACGAGAACCCGTACCAGGTGCCGATGCGGATCTTCCCCGCGGTGCACTACACGATGGGCGGGCTCTGGGTCGACTACAACCTCATGAGCACCATCCCGGGGCTCCACGTCCTGGGCGAGGCCAACTTCTCCGACCACGGCGCGAACAGGCTGGGCGCGAGCGCCCTGATGCAGGGCCTGGCCGACGGCTACTTCGTGATCCCGTACACCATCGGCGACTACCTGGCGACCGCGAAGCTGCCGAAGGTCGACGCATCGCACCCCGCCTTCAAGGCGGCCGAGGCCGAGGTCGAGGCGCGGACGAAGACCCTCCTGACCATCAAGGGGAAGCGGACGGTCGATTCGTTCCACCGGGAGCTGGGCCGGCTCATGTGGGACAACTGCGGCATGGCCCGCAACGCCGCCGGCCTGAGGGAGAACCTCGAAAAGATCCCCGCCCTCCGGCAGGAATTCTGGGAGAACGTGACGGTGCCCGGCAGCGGGACGGAGCTCAACCAGTCGCTCGAGAAGGCCGGCCGGGTGGCCGACTTCCTGGAGTTCGCCGAGCTGATGTGCCGGGACGCGCTGCACCGCGAGGAGTCCTGTGGCGGGCACTTCCGGACCGAGCACCAGACCGAGGACGGCGAGGCCCGGCGGGACGACGACAAGTTCTGCTACGTGGCCGCCTGGGAGTACCAGGGGGTCGACAAGCCCCCCGTGCTCCACCAGGAGCCGCTCGAGTTCGAGAACGTGCACCTCTCTACGCGGAGCTACAAGTGAGCGGCGGCGCGACCGGGACGATGAACCTCACGCTGATGGTCTGGCGCCAGGCGGCCGGGAGCGGCAGCGGAAAGATGGTCCGCTACGAGGCCCCCGGGGTGAGCCCGGACATGTCCTTCCTCGAGATGCTGGACGTGGTCAACGAGGGGCTGATCCAGAAGGGGGAGCAGCCGATCGCGTTCGATCACGATTGCCGGGAAGGGATCTGCGGCTCCTGCGGCATGATGATCAACGGGGTGGCGCACGGGCCCATGAAGGGCACCGCCACCTGCCAGCTCCACATGCGGAGCTTCAAGGACGGGGACACGATTTACGTGGAGCCGTGGCGGGCGCGCGCCTTCCCGGTGATCAAGGACCTGGTGGTGGACCGGAGCGCGTTCGACCGGATCATCGCGGCGGGCGGGTTCGTATCCGTCTCCACCGGCAGCGCCCCCGACGGCAACGCCCTCCCGGTCCCGAAGACCGACGCCGACCTGGCCATGGATGCGGCCCAGTGCATCGGCTGCGGGGCCTGTGTGGCGGCCTGCCCCAACGCCTCCGCGATGCTCTTCACCTCGGCCAAGGCGGGCCATCTCGCGATGCTGCCGCAGGGCCAGCCGGAGCGTCGGCGCCGCGCGCTCGGCATGGTGGAGCAGATGGACCACGAGGGCTTCGGTGGCTGCACGTGGCACGGTGAGTGCCAGGAGGCCTGTCCCAAACAGATCCGGATCGACTGGATCACACGCCTCTATCGCGACTACATCACCGCCTCGGCCACGCGCCGGGAGGAGAACGCGGCCGAGGCCGCGATCTGACCGGGCGGTCCGTGCGACGATCCAGCGGCCCGGGCGTCTCCCAACGTCCGGGCCGCGTGCGTATCCCCCCTGGAGCGAGACTGGAACGATGATGCGTGCCGGCGCCGCTGGCCTCGCGGCCGTATCGCTCCTCGCAAAGGGGCTCCCGGCCCAGGGCCCGGTCACCCTCCGGGTCTCCGTCCAGGCGATTCCCAGCGTCACCTCGGTCGACCCGATCCCCGGCGGCGGGACGCTGACCGAGGGGCGGGTGGTGCAGCCGGTGGCCATGCTGCACGCCGCGGGACTGGGCGGGCACCTGCGGTTCCTCGGGACGCTGAACCTCGAGGGACAGACGATCCCGCACGGGGAGCTCACGCCCGGCGCGTGGGGCGAGGGGTTCAACGACCGACGGCACCCGCACACCTACGCCCACGAGTTGCTGCTCTCGGGGGTCGACCTGCTCGGGCGTCGCGATGGCGGGGCGGTCGTCTCGATCACGGCCGGCAAGGGATTCGCGCCGTTCGGCTCCGACGACCCGATGAGCCGGCCGGTCCTGCGTTACCCGGTGAATCATCACCTGGCGCAGATTCTCGAGCGGGCGGTGGTCCAGGCGGGCGTCCGGGTCGGGCCGGCGGCGATCGAAGCCGGTCTCTTCAACGGGGACGAGCCGGAGCGGCCAGGGCAGTGGCCCCGCGTGCGCGGTCGATTCGGCGACTCCTGGTCCGCCCGCCTCACCGTGTTCCCGGTGGCGGGTGTCGAGCTGTCCGCCTCGCGCGCGAAGGTCCATTCCCCCGAGCACCGGCCGGGGGCGGGGACCGATGCGTGGAAATGGCATGTCGCGGGACGGCTCGACCGGCGGGTGGGCCCCGGTCGGGGCTACGCGCTGGTCGAGTGGGCCCGGACCGAGGAAGCGGAGGGGTTCTTCGTCTTCCGGAGCGTGCTCGGGGAGGCCTCGTATTCGCTGGGGCAGGGGCAGATCTACTACCGTTTCGAGCGGAGCGACCGGCCCGAGGATTCGCGCGAACTGGATCCCTTCCGGTCGGTGCGGCCTCACCTCGAGAACTCGATCCTCGGCATCACCCGGTTCACGCTCCACACCGTCGGGGTGAGCCGGGGATTCCAGGCGGCGCGCGCGCGGCTCGAGATCCGGCCGTTCGTCGAAGGGACGCTGGGACGGGCCCGGAACACCGACGGCGGAATCCTCACGCCGGAGGCCCTCTACGGGAAGGACACGATCCGCGAGGTCTCGGCGGGTGTGCGCCTGATGTGGCAGATGCGGGGCCACCGCATGGGGCGCTACGGCGACCTGCTCGACGCCGGGACGCATCACGGCGACATGCACCATCTCCAGGACGACGACTCATGACCACGACCCGATTCCGCCGCGCCGCCCTTCTCGTGATCGCCACCGTGGGCGCGGCCGCCTGCGGCGGCGACAAGGGAGGGAATGTCACCGGGCCGCCGCCGGCGCAGAAGCAGTTGTCGAAGGCGTCGGGCGACAACCAGCAGGGGACGCCGGGCAGCGCTGCCCCGGCCGCCCTCACGGTGAGCATTCGCGACGGAGCGGCGGGGATTGCGGGTGAGCCGGTCGCCTGGCGGGTGCTGCTGGGCGGTGGCCAGCTTTCCGACGACACGGTGTTCACCGACGCCGATGGCGCCGCGTCGGTGACGCTCACCCTCGGCGGCAGCGTCGGCGGCAACATCGTGCGCGCGGTCTGGCCGGGTCATGACTCGACGACCTTCCACGTGACCGGCACCGGGAGCTTCACCGTCACCGGCGGCGGGAACAACGTCCCGGAGCGCTATACCAGCGATCTCTGGCTGACGGACGGCTATGCGTACACGGGGACCTGGGGCGGCGCTCTGCGGCCGCCCGGCACGCCCGGCAACGCGGTGAAGATCTGGCGGCTCGACGGGAACGGGGCCCCGGTCCTGGCGGACTCGATCATCACGCCGAACATCGCCACTGTAAGCGACATCCAGGTCTCGGACGACGGCAAGTGGCTGGCGTACACCACGGAGTACGGCTCGACCGGCGCGCGCGGCCTCTACGTCTATGAGCTCGTCACCCCC
>DASZPT010000320.1:0-6628 GCA_035549935.1 Gemmatimonadales bacterium
CGGAACCTGGACCAGGAACTGGAGCGCGCTCCCGAGCACCGCCCCGATGGCGGCGGCGAGGGCCGCGGCATCCACGTCGTTGCGCGACGGAGAGAGGATCACCGTCACGATGATCGCGAGGTTCCAGACCACCGGGGCCGCGTAGGAGAGGAAGAAGCGGCGGTGGCTGTTGAGAATTCCGAGGCACCAGGCGGAGAGAGCGAGGAGCCCCGCCCCGGGGAAGAGCAGCCGCACCAGCCGAATCGTGAGCGCCCGCTTGTCTCCCTCGAAGCCGCCCGCGATGAGGTCGGTGAGGGGGGCCGCGGCGGCGACGCCGGCCAGCACGATGAGCGACGCGGCGAACGCGAGGAGCCCGAACACGGCGTTGGCGACCTCTTCCGCCTCGTGGTCCCGCCCCTCGGCCCGGAGGCGGGCGTAGACCGGAATGAACGAGGCGGAGAGCACGCCCTCGCCGAGCAGATTCTGGAGCAGATTGGGAATCCGGATCGCCGCGGTGAAGGCATCGGCGGCGTCGGAGAGGCCGAGATAGTGGGCCAGCACCCGCTGCCGTACGAGGCCGAAGATCCGGCTCAGGAAGATGCCGGCCGCGACCAGCGCCGCGTGGGAGGTCCGGCCGCCCGACGGCGGCTGTTGCCGGGATCCGGTCAGGGCTTGGGCGGCGGGGGCAGCGAGGAGCGGGGATTGTCCTCCAGCAGGCGCTGGAGGAACTGGTTCTCCTCCTGCAGCGCCTGGACGTTCCGCTGCAGGTCATCCACCTCGATCTCGAGGGCTTCGAGCTTGCGGGCCAGGTCGGCCACGCTGGCGGGAACCTGCTCCGGCCCCTCGACCCGCCGCGCGATCGCCCGCCCGATAGGCGAGTCAATCACGATCCCGATGAGCGGGATCATCAGTGCGACCAGCAGGAGAATGCCGAGAAATGCCATGGTCCGAGTCTACGACGGTCCGCCGAGGCCTTCAAGCCCGGTGCGGTACCAGTCGAGCGCGGTCGTCTCGAGATCGGTGAGGAGGGTGGGACCATAGCGGGCCAGCCACGCCGCGATGGTGTGCACCCGCTCCTGCGGCCGTCCCAGCGGAAGCACCAGCTCCCGGGCGCGCGCGATCTGCCGGGTCTCGATCTCCTGCCGCTTCTTGAGGTGATTCACCAGCTTCTTCTCCGCCTCCTCGGAGTCGCTCACGGCGCGGGCGGCGAGGTTACGGACCGGTTTCTCGATCGTCGGATCGATGCCCGCCGCGGCGCGCGCGAGGATCTCGTAGTTCTGGGTGATGGCCGCGCGGAGCTGCTCCAGGGCCTGCCGGGCCTCGGCGGGGAGCTGGTCGCGGACCACCCGGGCCTCGAGGCGCTGGCCCGGCTCCATCAGCTCCTCCAGACTGGCCTTGTACTTGTCGAGGACCCGGTCGACCCTGGCATCGAGCATGATCCCCGACCAGCGCGGCAGGGGGAGTTGCCGCGGGATCCCCAGCGTCTGGTAGACCGCCTCGGCCAGCGCGAGGTAGCGAAGCTCGCCGGGGCCCGCGAGGTACGCGACGGTGGGGAGGAGGGCACTCTCGATGGCCGGCCGGAGCAGCACGTTGGGCGAGAAGCGGCCGGGTTCGTCCCGGGCGAACCGCTCGACCTCGGCCAGCGACAGCTGCTCCTGGCTCCGGCGGGTCTGGAACCCGGGCGAGCGGGCCACCAGGCGATCGCGTCCTTCCCGGCCCTCGAACATGACCAGCGTCGCCCCATCCCCCACCGTCACCCCGGGGTCGCGTCCCTCCGCCGTGAGCTCCCGGTGGCGCTGCTCCAGGGCCTGGTCGAGCGCCGCGCTCCGTTCCAGCGCCCGGAGAAGGTGCGGCATCTGGGCCTGTTTCACGGCGGGGTGGGTCGCGTCGAAGACCAGCACCCCGAAGGGCGCCAGCAGCTCCGCGATCACGTGGGCGCAGCTCTCCGCGAGGTTCGCCTCCGGGCGGTACCAGCGGCGGAAGAGGGCCATGACCTCCCCGCCGAAGGCGGTCTGGGCCAGGTCCTGCTCCAGCCGTTCGAGCACCGGGACGATCTCGGGGCCGACCGGTTCGCGGTAGAGCGGCGTGAGTGGCGCATCCGGGGCCCGTTCGCGGAGCGTCATGGTCACGGTGGTGCCGTCGGCGCCGATCCAGCTCGCATGATTCCCCTCGGCGAAATCGTGATCGCCGCCGGCGGCCCAGAAGACCGGGACCACCGGGCGGCGCCACCGTTCCTCGCAGATCCGGGCCAGCGCCACCGCCGACAGCGCCTTGTGGATCGTGTAGAGCGGACCGGTCAGGAGGCCGGGTTGCTGTCCCGTCGTGACCACGAGGGTCGACGGATCGCATAGCCGCGCGAGCCCGTCCGCGGTCCCGGTGGCGGCGACGAAGGCCTCGCGCAGGGCGGGATCGATGCCGCCCTCGCGCGGGGCGGGCCACGCGAGCGGGGCCCCGAGGGGCGTGGTCACGATACGGAGGGTCATGCCGGTACCCGGGCGGTGAGAATGGTCCGCGGCCCGCGGCCCAGCGGCGCGCCCTCGTAGTCGCCGTAGCGGCCGGTGACGACGGCGCCATGCGCGGCGATCATCCGCTCGAGGTCGTCGGGGCCGAGCAGCCGGACCCGTTCCTGGAAGGCGCGTCCGTCGGGGAGGCGAATGGTCTTTTCCACGAATCGCTCGTCGCGGGTGATCCGGCGCCGCACCTCGGCGCTCACGTCGCCATAGCGGGTGATCTCGGCCTCGACCAGCGAGGCGCGCACCTGCTCGGCATTCAGGAAATCGATGACGAACCAGCCGCCGGGGCGCACCGTCGACAGCATCTGGCCCAGGGCATCCTGGTGTTCCTCGTCGGCGGCAAAGTAACCGAAGCTGGTGAAGAGATTGACGGTGAGGTCCATGGCGCGGGGCCGGAACGGGAGGGCCCGCATGTCGGCGCGCACCAGCGGCCGCCGGGTGCAGGCGGCGGCGCGGCGGAGGAGTGCACGGGAGAGATCGAACCCGAAGGGGACGACGCCGGCCCGCTCGAGGGCCGCGAGGTGGCGTCCGGCACCGCAGGCGACGTCGAGCACCCGCCAGCCCCGCTCCCAGGGCAGCACCCGGGTGAGCAGCGCGATCACGCGCCCGGCGTCGGCGTCGTTGCGGTGGGGATAGAGGTGGAGATACTCCTCGCCGAACCACTCCTCGAACCACTCAGCCATGGGGCGCGGCAGAGCGGCGGGACAGGATGGAGGCGCAGTCGGCAGGCGTCATCGCAGGCGGCGTTCGGCGTCTACTTGTGGTACGGTTCGCCCCGGATGATAGTCCAGGCCCGGTACAATTGCTCGTAGACGACCACGCGGGCAAGCTCGTGCGGCAGCGTGATCGGGCCGAGGCTCCAGCGGTGCTGGGCCGCGCGGGCGAGGTCCGGCGCGAGCCCGTGGGAGCCGCCCACCAGGAAGGCCAGGTGGCGCCCCTCGTCCCGCCAGCGCCCGAGCCGGACCGCCAGCGCCTCGCTGCTCCAGCCCTCCCCCTCGCGGTCCAGCGCGATGACGAGCGCGCCCCCGGGGAGTTTCCCCGCGAGCCGACCGGCTTCCTCCCTGAGCGACTCCGCGGCGGTCGGGGACTTCCCCGCCTCGCGCACCTCGATCTCGTCGGTCGGGCCGTACCGCCGGAGCCGGGACAGGTACTCGTCGGCGGCGTGCCGGAACGCCGGCCGGAGCTTTCCGACCGCGAGGAGCGTGGTCTTCATTGTGCCAGCGGCCAGTTGGGGTGTCCAACTGGCCGCTGTACCCTCCTGCCGCCGTGCCGCCTACGCGTACATCCCCCGCAGGCGGTGGACCGCCGCGACCCGGTCGATCGCCAGCATGTAGGCCCCGATGCGGGTGGAGACGCCGTGCTTGTCCACCATGGCGGCGACCTCGTCGAACGAGTTCACCATGATCCGCTCGAGGCGGTTGTTCACGGTCTCCTCGTCCCAGAAGTAGCCCCCGCGGTCCTGGACCCACTCGAAATAGCTCACGGTGACGCCGCCGGCGTTGGCCAGGATGTCGGGAATCACGAAGATCCCCTTCTGCTGCAGGATGTCGTCCGCCGCCGCGGTGGTCGGGCCGTTGGCGCCCTCGCAGATGATCTTGGCCTTGATCTGGCCGGCGTTCTCGTCGTGGATCACGTTCTCGAGCGCGGCGGGCACCAGCACGTCGCAGTCGAGGGTGAGGAGTTCGTCGTTGGAGATCTGCTGGGCGTTCTGGTAGGCGTTGAGAAACTTCTTGCCGCGGACATGCTGGAAGACGTCGGCGAGGTCGAGCCCCTTCGGGTTGTAGATCCCGCCCGACTTGTCGCTCACGGCGACGATGGTCATTCCCTGCTTCGCCATGAGGTCGGCGGCGACCGATCCCACGTTCCCGAAGCCCTGGACCGCCACGCGGGTGCCCTTGACCGGCATCTTGAGCCGCTTGAGGGCCTCGCGGGTGACGAACATGCAGCCCCGCCCGGTCGCCTCGCGCCGCCCGAGCGAGCCACCCATCTCGATCGGCTTGCCGGTGACCACCGCGGTGACGGTGTGCCGCTTGTGCATCGAGTAGGTGTCCATCACCCACGCCATGACCCGCTCGTTGGTGTTGACGTCCGGGGCGGGCACGTCGCTGTCGGGACCCAGGGTCTCGATGATGCCGGAGGTATAGCGCCGGGTGAGCCGCTCGATCTCGCCGTTGGACATCACCGAGGGATCACAGATCACGCCGCCCTTGGCGCCGCCGAAGGGGAGATTCACCACCGCGCACTTCCAGGTCATCCAGGCGGCGAGGGCCTTCACCTCCTCCTGGGTCACCTGCATGTCGAAGCGGATTCCGCCCTTGGCGGGTCCCCGTGAGGTGTTGTAGATCACCCGGTAGCCGGTGTACACCTCCACCTCGCCATTGTCGAGGCGGACCGGCACGGCAACGGTGATCTGCTTCTCGGGGGTGCGCAGGATCTTGTAGAGCCCGGGCTCGAGGCCCAGTCGGGTGGCCGCGATGTCGAAGCGGGACATCATCTCCTCGAACGGGTTTTCCGCCTCGAGGAAATGGTCCTTGTCGGGCCGGATGACGGTTTGACTGGGGCGCGGACTGGTCGATGTCATACGTTCTCCGTTAGACGTTACAGGCGCTCGGCGGGGGTGATGACCGCATCGAGCGCCACGGCGATATCGTCGCCGCCTTCCTCCCACGTGAGATCCAGCACGGCCACCAGCGGCTCGGGCGCGTCCGCCGGCCACTGGTCGCGCAGCTTCACCGCGTCCTTCTCGGTGATGACCACGTGGTCGGCCCGCCGGGCGGCATGGGCCAGCCAGGCGATGTCCTCCTGGCGGTACTCGTGATGATCCTTCCAGGTCGCCACCTGCACCGCGGCCCCGGTGGCCTTGGTCTGGGCGACGAATCCCTCGGGATCGGCGATGGCGCTCGCGGCCACGACCCGCCGTCCCTTGAGCGCCGAGGGCTCGGTCCGGGTCCCGGAGACCAGTCCCTCGAAGCGCGCGAGCCCCAGGTGGGCGATGGCCACCGGTCCGCGCACCCGGCCGCGGAGCGAGGCGGCGAGGCGTTCCGCGCTCTCGCGGGTCGCCCGCTTCCGGGTCACGATCACGAGGTCCGCCCGCGCGATCGCCTCCCAGCCCTCGCGGAAAGGTCCGGCGGGCAACAGCCAGTTCACCGCCCGGGTCGTCTCGGCGCTCACCACCAGCACATTGAGGTCCGGCCGGAGATCGAGACGCTGGAAGGCGTCGTCCAGCACCAGCACCTGGGCCCCGCGGGCGAGGGCCCGCTCCGCCCCGGCGGCGCGGTCGGGGTCGGCAACGACGTGAGCCGACGGCAGGTTCCGCACATGCACCTTGGCCTCGTCCCCGCCGCCGTAGCCGCGGAGCAGGATCCCCGGGACGGTGCCCCGATCGGCGTAGTACTTCGCGATCCACATCGCGATCGGGGTCTTGCCGGAGCCGCCCACCGTCAGGTTCCCGACCGCCACCGACGGCAGCGGCAGGTCGTGCACCGGGAGCCATCCCCGCGCATAGGCGGAACGGCGGCCCCGCATCCAGGCCCACCAGAGGGCCGAGACCGGGAGCAGCGCCGTTCGCGCCAGCCGGGCATCCAGGCGCCGGCTGGTCCAGAGCCACCGGATCAGCCGGTGCGTGTCGGTGCGACGTCGGGCCATGCCGCCAGCCTCGTGACTCGGTCGAGTTCGTGGGTCACCCGGGCCATCCCGGCCTCCCGTCCACCCCGCCCCGCCTCCACCCGGAAGGGCTCCCCGTAGGCGAGCCGCACCCGGGCGAACGGCGGGGGCACCAGGAAGCGGTCCCACGAGCGGGCCCGCCACGCGGGCCGGGCCTCCGCGTGCACCGGGAGGATCACGGCCTGCCCCCGTCCCGCCGCGGCGATTACCCCGGGCTTCACCACCCGCCGGGGCCCGCGCGGCCCATCGGGCGTGAGCCCCACCGGGACGCCGTCCTCGAGGGCCCGGATCGCCCCCTTGAGCGCCTTCACGCCACCCCGCGTACTGGAGCCCGGGATCAGGCGGTATCCCAGCAGCTCCGCCAGGCGGGCGAGGTACTGGCCGTCCCTCGCCTCGCTCACCAGCGCGGCGATTCCGCGCCGGCGGTGATGCCAGAGTACCGGCAGCAGCGACTCGTGCCAGCTCAGCAGGAC
>DASZPT010000321.1:0-2523 GCA_035549935.1 Gemmatimonadales bacterium
AGGGTGAGCGTGCCGCTGCCCTCGCCGGCATCGGTGATCTTCCCGCGGTCGGTGCGACCGTCGATTCACTCATCGCCGCAAAGGACACCGCCGCGCCGTGGGTCGATATCGTGGCTCTGGTCGGTGCGAAGGATGCCGAAGCAGCCTCGGCTCTCACCGATCGTCTGGTGGCCTGGGCCGCCCTCACACCAAGCTACCGTGGCCGCCTGTTGCTGCAGGACGCCGAGCGCCTCACCCGCATCGATGCGGCGCGCGGTTTGGCGCGGGTCCACGCCGTGGAGTCGGTGGCAGCCGGCACCGACCAGGTGGCCGAGGCCCAGATGTTCCTCGCCAGGCGGCGGCTGCTGGAGGTCGACCATCTGGATTCCCTGCGGGTCATTGCGGGAGAGATCGCGGGGATGGAGGAAGGTGCCGGCGCGATGATGCCTATGGCCCAGCGCCTGGCCCAAGTGGCGCGGAAAGTCGCCGCGACCGCCGACAGCCTTACGCCCGAGGTGCCGCAGGGCGATCTCCGCCTCTTCCTTGCCGGTGAGTTGGCACGCGATTCCCTCGGCGCGCCCCGCCTTGCTGCGCTCCAGTTCCGCCGCATCATGGACGAGTGGCCTGCCTCTCCCTTCGCCCCGAAGGCGTTGCTTGCGCTGCTGGACCTCCAGCCGCTCGATGCCGACAGCCTCCAGGCTCGCATGCGTGCCACCTACACCGCGAGCCCGTATCTCATCGCCACCGATGGGGGCGACAGCCCACAGCTCGGGGAACTGGAGGACTCGCTGCGGCGTTTTGTGGCGAACTACCAGGCCGGCCGGAGCAATGCTCCCCGTGGCACCCCGGCCCAGCGGCGCCCCTCCCAGCCCAACCGTCCCTCCACGCCGACGACGGAGCCCCAGTTTTGAGCCCGCGGCTTGCCCGCACCGTCTTCGGAACCGAGTTCCAGAATCCTGTTCTCCTGGCGGCGGGTACCGCCGGCTTCGGTCGGGAAGTCGCCGGGGTCATCGATCTCGAACAGCTCGGCGGCATCGTCTGCAAGGCGGTTTCACCACTGCCGAGGGCCGGCAACAAGGCCCCGCGCGTGGCCGAGTTTCCCTTCGGCATGCTCAACTCCATCGGGCTCGCCAACCCCGGGCTCGCCACGGTCCAGCAGGAGCAGCTGCCGTGGATGGTGGCCAACCTCAAGCGGGCCCGGTTGCTGGTGAATGTGGTCGGGTTCGAGGTCGAGGATTTTGCCGACGTGGTGGCCGGACTCGATCAGTTCGACGGCATCACCGCCTTCGAGCTCAATCTCTCCTGTCCCAACACCTCGGCCGGTGGACTCGAGTTCGGGGCGGACCCGGCAAGTGTCACCAGCGTCATCAGTGCCGCCCGCAAGCGGACCCGGAAGGCACTGCTCGCGAAGCTGTCGCCGGCGCTCCCGGACATCGCCGGCATGGCGCTGGTCGCGCGGGACGCCGGGGCCGACGGAGTGACCGTCGTGAACACCCTGCCCGGATACCTTGCCGAAGGGGGAACTCCGCGGCTCGGGAACGGCTTTGGGGGGGTGAGCGGACCGGCATTGCTGCCTGTGGGGGTGCTCGCGACCCGGCGGATCATGGAACGGAGCGGCGGGATGACAGTGATCGGAGTCGGCGGCATCCGCTCGGCGGATGATGCCCGGCAATATCTTGATGCCGGCGCGTCTCTAGTGGCCATCGGCACCGCGGCGCTGGCGGACCCGCGGCTTCCCGAACGCGTGGTGCGTGGGCTTGGCGGGCGGGTATAGTGGGGCGACACACTCGGTCGCCCCTACTGTACCCGCCCCGCCGAGCCCTTCCTGCCTTCGCTTACCCGCTTACCCCCAGACCTGAGTCCACCCCATGGCCGAAATCATCATTGCCCTCGACCTCCCGGCGAACGACGCCCGCCGCCTGCTCGATCGCATCCCCTCGGCGCGGTGGGTGAAGGTCGGCTCCATCCTGTTCACCCGCGAGGGGCCGGCGCTGGTACGTGAGCTGCAGCAGCGCGGGCTCCAGGTCTTCCTCGACCTCAAATGGCACGACATCCCCCACACGGTCAGCGAGGCGGTGGCCGCCGCCCGCGAGTTGGGGGTCGCGATGGCCACGGTGCATACCCTGGGCGGAGCGGCCATGATGGCTGGCGCGGCGAACGAGGCCGGACCAGACCTCGGGATCGTTGGGGTGACGGTCCTGACCTCGCATAGCCCCGAGAGCTTCGCCGAGGTGGTGGGGCGGGGGACCCCGGAGCTGATGCCGGAAGTCGAACGGCTGGCAGGACTTGCGAAGTCCTCCGGGCTCCGGGGCGTGGTTTGTTCGCCGCTCGAGATTGCCCGGGTCCGGAACACCTGGGGAATGGGAGGGTGGATTGTGGTGCCCGGAATCCGCCGCCCGGGGGATGCGGCGGGCGACCAGGTTCGCACCGCCGGCCCCGCCGAGGCGGTCCGCGCGGGGGCCACCCATCTGGTGGTCGGCCGCCCGATCCTCCAGGCGCCCGACCCGGCGGTGGCGTACCGGGAAATGGCGGATGCGGCCTCCG